>JBGPHD010000056.1:0-17127 GCA_041484135.1 Gemmatimonadota bacterium
CCGATCGAGATGTCGGTCTCGGTGAACCAGCGGATGCGCCGCCGGGCGAGCGCGGGGAGCAGCTCGTGCCAGTACTCGCGGTTCACGAAGCTGTTGTCGTCGGCCAGCTCGAGGAAGGGGCGCCGCCAGATCGTGAGGATCTTGTCCACTTCCGCCAGCACCTTCTCCGCCGGCTTCTGACGGTATCGCGGCGAGAAGAGCAACGATCCGGCGCAGAAGCTGCAGCGGAACGGGCACCCGCGACTGGTCTGGACCGTCAGACGGTTGTAGCGCGAGATGTCCAGCAGCTCGAAGGCCGGCATCGGCGCATCGGCAAGGTCGTAGTTGTCCGTGCGGGAGCCGTACGTGGGCTGGAGCCGCCCCGCCTCGGCGTCGGCGAGGACTTGGCGCCAATGCAGCTCGCCGTGGCCGATCACCACGCTCGTGCAGTGCCCCGCCGCCTCTTCGGGCAGGCAGCTCACGTGCGGGCCGCCGAGGACCACCTGCACGCCGGCGGCGAGGAACCGGTCGCCCAGCTCGTACATCTCCTCGACCTGCGCGGTGAAGCTCGAGACGCCGACGAGGTCGAAGCCCATGGGCAGCGTATCGGCGGCGCGGATGTCCGGGACCTCGAGGTAGTGGATCCGGTGCTTCGCCGGCGTCAAACCCGCCAGGGTCAGCAGGCCGAGGCTGGGGAGCGAGGCGATGACCTTGCTCCGTTCTACGAAGCCGGGAAGCGTGAGCCCGACGCTCATCAGCTCGGCGTTGCGGCACCGGATGCCGCTCATCGCCACGAGTCCGACGTTCATCGCGCACCCGCCGCGCCGAGGAAGAGCACCACGCCGAGCACGACGCTGGCCACCGGCACCACGAAGAGGTGCCTCATCGGCATCCGCCAGGCCGAGAGGTAACAGACCGTCGGCATCGTGACGTTGCCGATGATGAGCAGCGGGGAGGACCAGCGCAGCACTCCCGCTCCGTCGGAAAGTCCGAAGGGCGTCAGACTGAGCGCGTAGGCGATGTTGATCAGGCCGAGGCCGAAGAAGGAGATGTGGGCGAGGCGCACCATCCGCCGGCGCCATGCGTCGTAGCCGCCGAGCCACTCCTCACGCCAGAAGGAGAGACCGGCCACCGCGCCGGTGAGGAAACCGGCGAGGATGCTGCCCCATCCAAAGAGGAGATTCGTCCCGCCGCTCAAGGGTGCCCCGTGCCTGTGGATGACAGTCCCGAGTCTATGGGGCGCGTGTCAGGTAGCCGTCAAGTGCGAAGCACGTACCGCGCGCCAAAGGGGAGTGCGCCTGTGGGAGTTCCGGCGCCCCTCAGTTGATGCGCGGCGCCCTCCGTGGCGCGCCCTGATGCAGGATCAGCGCCGTCGCGCGGCCGGCGGCCATCTCGAACGTGATGCCCACATCGGGATCGAACGACGCCAGGAACGCATCGTTGCCCTGCGCGAGCAGGCGCCACGCGCCCTGACCGGTAGCCTGCGCCATCAGGCTGTCGCCCAGCGAGAAGACCCGGAGATCCAGCGCGTCGTTCAGCCGGTACGTGCCCGCGTAGCGCGCCCGCTCCGCCGCGGTGAGCGGAAGGCTGCGCACCACCGGCTCCGCGATGCCGAACGCCGCGCGCGCGATGCGCTGCGCGATCCGGCTCGTGTTCGCCTCTTCGCTGTTCGCCAGCACCACCACGACCAGGCTGTCGTCCGGGAACACGCTCAACATCGAGCTGAACCCGTTGATGCCGCCGGCGTGACCGATGCTCCGGTGGCCGTTCAGCTCGCCCGCGCCCAGACCATAGCCGTAACCAGTCGCGGTGCCGTTCGTCAGGCGCCCGGGCGTGCTCATGGTCGCGTAGCCGCCGGGCCGGAGGAGCCGGTCGCCGGCCAGCGCCCGCTGCCACGCCAGCAGATCCATCACGGTGGAGCAGAGCGATCCCGCGCCGAACGGCTGGCCCATGCTGATGAAGTCCGCATTGATGATCCCCGAAGAGTCCGACTGGTAGCCCTGCGCGCGGTTCGCGATGAGCGGCCGCGTGTCGCAAAACGTCGTCGCCGAGAGACCGAGCGGCGCGAAGACGTGGGTCGCGAGGTAGTGCGCCCAGGACTGCCCGCTCGCCGCTTCGATCACCATCCCGAGCAGGTAGTAGCCGGTGTTGTCATAGAGGAACCGCTCGCCCGGCGGGAAATCCGGCGCCCGGTCCCGCACCAGCGCGAGCAGGCTGTCGTGCGGCAGGTCGAGCCGCATCTTGTCCTGCCACGCGTGGCCGATGGAGGTGTAGGACGGGATCCCCGAGGTGTGGGTGAGCAGGTGACGGATGGTGACGTGCCGGCCGGGCGTGGGGAAGGACGGGACGAAGCGCTGGAGCGTGTCGTTCAGGCTGAGCCGGCCCTGCTCCGCCAGCTGCATGATGGCGAGCGCGGTGAACTGCTTCGTGATCGAGCCGATGCGGTACACGGTCTGCGCGGTGGCGGGGACCCGGTTCTCGAGGTCGGCGTAGCCCCAGCCGCGCGCGACGATGGTGTCGGCGCCGCGCACCACCGCGATCGAGAGCCCGGGGATCCGCTCGGCGGCCATCGCACCGCGCGCGATGGTGTCCACGCGCGCGGCGAGCGCCGTGCGGTCGGGGCGCTGGGCGAGGAGCGGCCCCGCGAGCGCCAGCGCGAGCGCGGTGAGGAATACGGTGATGGGTCGGGGATGCACGGCGGTAATCATGGCTGAGCGGTCGCGCGTTGTCCACGACGCGCGGCGACGCCGTCCGCGTATCCATCCATGGCACCAGGCGACGATGGAGGGCAGCCCTGCGATGGATAGCGCGCGATGCCGGGCGCGGGTATCTATCGACGACCTACCGTCTTGCAGCCGTGGTCGGCGTACGCCCCCCGCTTCGTCTCGCGGAGACTCTATGTCCGGTACCATGCACCGCGCCTCGGCGCGGGGCCTCGGGCTCGCCATCGCCATCATCGTCGCCGCGTGCGCCCACGGGCCCGACAGCCCAGCCTCCGCCCTCGCGACGATCACCGTGGACCTCACGCCCGGCAGCATCCAGGTCGGGCAGACGGCCACGGCGGTCGCGACGGGCCGCGATCAGAACGGCGGGTCGATGCCGACCGGCCCCGTCAGCTGGACCGAGCAGTCCGCGGCCGTCGCGACGGTGAACGAGAGCGGGGTACTGGTCGCGGCGGGCGCGGGGACCACCAGGATCGTCGCGACCGCGGGCTCCGTGCGGGGCGAGGCGCGGCTCACGGTCACGGGCGGCGACGGCACACCGGTCCCCTTCTCGCAGATCCGGACCGCCTTCAGTCACACCTGTGCCCTCAGCAAGAGCGGCGCGGCCTATTGCTGGGGTTTGAACGACACCGGCCAGGTCGGTGACGGCACCACCGGGAACATCAGGAAGATCCCGACGCTGGTGAGCGGCGGGATGTCGTTCGTCGCGATCGCGCCGGGCTACAAGCACACCTGCGCGCTCACCGCGGGCGGGGCGGCCTGGTGCTGGGGCGCGAACGAGGTCGGGCAGCTCGGCGGCGGCGACTCCTCCGGGTCCCGCCTCGCCCCGAGCCTGGTGGTCGGGGGACACGTCTTCGTCGATATCTCCGCCAACAACTCCGACACCTGCGCGCGCACCGCCCCCGGCGTGACCTGGTGCTGGGGCGGGAACTGGATGTGGGCCCTTGGCGACGGGACCCCCTTCGCCAAACTCTCCCCCACCGCCGTGGTCGGAGGCCTCCGGTTCGTCCGGATGGCGACCGGCATCAGCCACTCGTGCGCCATCGCCGGCGGCGGCGCGGCCTACTGCTGGGGCGTCGGTCAGTCGGGCGTGCTGGGCGACAGCACCGAGGGCGCGGTCAGGCCCGGACCGTACCCGGTGAGCGGCGGGCTCCAGTTCTCCCGCATCGGCGTCGGGCATTACCACACGTGCGGGCTCCTGACCGGCGGCGCCGCCAATTGCTGGGGGTCCAACGCCCGGGGGGCGGTGGGCGACGGTTCCACCACGACGCGGAACGTGCCCACCGCGACCTCCGGCGGCATGAGTTTCGTGGAGATCGAGGTGAGCGAGGCGCATACCTGCGCGCTGACGGCGGGGGGCGCGGCCTGGTGCTGGGGCTACAACTCCCCCGGCGGCGAGCTCGGGGACGGGACGACCGCGACGCGGCTCGTGCCGACCGCGGTCGCCGGTGGCCACCTGTTCACCCAGCTCACCACCGGCTTCCAGCACACCTGCGGCCTCATCGCGGGCGGCGCCGCCTGGTGCTGGGGATGGAACCTGTACGGCGAGCTGGGCATCGGCACGTCGGGCGACGCCCGACCCGTGCCGGTGCCGGTGCATTCCCCGTGACATCCGGCCTGCTTCCCGAGGTCGCAGAGGCATCCATCGGGCGCTAAGTTCCCCCCGGTGATCCGCGACCCGTTCGCCCCATGACCGACATCGCCACCCGCCTGCGCGACGCCCTGAAGGACCGCTACTCCATCGAGCGGGAGATCGGCCAGGGCGGCATGGCGACCGTCTTCCTCGCCCGCGACCTCAAGCACGACCGGTCCGTCGCGCTCAAGGTGCTGCATCCGGAGCTGGCCGCCGCTTTGGGCCCGGAGCGGTTCCTGCGCGAGATCAAGGTCGCCGCGCGGCTCAACCACTCGCACATCGTGCCGCTCCACGACTCGGGCCGGGCCGGCGACCTCCTCTACTATGTGATGCCCTACGTGGACGGCGAGTCCCTGCGGCAGCGGCTCACCCGCGAGCACCAGTTGCCGGTGGAGGAAGCCCTCGCCATCGCGCGTGACGTGGCGGCGGCGCTCGACTACGCCCACCGCCAGCAGGTGGTGCACCGGGACATCAAGCCCGAGAACATCATGCTGCACGAGGGCGAAGCGCTGGTGACGGACTTCGGGATCGCCAAGGCCATCAGCGCGGCGGGGGGCCCGACCATCACCCAGACGGGCATGTCGGTGGGGACTCCCGCCTACATGAGTCCGGAGCAGGCCTCGGGTGACGCCGACGCGGATGGCCGGAGCGACGTCTACAGCCTGGGCTGCGTGCTGTACGAGATGCTCGCCGGGGTGGCGCCGTTCACCGGCCCCACCGCGCAGGTGATCATCACCAAGCGCTTCACCGATCCGGTGCCGTCGATCCGGGCCGCGCGGCCCACGGTCCCCGAGTCGGTGGACCAGGCGGTGACGAAGGCGCTCGCCAAGGTGCCCGCGGACCGTTATGCGACCGGCGCGCAGCTGGCGCAGGCGCTGGTGGTGCACACCGGGACGACGCCGCCCGGGACCTCCACCGGACCGGCCGTGCAGGCCGCGCAGGCCACGGCCGCCGGGAAGTCCATCGCCGTGCTGCCCTTCGTCAACATGAGCAACGACCCCGAGAACGAGTACTTCACCGACGGGATCGCCGAGGAGATCATCAACGCGCTCACCAAGGTGCAGGCGTTGCAGGTGGTGTCGCGCACCTCGTCCTTCGCGTTCAAGGGGAAGAACGAGGACATCGCCGAGATCGGTCGGAAGCTGAGGGTCGGCACGGTGCTGGAGGGGAGTGTCCGCAAGGCGGGCCTGAAGCTCCGGGTCACTGCGCAGCTCGTGAACGTGGCCGACGGGTATCACCTCTGGTCGGAGCGTTATGACCGGCAGCTCGAAGACGTGTTCGCGATCCAGGACGAGATCGCGGAGAACATCGTCAAGGCGCTGCGCGTGGTCCTGAGCGACCGCGAGAAGAAGGCCATCGAGAAGACGCCGGCCGAGAGCGTGGAGGCGTACGACTATTACCTCCGGGGGCGTCAGTTCCTGCACCAGTTCCGCCGGACCGGCATCCAGCATGCGCGGCGGATGTTCGAGCGTGCGATGGAGATCGACCCCGGCTACGCGCGCGCCTACGCCGGCGCCGCCGACTGCTGCTCCTTCCTCTACATGTACTGGGACGGCAGCCGCTCGAACATCGATGGCGCCGACACCTACAGCCGGAAGGCGCTCGAGCTGGATCCCGAGCTGGCGGAGGCGCACGCCGCGCGCGGCCTGGCGGTCTCGCTGAGCAAGCGGTACGAGGAGGCGGAGCAGGAGTTCGAGAAGGCGATCAAGCTCGATCCGCGGCTCTTCGACGCGCACTACTTCTACGGGCGGGCCACCTTCCAGCAGAGCAAGTACGCCGACGCCGTGCGGCACTACGAGGAAGCCTCCCGCGTGCGTCCGGAGGACTATCAGACGACCCTGCTCATGACCAGCCCGCTGCGCTCGTTAGGCCGCACCGCGGACGCCGAGGCGGCCCTGCAGCGCGGCCGCCAGCTGGTCGAGCGGCACCTCGAGCTCAATCCCGACGACGCGCGGGCCCTCTACCTCGGCGCCGGCGCGCTCACCCAGATGGGCGAGACGGAACGGGCCCTCGAGTGGGCGAGCCGGGCGCTGGCGGTGGATCCGGAGGATTCGGCCGTGCTCTACAACGTGTGCTGCGTGTACTCGCTGGCGGGCAAGACGGACGATGCGCTCCGGTGCCTCGAGCAGGCGACGCAGAACGGCTTCGGCCACAAGGCGTGGATCGAGAACGACTCCGACCTGGACTCGCTCCGGAGCGAACCCCGGTTCGTGCAACTGCTCCAGAGGCTCTGAGCCTCAGGTCACCCGCCGGACTCCCCCGGCATCAGGTCCGCGCGGGCGGCTGACGGCGTCAGCTCGCCACGGACGCGATCACACGCCTCACGAGCGCCGCGAGCGCATCGGCATCCGCCGAGGGGAGCCGGTGGGTACGCACCAGGGCATCCAGCTCGTGGAAGAGCGCCTCGAGCTGGTTGATGGCCGGCGTGGTGTCGTGGTCGAGTTGGTGGATCGCGGCATTGAGCTTGGCCTTGAGCGAGTTGCCGTTGCCCGCGCTGAGACTCCCGCCCGCGATCAGCTGATCGATCATGGCAATGGCGCTCAGCGCCCCCTGCGCCGGCGTGAGCACCGTGACCGTCGCGGTACGTAGGGCGGTGTCGATGCCGTCGGTGACGCGAACGGTAACCGTGAACGTCCCGGCCAGGGCGTACGGGTGGGAGAGCGAGAAACTCATCCCCGAAAGGCCCAGCGATGACGAGCCCGCGCCGTCGCCGTAGTCCACCGTGGCGGTCCAAGTGTCCGCGCCCGGATCCGTGAAGGTGCCGCCCGCCGTGTAGGTCTCACCCCGGAGCAGCGTGGCGCCGTCGAACGCGCCGATCTCCGGCGCGACGTTCCCCGCCGTGACCGTCGTCCTCGCCGTGTCCACCAATCCGCGGATGTCCGTCGCCACCACCAGGACCTGGTAGGTGCCGTCCTGGGCATAGGTGTGCGCCACGTCGGCGCCCGTGCCCGTGCCGCCGTCGCCGAAGCTCCAGGCGAAGGTGAGCGCGTCGCCGTCCGGGTCCGTGGAGCCGGCGGCGCTCATCGCCACCGGTGAACCCTCGAGCCCGGTGAACGGCCCGTTCACCGCCGCCACCGGCGGGCGCGTGCCGCTCTCCACCGCGATCTCGACCTGGTCGGGGAGGAGGGCCAGGACGTCGTACCCGCTCAGCGCCTCCACCGCGTCCACCGTGGTGCGATACGTCTGCCAGTCCACGTTCCGGATGCCGGGATCGTTCGGCATGATGACCGCCACCACCTCGAGGTCCTGCCAGGTGCGGATGCCGCCCAGGCCCTGATCGCGCGGCAGGATCACCGCCACCTTCCACACGCTGGCCGGGATGGTGACGATGCCTTCGTTCTTCAGGGTGCCCTTGCTCCCCGCCACGCCCGCGATGATGTACACCTCCTTGTTCTGGAACCGGGCCAGATCGCCGAGATAGTTCTCCATCACCGCCCACGGACCCTGGTTCAGGTCGGCGGCCTGGGGCACGATGTTGGTGAACCAGAACGTGGTCGCGTTGTCGAGGCTGGCCGACGTGCGGTCGAACGAGCGGGCCAGGTGCCCGCGGTCGATCCCGTACCCCGCGAAGGTGCCCGAGCCGGTGTACGCGTTGGTGGTGTACGACGTGAACGACGCCGGCAGCGCGGGGTCGGTCGTGAAGCAGTCGCACCGGTCCTCGGCGCCGAAGTGCGTGATGTCGAGATCGTAGCTCACCCAGTTGGGCGTGCCGCGGGTGCGGTTGTACGACGACGTGTACTCGTCGTGGCGCACGATGAAGTCGTCGCTCGGGTCCGCGTCGGTAGGCTCGCCGAACTCGGTGTTGCCGGCGTACTGCGCCGTGGTGCTGGCCACGGCGGTCCGGGTGGGGAGCGCGATGGTGCCGGTGGCCCCGCCCTCCGTCGTAGCGCGCAGCACCGCGCTGCCCGCGCCGAGCGCCGTGAACACGCCGTTCTGGTCGATGGTCGCGAGCGCCGGCGTGTCCGACGACCAGGTGATGGTCCCGGTGACGATGTTGCCGCTGCCATCGCGCACCGTCACGAAGAGCTGGTCCTGGAAGCCCACGGGCAGGGCCGGATCCCCATTCGGGTCGCGGCCGGTGAACGTGAACGAGAAGGACGGCGGGGGCGGCGGGCCGCCGCCGCCGTTGCACGCGCCGAAGGTCGCCGCGGCCGGCGACTGCCACACGCCCGTCGCGTTCCGCTGCAACGACTGCCCGACCGGCGAGCTCGACTCCAGGACGCCGATGTCCACCGACGCCTTGCCGGCCGCCGGGCCGTCGGCCGCGGTGAACGACCCCTCGTACGACAGGAACTCCACCACCTGGCCTGTCCCGTTGACGAGGGCGAAACCGTCGGGGGCGCCGTTCTGGATGCCGTCCTGCGGGTAGCTGAGCACGACCACGCCGCGCCCGTCGCACAGGTCGGCGATGGTGCCGGTCAGGGACCGGGTGTTGTACGAGGCGCCGCCGTTCCCGTTGTAGAGCACCACGCTCCAGCCGGTGAGGTCCGTGCCCGCGGGGCCTTCGACCTCGATGGCCTCGTTGACGTCGGTGCCGAGGTTGTCGTAGTGGATCTCGGCGAGGCGCGTGTCCGGGAGGGCGGGGGGCGCCGGCGCGTCCACGTGCAGCGCGGCCGAGCCCGTCACGCCGTTAGGCGCTGTGGCGGTGATGTTCGCGTCGCCCGGGGCGACGCCCGTGGCCACGCCGCTCGCGTTCACCGTGGCGATCGCAGAGGCGTCGCTCGACCAGGTGAACGTCGTGCCGCCGATGGGCTGGCTCGCCGCGTCGAACGCGGTGGCCGTGAAGGTCTGGGTCGCGCCCTGCGTCACGGTGGCCGTGGCCGGCGATACGGTGACGGTGACCACCGTCGCGGGGGGCGGCGGTTCGTCGGCGTCGTTGCAGGCGCCGAACGTGTTCGCCGCCGGCCCGCTCCAGGTGCCGGACCCCGACCGCGCCAGCGACTGGCCGACGGGCTCGGTCCCGGCCTCCGCGACGCCGATGTCCACGGACACGAGGCCGACGGCCGCGCCGTTCGTGGCGGTGAACGTGCCCTCGTACGACAGGAACTCGACGACCTGGTTCGAGGCATTCACCAGCGCGATGCCGTCCGGCGACCCGTTCTGCAGGCCGGTGATCGCCCCGAGGAGGACGCCGCGCGCGCCGCAGGTGGCCGGGATCGTGCCGCTGAAGGTGACGCTGGGTGAGTACGAGGCGCCGCCGGCGCCGTTGTACGGGATGAGTTTCCAACCGGTCACGTCCGTGCCGGCCGGGCCCGAGATCTCCACCTGCTCGCCGACATCGGCGCCGGTGTTGTCGTAGTGGATCTCGCTGATGCGGACCGGCGGGAGCGAGGCGGTCGAGACGTCGAGCAGCGGCCGCCGGAGCGCGCCGGGGCCCGTGGACCCCTGGTCGGAGCAGGAGAGGCTGACGCCTGCCAGCGTGACGAGGGCGAGGGACGCGATTCGGAGGCGCATGGGTCTTCCGTGCGTTGCGGGGAAGATCGGTGGGCGGGAAGTGGCCTCGCCCTGTGACGGCAAGACGCGCATCGAACATAGGGGTCGGCCGGCGCGGGCGGAAGAGCGACGGGATCGGTGTTTCATGAACGTTACGGCGGTCGCCGCCGCTCCCGGCGGGCAGTAGGTTGGTATCCGTGATGCGCTCCGTATTCATCCCGATCGCGGCACTCTCCTGGCTCGCCGCCGTGGCCTCACCCGCGCGCGCGCAGCAGCTCGACGCGTACGTCAGGGCGCAGACCGCGTTCATGAGCCACCGGCTGGCCGATGCCGAGGCCGCCTATCGCGAGGCGCTGGCCGGCGACACGCTGCCGGACCACCGCCATAACGCGCGGCTCTCGCTCGCGACCCTGGCCTGGCGCGTCCGACACGACACCCTCACCGCGCATCAGCTGCTCACGATCGAGGCACGGACGGCGCGAGAACGCGTCGCCCTGCTGATCGAGCACGCGCGCATGCTCCAGTCCCTCGGCGCATGGGAGGGCGCGCGATCGAAGGCGCGCCAGGCGCTCGCCGCCGCCGCATCCATGCCCGACAGCGCCAGCGCCACCCTCGCCTTCGCCCGATCGGTGATCGAGCCGGCCGTGAGGCTGCGGCTCGGATGGGACGGCGGTGCCGCCGTGCCCGACACGCTGCTGGCGCTGGCGCTCCACCGTTTGCGTGCCCTGGTCACCGCGTTCCCCGGCGAGCTGGAGCCCGCCCGGCTCCTCGTCACGGTGGCGGCGCTCACGGGGGACATGGCGGCGCTGGCCGCCGGATGGCGCTCGTACTACCTCGTCGAGATCGGCGACACGACGCGAGGCCCGCTGGCCGCGCCGCGATCGGTCATCAACGCGATCCTCCGGACCGGCGAGACCATCACCCCGGGCTCGAGCGAGCGGCTGGCAGGAGCGCTGGCCGATTCGCGGATGTTCGTGCCCGCGGCCGTCATCGCGGCGGGAAGAGCGGCCGAGGGCCCACGCGAGCGGGAGATCACGGCGTACGCCGCGTACCTCGCCGCCGTGCAGGACGTCACCGACGAGTTCTACCGCCTGACGCTCCTCCGCGGCGGCGACGCCGGCCGGTGGCGCGACAGCCTGGAACGGTTAGGCACGGCGCTCTGGCCCCACCTCGATCGGGCCGGGTCCCCGCCGCCGTTCTCGCCCGAGCGGCTGAACGCGGAGCTGGACCGTCGTTTCGGCGCGACCTGGAACCTGGGCGCCACGGGCGGCTACGCCGACCTGCACTTCGGCCACCGGGTGGTGGAGGAGCGGCGCACCGTCACGCAGTACGGCCACACGGCACGATTCCGGTTCGCCGAGCTGGACGGGATGGTGTCGAACGGATTCCAGAGCTGGGCCTGGGACGGCCGCTCGGCGCACGGCGGCTGGCAGACCGGCGACCTCATCATCCAGATCCGGCCCGAGTACACGCGGGCGCCCCTCGTCGCCTGGCGCACGCTCACCGACTCGGCGGCGCGGCGCCGGTTCGACGTGCAGATCGCGGCCGACAGTGCCGCCGACATCCTTCGCGGCCGCGCCAACCCCGTGACCTACTTCCCGAGCGTCGGGCGGCGGATGCAGCGCGACGCCTGGCAGGGACTCTACGACTCGCTCCGCGCCGCCGGACTTGGTGGCCACGACCTCGAGATGGCGTTCGAGCGCATCATCGACCGCGACGTGCAGGAGAGCAGCATCTTCGCCCACGAGGGCCGTCACGCGATCGACAAGTCCTCGGGGTGGCTCTCGAGGCTCCTGCACTTCAGCCGCCCGCTCGACTCCCCGGAGCTGGAGTTCCGCGCCAAGCTGTCGCAGGTGGTCTTCGCGCCGCGGCCGCGGCTCGGCATTCCCACCATCGTGGACGCCACCGTCGGCGACAACACGCCGCACGGCCAGGCGGACGCGCGGGTGATGCGCGGCCTGCTGGCCTGGATGACGGCCCACGCGGCGGAGATCCGCGGGCTCGACGCGTCGCTGCCGCTGCTCCCGCAGTTGCCGCTGCTATCGGACGCGCAGCTCCGGGCGGCGTGCCGGAGCCTGGATCCGATGAGGGACTAGACCTCACAGGCGATAGGCCACACCGGCGCGGCGCGCTAGCCTTCAAGCCAACATCCACCTTGAAGGTCGTCATCATGGCAAACGCCATCAGCAAGGCCGTGCACAAGATCATGGACAGGCAGAAACGGAAGCGGACGCTCGCGAAGGCGGGTTCGGCGCTCAAGACCATGGGCAAGGCCGCCGCGGTGCTGGGCGCCGTGGCCGGCAGCGTGCTCGTCGTCCGGGCCGTGGCGAAGAAGCGCGCCGAGGCGCAGAAGATCGATCGCAGGAAGAAGACCGCCCTCGCCTCGGCGGCGGTGGTGGCTACGGCCGTTGGCGCCAGCGCCATACGGGCCAGGGTCAAGCGGGAGAAGGCTCCCCGCTAGACGGCGGTCAGTCCGGCCGGCGGTGCACCGCACCGCCGGGCGCCGTTCCCCATCGAGCCGGACGCTCGTAGAATTGGGGGATGCGCAAGCACGTGCTCCTCTTCGGGCTCCTCGGCGGCATCCTCATCGCCGCGCTCAGACTCATCGAGTACCGCTGGCTCGTGGTGGAGCATTCCGTCGAGATCTATGGCGGGCTCGTAGCCGCGGTGTTCGCGAGCGTGGGCATCTGGCTCGGCCTCAGGCTCACCAAGCGCACCCAGACCGTGGTGGTGCGCGAGGTCCTCGTACCGGCACCCGTCAACTTCGTCCGCGACGAGCGCAAGCTCGAGTCGCTCGGCATCACCCCCCGCGAGCTGGAGATCCTGGAGCTGATCGCCGCGGGGCTGAGCAACAAGGAGATCGCCGAGCGCGTGCACGTGAGCGAGAACACGGTCAAGACGCACTCGAGCCGCGTGTTCGACAAGCTCGGCGCGCGGCGGCGGACCCAGGCGGTCCAGATGGGAAAGCAACTCCGGTTGATCCCCTGATCGGTCGTTCACCCCCCACTTTCGTATGATCTCGCGGCGAATCGTCCAGAATCATCCGTTCGGGTGACGCGCGCGGCGGTGGAGGCTGTTAGGATCGGCCTCCCTCAACCACTCAGGAGTTGCCATGCGGAAGATCGTGCTGACCTTCGGGCTCATTGCCGGCGCCATCCTGTCGGCGATGATGCTCCTGGCCCTGCTCTTCAAGGACCAGATCGGCTTCGGGGAAAAGGGCCTCATCATCGGCTACACGTCGATGGTGCTCGCCTTCCTCATGGTCTTCGTCGGGGTCAAGTCGTACCGCGACAACGTGGCCGGCGGCCAGGTGACCTTCGGCCGGGCCTTCAAGGTCGGCCTGCTGATCGCCGCAGTGGGCAGCATCTGCTACGTGGCCACGTGGCAGCTGGTCTACTACAAGCTGGCCCCGGACTACCTGGACAAGTACGCGGCGTACAGCATCGAGAAGGCGAGAAGGTCCGGAGCGACGGAGGCAGAGATCGCCGAGCAGACGCGGAAGATGGCGGAGTTCAAGGTGATGTACCGGAATCCGCTCGTCAACATCGCGCTCACCTTCCTCGAGCCGTTGCCGGTGGGACTCCTGTTCACGCTCGTGGCAGCCGGGGTGCTGAGCCGGAAGCGGCGCGCCATCATCGCCGCGCCAACTCCCGGATGAACGCACGACGCCCCGCCCGAGGTCGCAACCTCGAGCGGGGCGTCACCAGCTCCTGTCGCACTACGGCTGCGTGATGGCCGTGGCGTCGAGCGTGACCGCCGTCTGTGCGAGGGCGCGGCCCGTCAATGTAGCGCCCGTGTTGAACGAGATCAGCGTCTGGCAGAGAATGATGCCCTTGAAGTTTGCGGTGGTGCCCAGGGTGGCCTGGCCGGCGACCTGCCAGAACACGTTCCTGGCCTGCGCGCCGCCGCTCAAGGTCACGATGGCGCCGTTGCCCACCGTGAGGTTCTGCGCGATCTGGAAGATCCAGACGTCGTTCGCGCCGCCCGTGAGGGTGACCGCGATCGGGATGGAAACGCCGGTTCCCCACTTGTAGAGGCCGGGGGCCAGCGTCATCCCGTTGATGTTGCCGGCGCCCAGCTCGGTGAAGTCAGGCAGCGGGCGGCCCGCGGCGTCGGTGTACGCGGTCTGCATGTCGAGCACCGCGGTGGTCAGATTCGACGGAGTCGGCGCCGCGTAGTTGGAGGCCCAGACCTTGCCGGTCACCAGGGCCGAGGTCGAGAAGGTGTTGCTCGCATCGGCGGTCAGCGCGAAGCCGGTCACGAACGACGCGGCGGCCGGGCTGAGGCCGATGTCGCCCACGATCGCGGTCGTGCCGGTGGTCGAGACCCCGGACTTCGCCACGATGACGTAGCTGCCCGCGGTGCCGAGATTCACGGCCGCGGGACCCGTCAGCGACGTCGCGACGGTCGTGAACGTCCAGGTCTTCGCGGCGGCCAGCGCATTGCCCGCTGCGTCCTTGGCCCCGGTCGAAATCGTGGCGGTGAACGTGGTGTTCGACGCGAGCGCGCCGGTCGGAACGAACTTCGCGGTGGTGCCGGCGTAGGTCACCACGCCCGGGACCGCGGTCACGCCATCCATCAGCACGAACGTGGTGGCGTTGATCGTGGAGGGGGTCATCGCCTCACTGAAGGTGGCGGTGACGGACGGGTTCCGTGGCACGCCGGTCGCGGCGTTCGCGGGGCCGGAGGCGCTGACCAGCGGGGCCGTGGTGTCGGGGGGCGTGGTGATCGGCGTGGTGGGGTCACCGCACGCCGCGAGCATGGCGATGGATGCAAGCAGGATCGTGGAACGCTTCACGTGGACTCCTTTGAAGACACCGACTCTCATGGTTCGACTACTGGAGGCACGTTAGCGGACTTCGCGGTACCGAGACAGTACACGAATGGGTGAGACCGTTGATGGAAAGTGACTAATTACTCTGAGTCACCCGGTTCCGAGTGGGGATGACACCGGTCGCGGACCGGCGTGAAACGCGGGCTACGGCCCGCCCAGCACGTAATCCAGCGCTTCCAGGAAGAGCGGCAGCGGCGCCGCGATGTGCTGGCCGCCCGGGATCTCGCGGAATTCGTGCGCGACATTGAGCCCGGTGAGGAGCTGATCCGCCGCACGGGCGCCGGCGAGGCGGGCCGCGTCCTCGCTGGCGCCGATGGTGAAGAAGAAGCGCGCGCCGCGCCGAGCGAGCACCTGATGGTCGGCGGGGCGGGCGCGGTAGCTGGCGCGGCTCCCCATCACGACGGCGCCGCGGAACCTCGCCGGGTCGCGCAGGGCGAGGGCCCACGAGAGGTCACCACCTAACGAGAAGCCCGCGAGCACCACGCGGGTGGTGTCGATCCGGTGCGTGGCCGCGAGCGCGGCCACGTCGTGCCTGACGCGCGCCTCGTAGCGCAGGATGGTGCGCCACCAGTCGTCGCCGGACGCATAGTCGTAGGGACTGCCGGTGCCGGCGGTGAGGATGACGATGAACTCGTGCTGGGGAGTCAGCAGCCCGTCGACGGACCGTTGGTCGCCGGTGTACTGGTAGAGAAGCCGGTCCGCGGAGCCGTTGGTGTACGGCAGCAGCACCACGACCGGGTAGGCGCGCGCGGGGTCGTAGCGCGGCGGGAGGACGACGGTGCCGGGACAGGGCGCCTGCTCGGTCTCGCTCGGGCAGGCGAGTGGGTAGTCCTCGCGGTCCTGCGCGGCGAGGGGGTGGGCGGCCGCGAGGGCGAGCGCGGCGGCGGCCCAGAGGCGGGGCGGGACGGGTGTGATGAAGCGGGCGGCGATCGACATGGGCGTCGCCCCAAGCTACGGCTCGACGGTCGCCTGGGTAAAGCCGTAAGTTGTCATGATGACCGGTCACGCGTTCGACCTCTCGATCCGGCGCCCGCCCGCCCGCCATCTCTTCGTCCCCTTCGTCGCTGGACTGCTCGCCCTCCTGGTGAGCGCCACTCCGCTGCCGGCCCAGTGTCCCGAGGGCACCCCGCCGCCCTGCCGCGGCGCGCGCGCCGGCCCGCCGCCTAACAGCGTCGCCGTGCTCTACTTCGACAACCTCTCGAGCGATACCAGCGACGCCGTCCTCGCCGACGGCCTCACGGAAGAGATCATCGTGCGCCTGCGCCGGCTCCAGCGGCTCGACGTCAAGCCGCGCTCGGCCGTGCTGCGGTTCCGCGGGCAGAGCGTGGCGCCCGAGACGGCCGCGCGGGTGCTGGACGTGGGGCACCTCGTGAGCGGGCAGGTGCGCCGCGTGGGGACGCGGGTGCGCGTGACGGCCGAGCTGGTGCGCGTCCAGGGAGAACAACTGGTCTGGTCCACGAGCTACGTGCGGCCGGCGTCGGACGCCTTCGACCTGTCGGCCGAGATCGCCGAGTCGGTGGCGACGGCCGTCGGTGGCCGGCTGCTGCCGGGCGAGCGCGCGCAGGTGTCCAGCCGCGCGACGGAGAGCGAAGAGGCGTACCGGCACTTCGTCTCGGGCAACGCGTTGCTGGCGCGCCGCTCGCGCGTCGGGATCCGGCGGGCCGCCGAGGAGTACCAGGCCGCCATCGCCGCCGACCCGCGCTTCGCGGCGGCGTACGCGAGGCTCAGCCTCGCCTTCTCGCTTTCCGCGATGTGGAACTACGAGTTCGAGGGACTGCCGCTGGCCGCCGAGGTGCCGGCGGCGCGGCGCGCCGCCGGGCAGGCGGTGCAGCTCGATTCCGCCTCCAGCGAGGCGTGGCTGGCCACCGCGATGGTGCGCAACCTCGACGATCCACTCGACCCCTCAGGCGCGAGGGCCGCGTTCGAGCGGTCGGTGCGACTCGATCCGACCAATGCCGAGGCGCTGCACCAGTATGGCGGGCGGTTGCGGGAGTGGAGGCGAGCGGAGGCGACCGCCACCATGCGGCGCTCGCTGGCGCTCGACCCGGCGCGGGCGGTCACGCTCAACAACCTGGCGTGGGTCATGGGGCACGACGGCGACCTGGCCGGCGCCCTGATCATGATCGACTCGGCGGTATCGGTGGAACCGGACTACCCGATGGGCCTGCTCTATCGCGGTGTCCTGCGCGCGGCCGCCGCCGATACCGTGGGGGCGTTGACCGACTTCGGGGCGGTGGAACGCCGGCTGCCGGGCGAATGGCTGGCGTACGCGGCCGCGGGCTTCGCCGCGCTGCTGCGCCGGGACACCTCCGCGGCGGTGTCCGCGGCGCGGGCGTGGGACGCTCTGGCCGCGCCGTGGTACGCCGCCGGGGTCGGCAACTCCGTCTACCTCGGCCCCGCCGATCTCTGGATCGCCAGCGGACGGCGCACCGACGCGATGGACAGTTGGGAGCGCCAGCCCCGCGCCGCGCGGCGCTACTGGCAGATGCGCGACGCCGCGGCGCGGGACCCGGTGCTCGCGAACG
>JBGPHD010000057.1:0-17106 GCA_041484135.1 Gemmatimonadota bacterium
GGCGTGACGGGCGGCATCGCCTGCTACAAGGCGTGCACCGTCGCGCGGCGCCTCACCGAGGCCGGCGCGGCCGTGGACGTGGTGATGACCGCCTCGGCGGCCCAGTTCATCGGCCCCGTCACCTTCGAGGCGCTCACCGGCCGGCCCGTCGTGACCTCATTGTGGGACCCGGGACGTGCCCTCGACCACGTGCGCCTCGGCCGCGAATCCGATCTGATCATCGTGGCGCCCGCCACCGCGCGCCTCATCGCGCGAGCGGCCCAGGGCCTCGCCGACGACTTCCTCACCGCGCTCCTCCTCGCCCGCCGCTCGCCGTTGCTCCTCTGTCCCGCGATGAACGACCGTATGTATGCGCATCCGGAGACCAGGGCCAACCTCAAGACGCTCGCGTCGCGGAACACCGCGGGTGACCTCACCATCCTCGGGCCCGCGACGGGGCCACTCGCGCACGGCGAGGGCGAGGGACCCGGGCGGATGGTGGAGCCCGAAGAGATCGTGGCGCACGCGGAGCGGCTGCTCCTCGCGGCGCCGCCCTTCGCGGGCGCGCGCGTGGTGGTGACCGCCGGTCCCACCCGGGAGTCGCTCGACCCGGTGCGGGTGGTGACCAACCGGTCCAGCGGGCTCATGGGCTACGCGCTGGCGCGCGAGGCGTGGCGCCGCGGCGCAGAGGTCACGCTCGTGGCGGGGCCCGGCGCGCTCGAGCCGCCCTTCGGCGTCGAGGTGGTCCGGGTCGAGACGACGGCCGACCTCGCGTCGGCGGTGGGGAAGGCGCTGCCCAGGGCCGACCTGCTCGTCATGGCGGCGGCGCCCGCCGACTTCCGGCCGAAGCGTGCCGCGAAGACCAAGGCGCGGCGCGGCGCGGGGGCGATGAGCTTGGACCTCGAGCCGACGCCGGACGTCCTCGCCACGACGGCCGCCAAGCGGAAGAAGGGCGCGGTGATCGTGGGGTTCGCGCTCGAGACCGGTGACCCGGTCGCCGCCGCGCAGGAGAAGCTCGCGGCGAAGAAGCTCGATCTCATCGTGGCGAACAACGCCACCGAGGAAGGCGCGGGTCCCGAGGTCCGCACCAACAAGGTCACGCTCGTCTCGAAGGGGAAGGTCGAGCGGCTGCCGCTCCTCTCCAAGGACGAGGTGGCGAGCCTGATCCTGGATCGCGTCGGCGTGTTACTTTCCAAGCGTGGATGAGCTTCGGCAGCGCTACCTCCGACAACTGATCGAGATGGGCGAGAAAGACCTGGTGCTTGGGGACAGCGGCCGACTCGCGCGGGCCCCGGAAGTCGCCGGGCTGCGCCCCGATAGTGCTCGCCTCGGCGACCTCCAGGGCACGCGCTCGCCGGCCGCCGCTGAGCCGATCCCCGCGGGCATCATCGCCGACGCGCCGCCCCGCGGCGATCTCTTCACCGCCGACCCGATCGCTGCGCTCTCGTCACTCGAACAGATCGCGAAGGTCGTGGACGCGTGCCGCAAGTGCGGCCTCGGCCACACGCGCCTGCACAGCGTGCCGGGGCAGGGGAACCCGAAGGCGGGACTGGTCGTCGTGGGCGAGGCGCCGGGCGCCACCGAGGACGAGCAGGGGCTCGCGTTCGTGGGCCGCGCGGGCCAGCTCCTCACCGAGATCCTCAAGGCGATCGACCTCTCGCGGGACGACGTCTTCATCTGCAATGTCCTCAAGTGCCGGCCCCCCAACAACCGCGATCCCGAGCCGCTGGAAGTCACGGCCTGCTCGCCGTACCTTCATCGGCAACTCGAACTGATCCGGCCGAAGGTGATCCTGGCGATGGGCAAGAATGCCGCCCGCGCGCTCCTCGGGACCAACGCCGCGCTCGGCGAGCTGCGCCAGAAGGTGCATCGCTACCGGGGCACGCCGCTCATCGTCACCTATCACCCGGCCGCGCTCCTTCGGAACCCCCACTGGAAGCGTCCGACCTGGGATGACGTCCGTCTCGCCCGCCGCATCTTCGACGACCACGCCGCCTGAGGGGGGGGCGTTCGCCGGCCGCCAGGCGCCCTACAGCGCCGAAGCGGAGCAGGCCGTGCTCGGCGCGATGCTGCTCGACGCCGACGCCGCGTTGCGCGCCGCCGAGCTGCTCGACGACTGGATGTTCCACCGGGAAGGCCACCGCCGCCTCTACCGCGTGATGATCGGCCTCGCCAAGCGCGGGGACGTCATCGACCCCATCACCCTCAAGGACGAGCTGGACCGCAAGGGCGAGCTGGAGCCGGTGGGGGGCGTGGACTACCTGTCGTACCTGCTCGACGTCGTCCCCACCGCGGCCAACTTCGACTACCACGCGACGATCGTCCGGGACAAGGCGCTGCTCCGCCGCCTCATCGAGGTCGGCACGCAGATCGTCCAGGAGGCCTACGAGGGGAAGCAGCTGGCCGCGGAGGTCCTCGACTCCGCGGAGCAGAAGATCTTCGCGGTGGCGGAGCACCGGACCACGGAAGGCTTCGTCCGGCTGAAGAAGCTCGTTTTCACGGCGGTGGAGCGCATAGAATCGCTCCACGGTGCGGGACAAACGGTTACCGGCGTGGGGTCGGGGTTCAAAGATTTGGACGAGCGCACCGCGGGGTTCCAGCCGTCGGACCTGGTGATCGTCGCGGCGCGGCCCTCGATGGGGAAGACCGCCTTCTGCCTCAACGTGGCGCAGCATGCGGCCATCGAGAAGGGGACGGGTGTCGCGATCTTCTCCCTGGAGATGTCGAAGGAGGCGATCGTCCAGCGCCTGCTGACATCGGAGGCGCGGGTGGACGCGCACCGGATGCGCTCGGGGACGCTGCGCGACGCGGACTACAAGCTCTTGGCGACGGCGGCGGGGGTGCTCTCGGGGGCGCCCATCTGGATCGACGACAGCGCGTCGCTGACGCCGCTGGAGCTCCGGTCCAAGGCGCGGCGCATCAAGGCGGAGCAGGACATCGGCCTCGTCATCGTGGACTACCTCCAGCTGATGCGCTCGCCGGACCAGGCGGAGAACCGGGTGCAGGAGATCAGCGCCATTTCGCGGGGCCTCAAGGCGCTGGCCAAGGAGCTGGCGGTGCCGGTGATGGCCCTGTCGCAGCTCTCGCGCGCGCCGGAGCAGCGCGGCGGCGAGCACCGGCGGCCGCAGCTCTCGGACCTGCGCGAGTCGGGCGCGATCGAGCAGGACGCCGACGTCGTGATCTTCATCTACCGGCCCGAGATGTACGCCCTGCCGGATGAGAAGGACGAGCTGGCGGGCCAGGCGGAGGTCATCATCGGGAAGCAGCGCAACGGACCCACGGGGATGGTGAAGCTGCACTTTCACAGCCAGTACACGCGCTTCGACAACTACACGGCGCGGGACCAGCCGGAGCGCGGGGGCAGCGGCGATGGCGGGTAAGGCGAGGTCGGTCTACCGGTGCACGGCGTGCGGCGCGGACCAGCCCAAGTGGACCGGCCGCTGTGAGGCGTGCGCCGAATGGAACTCGCTCGTCGAAGAAGCAGTTGGCAGGCGTGGACGCGACAGTAGACGCGCAGACGCGCAGACGCGCAGTGGTCCTCAGGGGTCAGCCGTCAGGCTCGACTCCATACCTGCCGACTCCGCGCCGCGGTTCAAGACCGGGCTCGACGAGTTCGACTACGTCCTCGGCGGGGGGATCGTCCCCGGATCCCTCGTTCTGGTAGGGGGAGAGCCGGGGATCGGCAAGTCCACGCTGCTGCTCCAGTGCGCGGCGCGGCTCGAGGCGGCGGGCGTCCGCACGCTGTACGCGAGCGGGGAGGAGTCGCCGGAGCAGGTGCGGCTGCGCGCGGACCGGCTGAAGGAGCCCGCGGGCGCGGTGCACGTGCTGGCCGAGACGGCGCTGGAGCGGGTGATGGAGCAGGCCACGGCGTTAGGCGCGCGCGTGGTGGTGGTGGACTCGATCCAGACGGCGTACACGCCCGACCTCGAGGGCGCGCCGGGGAACGTGGGGCAGGTGCGCGAGTGCGCGGCGCGACTGATGCGGTTCGCCAAGGAGTCGGGGCCGGCGGTGCTGCTGGTGGGCCACGTGACCAAGGGCGGCGGCATCGCGGGGCCACGGACCCTGGAGCACATCGTGGACACGGTGCTCTACTTCGAGGGCGAAGCGACGCTCGACCACCGCATCCTGCGCGCCACCAAGAACCGGTTCGGCGGGGTGGACGAGATCGGCGTCTTCGCGATGACGCCGGAAGGGCTCCAGCCGGTGGCGAACCCGTCGGCCGCGTTCCTCGCCGCGCGCCACGCGGGGATCTCCGGCAGCGCGGTGACGGCCCTGATGGAGGGCACGCGGCCGGTGCTGATCGAGATCCAGGCCCTCGCGGCGCGGGCCGGGTTCAGCACGCCGCAACGGGTGAGCGCGGGCCTCGACCACCGCCGCTTGGCGGTGCTCCTCGCGGTGCTGGAACGGCGCGCGGGTCTCCCCTTCGGCGACCTCGACGTGTTCGTGAACGTGGTGGGCGGCGTCAAGCTCTCGGAGCCCTCGAGCGACCTCGCGGTCGCGGCGGCGCTCATCTCGAGCGTGCGCGACCAGGCGCTGCCGCCGGAGGCCCTGTTCATCGGCGAGGTGGGGCTGGGCGGAGAGGTGCGGCCGGTGGCGGGCGTGGAACGGCGGCTCGCCGAGGCGGCGCGCCAGGGGTTCAGCCGCGCCTACGTCGGCGCGCGCACCGCGGGCGGCCCGCGCGGCGCCGGCCCCTCCGGGCTCGACCTGGTGCGCCTGGAGCACCTCGGGGAGCTGGCCCATCGCCTCGCCGCCTGATACCGGCGCCATCATCGTCGCCGCGGGCAAGGGCCTGCGCGCGGGGGATGGCGGCGAGCCCAAGCAGTACCGCCCCATCGCCGGCGTCCGCCTCCTGCTGCGCGCCATCCGTCCCTTCGCCCAGCATCCGCGCATCGGTCCCATCGTGGTGGTCCTCCCGCCCGCCGACGCCGCCCGCCCGCCGGAGTGGCTCCAGCCCCTGCTGTCGGACCGGCTGCTGGTGGCGGCCGGCGGAGAGGAGCGCCAGCACTCGGTGGCCAACGGCCTCGCCCGGCTCGGCGCCGACGTCGCCATCGTCCTGGTCCACGACGCGGCGCGGCCCTTCGTGGACCGGGAGCTGATCGACCGGGTGATCGCCGTGGCGGCGTTGGGCGCGTGCGCCGTCCCCGGCCTCCCCGTCGCCGACACCGTCAAGGAGACCGACACGGCGGGGCTGGTGGTGCGGACCGTCCCGCGCGAGCGGCTGGTCGTGGTGCAGACGCCGCAGGCCTTCCCGCGCGCGCTGATCGAGAACGCGCACCAGCGCGCGCGCTCGGAGCCCGCCGCCGCCGTCACCGACGACGCCGCGCTCTGCGAGCGCCTGGGCCACCCCATCCGCGTGGTGGCCGGCAGCACGCGCAACATCAAGGTCACCACCGCCGACGACTTCGCCCTCGCCGAGGCTCTGGCCCGGCTCGAGAACGGCGCATGATCCCGTTCCGCACCGCCGAGGAGGTGACGGCGGCGATCCCGCTCGTGGTGGGGCACCTGGTGCGCCGCAAGCTCATCGGCTATCCCACCGAGACGGTGTACGGGCTGGGGTCGGTGGTCGCGTCGGCGGCGGTGGACGCCCTCTCGGACCTCAAGGGGCGCGCGGCCGGGAAGCCGTTCCTCCTCCTGGTGGCGGACCTGGCGATGCTGAGCGGCGTGGGGCTCCGCCTGACGGACGCCGCGGAACGCTTCGCGGCCGCCTTCTGGCCGGGCCCGCTCACCCTCGCGCTGCCGGGCGGGGAGGGACTCCTCCCCGACAGCCTGCGCGGCCCGGAGGGCGGCGTGGCTGTGCGCTGGACCTCGCACCAGGGCATGGCGCGGCTCATCCAGACCCTGGGCTCGCCCATCACGTCCACGTCGGCCAACCTGCCGCGGCAGCCGCCCGCGATGGACGCCGGCTCGCTCGCCGAGACCTTCCGCGGCGCCGCCCTTGACGGCACGCTCCTGGTGCTCGACGCGGGCCATCTCGCGACCTCGCCCCCCTCCACGCTGGTGGACTGCACCGGGTCCCAACCCCGCGTCATCCGCGAGGGCGCGATCAAGGTCGAGCGATTGCTCAGCATCGTGCCGGGCCTGGTCCCTCTGCCGTGAAGCTCCTGTTCGTGTGCACCGGGAACATCTGCCGCAGCCCGATGGCGGAGGTAGTCACCCGGCGGCTCCTGAAGGACCGGGGCCGCCCGGACATCGGCGTCGGGTCCGCGGGCACGGCGGCCTACGAGGGCTCGCCGGCGTCGGAGGGGGCGTACCTGATCGCTCTGGAGCACGGGCTCGACCTCTCGGGCCACTCGGCGCGGCCCCTCACGGTGGACCTGGTGGCCGAGGCCGATCTCATCTTCGGGATGGGACCGCATCACGTGGACCGCGCCACCGCGCTCGGGGGCGCGACCCGCACGCACCTGCTCGGCAGCTACGCGGGCCGGCCCGCGGGGCTGGCGCAGGTCGAGGATCCGTATGGCGGCGACCTCGATGAGTACCGGCGCACGTACGACCAGCTCGAAGAGCTCTTGGAGGTGGCGGTGGAACGGCTGATCTCGGAGACGAGCGCGGATGCAGGTCCGGGCGACCAGTAGGGTCCTCGCGGTCATCGGCGACCCGGTCGCCCACTCGCTGTCGCCGGTGATGCAGAACCGCGCGATCGCGATGCTGGGGCTCGACGCGGTGTACGTCGCGCTGCACGCCACGTCCGCGACCTTCGAGACGGTGGCGCGCGGCGTGCTCGCCGCGGGTGGCGCGCTCAACGTGACGGTGCCGTTCAAGCGTCAGGCAGCGGCGCTGGTGACGAGCGCGTCGCAGGAGGTGCGTCGCACCGGCGCCTGCAATACGGTGTGGGGTGCCGTGTCCGCGCCCGAAGGGGACAACACCGACATCGCGGGCGTACGCGAGGCGGCGCGCGCGGTGATGGGTGGAAAGAGCGTGCGGCGCGCGATCCTGGTGGGCACGGGCGGCTCGTCGCGGGCGGCGGCCGTGGCGGTGGCCGACGAGTGGCCCGGCGCGACGGTCGGGATCGTCTCGCGGGATGGGGACCGGGCGCGCGAGTTCGTCGATTGGGCGAAGCAGCAGGGTGTAGGGTGCAGGGTGTGGGGTGTTGGGGATCCGTGCGACCTCCTCATCAACGCCACGCCGCTGGGTCTCAAGCCGCAGGATCCGCTTCCCGTGGCCGCGGAGACGCTGAAGGGGACCGCGGGGGTGCTCGACCTGGTGTACGCGAAAGGCGAGACGGCGCTGGTGCGCGCGGCGCGGTCAGTGGGCGCCCGGGCCGCGGACGGCCGAGGGGTGCTGGTCGCCCAGGGCGCGGCGGCGTTCCAGTGTTTCTTCGGGGTGAGCGCGCCTGTCGAGGTGATGCGCGCGGCGGTGGAGGATGCCCTCCGTCCATAGTATCTTGGCGGCGGCGCACGGCGCGCTGCTCGACGTCGAGGCGCTGCTGCTGCCGTCGGCGTGCCTCGGCTGTGCGCGGGCGCTGCGTGCGGTCGATGAGGAACAGGCGCTGTGCACTGCATGCCGCGCGCAGCTCAGGCCGATCGCGCCGCCGGTCTGCCGCCGCTGCGGGCAGCCGCGGGACCCCTGGGACCGTACGGTCGAGCGCGGTGGCGTCGCGGGAGGCGTGAGCGGCGGTGCCACCGGTGAGCGCGCTGCGAGAGCGCAGGGGGACTGCGCCTTCTGCCGCCGCTGGCCCGAGGCGCTCGCGTGGGCCGCCTCCGCCGTGTGGCTCGATCATGGGCCGGCGAGGCGCCTCGTCCATGCGCTGAAGTACGGCGGCTGGCGCCTCGCCGCGGGGCCCATGGCGGCGCGGATGGCGCGGGAGTGCGCCGGTGCGCTGCGGGACGTCGACGTGCTGGTCCCGGTGCCGTTAGGCCGGGTGCGGCGCCGCGAGCGAGGGCACAACCAGGCCGAGGCGCTCGCCACCGCGCTGGGCGCACGGATGGGGGTCGAGGTCGCCGCGGACGCGCTGGTCCGCTCCCGGGAGACCATGACCCAGACAGCGCTGGCGCCGGCGGCGCGGCAGCGGAACGTGCAGGGTGCTTTCGGTACGGGCGAGAGGCCGCTCGTCGGGCGGAGGGTGGCGATCGTGGATGACGTGCTGACCACGGGCGCCACGCTGGGTGCGGCGGCGGAAGCGCTGGCCTCGTCCGGCGCCGCGATGATCGGCGCGGTCACGTTCGGCCGCGCGCTGGTTCCGTCGTAAGGTTCAACGCCTCTTGTTCTTCAACGTCTTTTTTCGGAGTTCGTCATGTCCGTTCGTGTCGGCATCAACGGTTTCGGTCGCATCGGTCGCCTCGTGCTGCGGGCCGCGATCCAGCAGAAGGCGGACCTCGATTTCGTCGCGGTGAACGACCTCACCGATACCAGGACCCTGGCCCACCTCTTCAAGTACGACTCGGTCCACGGGAAGTTCGACGGCACCGTTGCCGTGGATGGCCAGGACCTCGTCATCAACGGGGACCGGATGCGGGTCGTGGCCGAGAAGGACCCGGCCAAGCTGCCCTGGAAGGACCTCGGCGTCGACATCGTGCTCGAGTCCACCGGCCGCTTCACGGACAAGGAGAAGGCCTCGGCCCATTTCGCCGCCGGGGCGAAGAAGGTCATCATCTCCGCGCCCGCCAAGGGCGAGGACCTGACGGTCGTGATGGGCGTGAACGACAAGCAGTACGATCCCGCGAAGCATCACCTGCTGTCGAACGCTTCGTGCACCACCAACTGCCTGGTGCCGGTGGTCCACGTGCTGCGCGAGAACTTCGGCTGGGTGCGCGGCTTCATGATCACCGTCCACGCCTACACCAACGATCAGGTCATCCTCGATTTCCCGCACAAGGACCTGCGCCGGGCCCGCGCCGCGGCGATGAGCATCATCCCCACCACCACCGGAGCCGCGAAAGCCACCGCGCTCGTCATCCCGGAGGTGAAGGGGAAGATCGACGGGGTCGCGCTGCGCGTCCCCACCGCCGACGTGTCATCGGTGAACCTGGTGGCCACGGTGGAGAAGACCGTCACCGTCGAGCAGGTGAACGACGCGTTCCGGAAGGCCGCGGCCGGGCCCCTCAAGGGGATCCTCGCGGTGAGCGAGGAGCCGCTCGTCTCGGTCGACTACACCGGCGACCCGTCGTCCTCCACGGTGGATGCGCTGAGCACCGCGGTGGTGGACGGCGTCTGCGTCCAGGTCTCCTCGTGGTACGACAACGAGTGGGGCTACAGCGCGCGCTGCGTGGACCTCATGAAGCTGGTGGCCGCGAAGCTGTGATAGGGAAGCGCACCCTGGCCGGACTCGACCGCAACGCGCTCGACGGGAAGCGCGCCCTGGTGCGGGTGGACTTCAACGTGCCCATCAAGGACGGCGCGGTGGGGGATGACACCCGCATCCGCGCCGCACTGCCGACCATCAAGGCGCTCAAGGGCATGGGCACCCGCATCGTGCTGCTCTCGCACCTGGGGCGGCCGAAGGGCGCCGGCTTCGAGGCCAAGTACTCGCTCAAGCCGGTCGCGAAGGCGCTCGAGGGACTCCTGGGCAGCCCGGTGACGTTCATCGAGGACCCGGCGGCCGCGGACGCGGTGCAGACCACGAAGCTCCTGCCGCGCGGCGGCGTCGCGCTGGTGGAGAACACGCGCTTCCTCCCGGGCGAGGAGAAGAACGACGCGGGCACCGCCAAGCTCCTCGCCGGCCTCGGCGACTTCTACGTGAACGACGCGTTCGGGTCCGCCCACCGGGCCCACGCATCCACCGAAGCCGTCGCCCATCTCCTCAAGCCCGCCGTCGCGGGCTTGTTGATGGAGAAGGAGCTGGACTACCTCGGCCGCGCGCTGGCGAGCCCCACCCGGCCGTTCGTCGCGGTGTTAGGCGGCGCCAAGATCTCCGGCAAGATCGACGTCATCCTGAACCTGCTGCCGCGGGTGGACCATGTGCTCGTGGGCGGCGCGATGGCGTGCACGTTCTACCGGGCGAAAGGCGCCGGGACCGGGACCTCGCTCGTCGAGGAGGACCGGATCGCGATGGCGAAGGACCTCCTCGCGCGTGCCGGCGCGAAGCTGGTGCTCCCCGAGGGCGGCGTGATCGCGCGGTCGCTGGAGAAGCCCGAGCCGAATCGCGAGGTGGCCTGGAACGCCATCCCCGATGGCTGGGCGATGTACGACATCGACACCAAAACGCGCGAGCGGTTCGCCAAGCTGGTGAAGGGTGCGAAGACCGTGCTCTGGAACGGGCCGATGGGCGTGTTCGAGACGCCGCCCTTCGACGCGGGGACGCGCGCCGTGGCGCAGGCGCTGGCGGATGCGACCGTTAAGGGCGCGACCACGATCGTGGGCGGCGGCGATTCGGCGGCAGCCATCGCAGAGGCGGGGCTCGAGGACAAGGTGAGCCACGTCTCGACCGGCGGCGGCGCGTCGCTGGAGTTCCTCGAAGGGAAGCAGCTGCCCGGAGTGGAGGCTCTCGATGCGCTCTAGAGGTCCGGCTCCCGGCTCCCGGCTCGTTCCATGACGATCTTCGCGGCGAACTGGAAGATGCATCACGGCCCCGCGGCGGGTCGCGACCTCGTGCGCGCGGTGCTCGCCCGCGTCCGGCCGAAGGAGGACAGCACGCTGGTGTTCTTCCCTCCGGCCACGACGCTTCCTTCGGTGGTGGCCGAGGTGGCCGGGCGGAAGGACGCGGCGGCGGGCGTGCAGAACCTGCACTGGGAGGCGAAGGGCGCCTTCACCGGCGAGATCTCGGCGGGCATCGCGGCGGAATCGGGCGCGACGTGGGCGCTGATCGGTCACTCGGAGCGGCGCCACAAGTTCGGCGAGACGGACGAGGAGACCGGCAAGAAGGTCCGGGCCGTCCTCGGTGCCAACCTGAACGCGATGCTGTGCGTGGGCGAGAAGCTCGAGGAGCGGAAGGCCGGGCAGACTGAGGCCGTGGTGCTCCGCCAGCTCGGTGCCGCGCTCGGCGGGCTGGACGCCGCGGCCATCGCGCGGATCGTCATCGCCTACGAGCCGGTCTGGGCCATTGGCACCGGGGTGAACGCGACGCCGCAGGACGCGGCGGCCGTGCACCGGTCCATTCGCGGATGGCTCAAGGCGCGCACCCCGGCGGGGACGCGGAGTCGCATCCTCTACGGCGGGTCGGTGAGCCCCGCGAACGTCGCGGCCCTCCTCGCCGAAGAGGAGCTGGACGGCGTGCTGGTGGGCGGGGCGAGCCTGGAGGCTGAGAGCTGGATCGCCGTCTGCGAGACGCCGCGGCCGTCGCGGTAGGGTGGGCCGGGGGCCTTGCGCGACCCTGGCATCGCAACCATTTTGTTGCGCATGAAAGAGCGCGTGATCAAGCCCGTCCGGCGTGGCAAGACCAAGGTCGTCCGCGAGCCCATCGCGGCGCCCGACCGCTACCGCTCGGCGCGCCGCGCGTTCGCTTCGGATGCGGAGCTGGCGGACCTGATCGGGGTCCACCGCAGCAACGTGGTGCGGTGGAAGCAGGGTGAGCGGGCGTCGTCCGCGCACCTCGAGCCTCTGCTGGCGCTTGACGTCGTGGTATCGCTGCTCGACGGATTCCTCGCGCCCGCGGCCATCCGGTCCTGGCTGTACGGGCTCAACGCCCTTCTGGCTGACCGGCGGCCCCTCGACGTCCTCAAGCACGGACGGCTGTCCGAAGTGGTCGCGGCGATCGAGGCGGAGAAACAGGGCGCCTTCGCCTGATGCATCCCGGGGCGGCGCTCTGGCGCGTCTTCCCCTGGGACCCCGCGGCGCCGTTAGGTGCGCCGTTCTCGCCGTCCTACGTGCCAACCGCTCAGAGCGCCGGCCGCTTCGATGTCGAATCGTCCCCGGCCCTTTACCTCGCCGAATCCCCCGAGCACGCGGTGGCCGAGAGGCTCCAGCGGTTCCGCGGGCAGCAGATCACCGCGGACCATCTCACGGAGTGGGGGCGCACGCTGGCCCTGGTCCCCGTGCGTCGCGCTGACACGCTGTGGCCGCGCATCGTGGATCTGTGCGACGCCCGCGAGCTGGTGCGCTTCGGCATCGCGCCGGATACGTTGGCGAGCCGGGACCTCACGCGCACGCGGGCCATGGCGCAGGCGCTCTACGAGCAGGGGCAGGCGGGCCTGCGCTGGTGGTCGTCGCTGAGCGGCGACTGGCACGGCGTCGTGCTCTTCCTGTCGCGTGCCGAGCCGGGGGACCTCGCGTGGGGTGAGCCGGAGCCGTTGCGCTTCGATCTCCCGGCGCTCGTGGCGGCGGCGGCCGCCATCGGCGTGCGCCTGCTTCAACCGAAGCGCCGCGCCGGTTCACCTGGACGCCGGCAGATGAGGAGCCCTAACGCTCCTCGAATCCCCGCCTGACGTAACGCCTGCACCTATGAGTTGTCGGAGCGTAGACCCTCGAAGGTGATGCAGGGTCGACCCTCGAAGTTGCTCGAGCATCAATCAGTTAGGCAATAGTCTTGACAACCCGATGCCGGAGCGGTACCGTGGAAGCAAGTAGCGTACCTTGGGGGAACCGATGGCAGGCCGGAATCTCTTCCGAGCGTCATTCTTGGCGATAGTGTCCGTTTCCGTCATGGCCTTTCTGCCTAGCGGTTTCTGCGACCGCCACAACGGCTGGGCCACTTGGCACGATGACGAGGGTTGGGACAGTTCGATCGGTCCGAACTTGACGTTCGAGGTGTACGATTCTGGTTGGGGCTATTACCATGAGTCGTTTGTCGGTTGCAACCCCGAGTGCGACTACGTTCACATTTTCGTTGCTGAGTCCAGTGGCTCCGGAGATGTAAACGCTCCCTCCGACGAACATACCGGCGTGGCGGGCAGCTACGTAGAAGCGGGCAATAATGCTCACAACTGCTATCCGTAGTGAGGGTGCGATGAGAATGCTCTTGGCTTTGACCCTAGCGCTTCCGCTTGCCGGGTGCCAAGAACCCGAGAGAATGCCGGCTGCGGGCAGAGTTTCAACCAGCCTCGTGAACGGACAGAGACCCGCCGTCCAGCGTCCTTACCAGCGCACAGCTGGAAGCGGTGAGATCGGGAAGATCCGTGCCGTTGTGCTGGCAGCCCTGCGGGGCGGACGGTTCACCTGCTGGAAGACCGGCGGGTCGTTGCGCGGCGGCACAGTAATAGACTCTCGACACTACTCGATTGACGTTGGTCCAGATGGTGGGGTGGTGCTGATAGGCCTTGTTCTGCGAGACGGATCTCCACTGGCGCAGGAGCTCTTCTTCACTGCGGTGAATGGCCGCCGACTCACTACCGTTGCCGACCCGACGGGCGTCTTCGAGGGCGCGGATTCGGTGGCAGTTCCGGTTTTTGAGGCTGCACGGCAGGCGCCGTGTCCTGCAGGGGCGTAGCGCCCCTCGTAAGTCCCGACGGCAAGGCTGGCGGCGAGACCCGGTTGTGGGGGGGCGGTGCAAACCGGCGTCCGCGTCGTGGGCGTCCAAACCTATGCCAGCGTTGACCCCCGAGCCGCCCCCCGGGTAGATTCCCGGCCGCATGTACACACTCTTTCTGATCCTGCTGATCCTCGACTCCATCGTCCTGGTCGCGGCCGTGCTCCTCCAGGCCGGCCAGGGCGGCGGCCTCGCCGCGTCTTTTGGTGGCGCCTCCTCCACCGACGCCTTCGTCGGCGGGCGGCAGGCGGCCACCATCCTCACCAAGGCCAGCTGGTGGGGCGGCGGGATCTTCCTGTTCCTCTGCCTGGTCCTCCAGATGCTCAGCTCCCGCGGCGCGCAGCCGCGCTCGATCGTCGAGCAGCAGCTCCGCGAGCAGCAGTCGCAGCAGCAGGCCGCGCCGGCACCGTTGGCGCCGCTGCCGCTCCAGAACGCGGCTCCGGCCCCGGCTGCGCCGACCCCGGCTCCGGCCGCACCGGCCCGGCCGACGCGCCCGGCGAACTGAGGCCGTGAGCGGCGAGCGCCAGCCGGCCTACATCCTCCTCGAAGACGACACGTGGTATCGGGGCGCGACGAGCGCCCCGTTTCCTGTCACCCCCGCCGAAGTCGTGTTCACGACCAACCTCTCCGGCTACCAGGAGGTCTTCACCGACCCCTCCTACGCCGGACAGATCGTCACGATGACGGCGCCGATGATCGGCAACTACGGCATCAACACCGAGGACCTCGAGTCGGCGCACCCGATGGTGAAGGGCGTGGTGGTGCGCGAGATGTCGCGCCTCGCCTCTTCGTGGCGCGCCACGGGCACTCTGGACGATTGGCTGCAGACGAGCGGCATCCCCGTCGTGAGCGAAGTGGACACGCGCCGCCTCACGCGGCACATCCGTGAGAAGGGGGCGATGCGCGGCGTCATGGCCGTGGGCGACACGCCCGCCGACGAGGCGCGGAAGGTCCTCATGGCCTCGCCGAGCATGGAAGGACTCGACCTCGCGTCCACCGTGACGTGCAAGGCGTGGGAGACCGTGGGGCCCGACGACGCGCGCTTCAAGGTCGTGGCGTACGACTACGGGATGAAGCGGAACATCGTGCGGCTCCTCGTCGCCGCGGGATGCCAGGTCACCATCGTCCCGGCCGACACGCCCGCTGCCAAGGCGCTCGAGCGCAAACCCGACGGCGTCTTCCTCTCCAACGGCCCCGGCGATCCCGCGGCCGTCTCCTACGCGCCGCCCATCATCCGCGCGATCGCGAAGAAGGGCACGCCCATCTTCGGCATCTGCCTCGGCCACCAGGTCCTCGGCCTCGCCTTCGGCGCCGAGACGGTCAAGCTCCCCTACGGGCACCGGGGCGGGAATCACCCCGTCCGCGACCTCAAGACCGACCGAGTGTTGATAACTTCCCAGAATCATGGCTTCGCGGTACGGGGGGAGGAGGGGGGGACGGGGGTGCCGGGAGCCTCGGCGCTAGAGGTCACCCACCGTAACCTCAATGATGGCACCGTAGAAGGCGTCAGACACCGGGAAATGGCCATTTTCGCCGTTCAGTACCACCCCGAGGCGAGCCCGGGACCCCACGATGCGAGGCCCCACTTCGCGGAGTTTGTGCGCCTCATGACCCCAACCCCTTGACAGTCAACGAGGTAGCTTCCAGATTAGCCCTCCCGTCACGCTCAGACGGACCACACGGCGGAGCTGGAGGCTGTGATGACCAAGGCCGACCTTGTCGAGAAGGTGACCGCGCAGATCGCGCGGACGGCCGGGCCTATGATCAGCAAGAAAGACTGTGCCCGCGTTGTAGATAGCTTCCTTGACGCGGTCAAGGACGCCCTCGCCGACCAGAAGAATATCGAGATCCGCGGCTTCGGAACCTTCAAGATCCGGAGTCGCAAGACCCGCATGGCGCGCAATCCCCGCACCGGGGACCCGGTCGAAGTGGCCGCGCGTCCGGTACCGGTGTTCAAGCCCAGCAAGGAGTTGCGGGCCATGGTCGCTGACAGGATCGAGTCCGCACCGCACGCCTAGACGCGGCCTCGTTATGAGGTCGGCCGTACCCCCGTCGTTCAATCATGAACTCACTTCCGAAACACCCCAGCGTTGCGGTGCTGTGCGCCCTCGCGCTCTGTGCTGCAACTCCTGAGATCCGCGCCCAGGACCTCCCATCGCGCCCCGAGTGGGGCGTACAGGGGGCCGTGGCGCTCAACGGCGGTAACGACTTCGGAGTAGGCGGCCGGGTCCGCTACCCCTTCACGCTCACCAGGCCGGCGCCCATTTCGGCCGCGGCGGACCTCAACTGGTTCCCGGGCAGCGTCAACGTGTTCGACCTGAACTGGAACCTGGTGTACAACTTCGTTCCGCATGGCAGCGCCCGGCCCTACGCGGGCGGCGGGATCAACGTCGCGATCGCCGGCGGAGGCGGCACCTCCACGCTCGACCTGGGCCTCAACGGCGTCGGCGGATTCGAGTTCGGCCGCGTCGGACAGCTGACGCCGTACCTGGAGGGCCGCTACACGTTCTTCAGTCTCAAGGCGCTCATCGTCACGTTCGGGGTGCGATTCTGAGGGCAGACGGTAGAGGGCTGGCGGTAGTAGACGAAGGGCCGGTGCAACTCGCACCGGCCCTTCTTCGTACTGGTTGGTTGCCGGCCGTCTACCCTCTACCTTCTACCGTCCGCCGTTCGCCTTTCTTTCGGAGGCCCGATGCAGTTGCGCCCGCTCATCCTGCTCGCTCTTCTGACGCCGACGCTGGCATTTGCCCAGGGCCGCCAACGCGCTCGCAGCACGGGGGCCGGCGGGACGGCCTCGAGCATCGCGACGGCGGCGCGTTACCGCGTTCGCATCGATCCGTCGGCCGACATGTTCGAGGTGCGCGCCGAGTTCGACCTCGCGGCCTCGCAGGATACCGTGCTGCTCTCGCTGCCGGCCTGGTCGCCGGGCTCTTACGACATCGACAACTACGCGCGCTGGGTGCACAACGTACGCGCCGAGGCGGGCGGCCGGCCGGTCTTCTGGGACAAGACCGACAAGGACACGTGGCGGGTCGCGGCGGGAGGCGCGCGGACGATCGCGCTCGAATTCCGCACCAACCCCGACTCCCAGATGCTCCAGTTCAGCGAGATCGAGCCGGGCTTCGCGTTCTTCAACGCCACCAATCTGCTGGTCTATCCCGAGGGGACCGATTTCCGCTTCCCCGGCGAGATCACGGTCGAAACGCCGGCCGGTTGGAGGATCGCGACCGGCTTGGCCGAGGCCCAGCCCGGCACCCCGGGCCGCTACCGGGCCGACAACTATCACGACCTGGTGGACGCGCCGTTCTTCGCGGGCCGGCTCTGGATGGATTCGGTGATGGTGGACGGCAAGGCCATCCGGTTCGTGATGTACCCGGACACCGCGATGAACCCGATCGTGTGGGACAGCGTCCGCGCCGTGATCGCGGGCGTGGCCGGGGCGCAGAACCGGATCTTCGGCGGCCCGCCGTATGACAGCTACACGATCCTGTTCTACGCGCCGTTCCAGGACATGTCCTGGGGCGGCGGGCTCGAGCACCACAACAGCCAGCTCGACGCCATCTCGGCCCAGTTCTTCGCGACCAACCGAAGCACCGGTCAGCTCGGCGACTTCACGCGGCCGCTCCTGTCGCACGAGTTCTTCCACATGTGGAACGTGAAGCGCATCCGGCCGGCCGACATGTGGCCCTACGACTACTCGAAGGAGCAGTACACGCCGCTGCTGTGGTGGTCCGAGGGCGTGACCGACTACTACGGCGACGTGTCGCTCGCGCGCGGCGGCCAGTGGA
>JBGPHD010000058.1:0-16882 GCA_041484135.1 Gemmatimonadota bacterium
CCGCCGTCTGCGCGTCGGCGAGCGCGCCGGCCGTGTCGCCTTCGAGCAGTCGCAGCCGCGCCCGCGCCGGATAGGCGTTCGGGAATTCCGGGTCCACCGCGACGGCGCTGTCGAGGAGGCGCCGCGCTTCGCCATAGCGGCGCTCGTGCGTCAGCATCCGCGCCCAGATCTCGATGGCGATGGTGCGCGCCGGGTCGAGTGCCAGCGCGCGTTGGAACTGTTGGGCCACGGCGTCGTTCTGCCCGGCGATCTGCAGGACCCAGCCGAGGATGGCCTGGACGTCGGCGCTGCGCGCGGCGCGCTGGCCCGGGATGCGGCGCAGACAGCGCAACGCCCCGGCCACGTCGCGATCCTCGTCCAGGCCGAGCACGCAGAGGCTCACCCGGGCGACGGGGTCGGTCGAGTCGGCGCGCACCGCGGTGGCGGCGGCGCGCGCGCCGCGCGCGAGGATGCTGTCGCGCGTCAGGCCGGGCCAGGGCCACTCCCAGTTCGCGTAGATGCCATAGGCGAACGCCGCTTGCGCACTGGCGGCCGTCAGGCCGGGATCGGCGCGGACGGCGGCCTCGTACTCGGCGATGCCGCGCCGCATCGCATCGGGGCTGCGGCGGGCGATCAGATAGTTGCCGCGGGACAGGTGGTCGTACGCCGCGGTATTGCTGGTCGGGCTCGTGCCGATGCGGGCCCGCTCGGCGGGCAACAGCCGGCCGGCGATCGCTGTCGCCACCGCGCCGGCGATCTCCTCCTCGATCGCCAGCACGTCATTGTCGGCGCGGTCGTACGTCTCGCCCCAGACGCGGTCGCCGGTGGCGGCGCGCGTCAGCTCGACGATCACCCGCAGACGATTGCCGGCCCGGCGCACGCTGCCCCCGCCGATGTAGGTCACCTGGAGCGTCCGGCCGACATCGCGCGGATCCACGTCGGTGCCGCGGTAGCGGCGCACGCTGTACTTGGACTTCACGGTGAGCCGGCCGACCTGGCCGAGGCGCTGGATGACCTCCTCGGTGAGGCCGTCGGCGAGGTAGGCGTCCGCCGTATCGCGCGAGAGGTTGTCGAAGTAGAGCACCGCGACGCTGTTGGGCGCCGGCGCCCTGGCCGCGGCGGGTCGGCCGCAGGGCGGCGGCGACCCGTCGGGGCATTGGGCGAGGGCCGCGTGGGCAGTGATCGTGAGACTCGCAGCCAAGGCCGCGGCTCGACCGAGAAGCCGTCGCTGAAGCAACCGGATGCGGCGCGGCTTCAGCCACAGTCGCCGAGCCGCGGCTTCAGCCGCGCGCAAGAGCGTCACGGCTGCGCGCCCATCCGCGCCAGCGCCGCCCGCGCCCGCGTGACCGCCGGCTGGAGCGGCGCGTCGGCGCCGTCCCACATGCCGACTACGCGGCGGTACGCGCGGATCGCGACGTCGTTCTGGTGGCCGGCGATGGCGAGGTCGCCCATCAGCAGCCAGGCGCGGCCCCACACCAGGATGGCGGGATCCTCTCCGGGGCCGAAGGCGTTCGTGATCCCCCGCTGGAACGGCCAGCGACGTTCGAACTCCAGCAGCCGGGCCAGCGCCAGCGCCGAATCGCCTAACAGTACGTGTCCTTCGGCCGACACCACGAGCGCCGAGGCATCCACCTCGCGGGGCGCGCCAAGGACGATGCTGTCGAGTCGCACCAGTGCCTGTCTGGTCCGCGCCGTGTCGCCCGTCACGGCGACGGCCGCGAAGTCGAAGCGCGGATCGGCGGCGTCCGGGTCGCTCACCAGCACGGCACCCGGTCTGGGCGTGCCCAGCGACCAGGTGACCGTCATGGCGCGCACCCGGGCTCGCGCTGTCTGCCTCGCCCGCGCCGGCAGTGAAGCATCTGCCTCGATGGAGGAGTCAACGGCGAGCCATCCGCGACGCTCGATCTCCCACAGGTCGCTGGGCGGCGCACCGACCTGCACCGGCTCCATCGCATGAACCAAGGCCGCGGATCCAGGGGGGACACCGAATGTCCTGCTGATCGCATAGTAGGGCTGAAAACGCCCGAGCGCGGCCGCGACTTGCCAGATCCGCCAGCGATCCTGTTGGCGCGTGAGAAGGGAGTCCAGCAGACGGGCCGCCGCCATGCTGCTGTCGAGCCGCAGCAGCACCTCGATACGGGTCCCGACGAAGAAGAGCGAGTCCGCCACAGTGACCGGTACCACATGTTCGAGTGCCCGCGCCGCCTCGGCCGCGAGCCCGAGGCGCAGGAGCACGTTCAGCATCGCCCGCGGCCGCGTGGAACCTCGCTCCGACGGACCGGCGGCCGCCCACGCTTCCCCCCAGCCGCGGGCCGACTCCAGGTTCGCGCGCAGCGCCCCCGACCGCGCTGCCTCGCGCACGTCTCTCCGGAGACGCGGGGCGGCGCCGGGATCGGCCATCCGGATCGGCGCGATCACCAGCGAATCGCCCGCGCGCGCCACACCCGCCGAGAACTGGTCTTCAAAGGGGCAACCAATGCCCGCGTCGCTGGCGCGACAACCGGACCGCTGATCCGCAGCGGGCATCTCGACGAGGTGATAGTAGGCGAGGTGAAAGGTGGGATCGAGCTCGAGGGCCCGCCGGAACGCCAGCGTGGCCCGGTTCCAGTTCCCGACGAACGCCGGCCGCGCGCTGTCGCCACCAGGGTACTCCACGCGCTGGTTGTGGTAGTTGCACTCGCCGAGGAAGTACCACGACTCCGCATCGGACGAGTCCGCGCGCAGCAGCGACTCGTACGTCCCACACGCCTCGGTAAAACGGGAGGCGAGGGTCGCGCGCAGCGCGGCGATGCGCGACCGCTCCCGAGCCGGGAGGCTCCCACCCCAGCGAACGGCGCCTTCCGCATAGCCGCGGCTGATCGAGTCTGCCCCTCCGCCTATCCACCAGCTGGCGATCGCCAGGCGGTAGCGCGCCAGCGCGAAAGTGGAATCCAGGGAGACCGCGCGGCGTAATAAGGTCGCGGCCGAGTCCAGGGCCCAGCCCTTGAGAGCGGTCGTGCCGGCGAGGTAGGCGCGATAGGCGTCGGTGTTCGCCGTGCCGGCACCGACCTCCAGCCCGGGGGCGGGAGGCAGGTCGAGCACGCGGGCCGCGAGCCGGGCGAAGGCCGGCATCACCGAGTCGGGGAGCTGGGCCGTCTCGCTCACATTGCGCAGCCGCTGCCCGCTGCGAACGTTGTAGACCTTCGCCACGAGCTGTGCCGTGCTGCCCGCTCGGATGAAGTCGCCCATCACCAGGCGTCCGGCCCCAGCGCGCCGCGCCAGCGCGAGCCCGGCCTCGAGCCCGATCGCTTCGCCCCGCGGGACCGCCGCCTCGCGCAGCAGGTCCACCACGCGCCCGTCGTCCACCGCCCGCACATCGGTCCAGCGCGCCAGCCCGAGGTACAGGAGGTTGGCGCTCGCCGCGCTCAGCCAGTCCACATCCGGTGCGCGCGTGGTATTGGCGAACGGCAGGACGATCCAGGTCCGCTCATCGAGGGCCGGGGCTCGGCGCGCGGCCGCCGATCGGCACGGCGGCGGCGAGCCGTCGGGGCACTGGGAGAAAGCCAGACGCGCAGACGCGACCGACGCGCAGACGCACAGGAGAAGACTGCGACTCGCCAGTGAGACCTGGGTTCGATAAGGGTGGATGGGAGGACCGGACATGGGCAGGCTCAAGTGTACCGCGGGTGACGGGGTGCCGCGAGTCAGGCCGACCTTCCGCCGGGTTCCGGCTCCGCGCTGACGCGACGCGGTGATCATGGACCGCCTCCTATTTGGCCGGATGTACCGCCGCACGCTAGATTCTCCGCCGTGACCGCGCTCCCCAAGGCCAGCGCCCCGACGGACCTCGACACGCTCGCGATCAACACCATCCGCACGCTGTCCATGGACGGCGTGGAGAAGGCGAACAGCGGCCACCCCGGCACCCCGATGGCCCTGGCGCCGCTGGCCTATCTCCTCTATACGCGGCACCTCAAGCACAGCCCACGACACCCCGACTGGCCCGACCGCGACCGGTTCGTCCTCTCGGCCGGTCACGCATCGATGCTGCTCTACTCCATCCTCCATCTCACCGGCTACGACCTCTCGCTCGAGGACCTCAAGAACTTCCGGCAGTGGGGCAGCAAGACGCCGGGACACCCGGAACACGGGATGGCGCCCGGCGTCGAGACGACGACCGGCCCGCTCGGCCAGGGGTTCGCGAACGGCGTGGGGATGGCGATCGCGGAGGCGCACCTCGCCGCGCGCTTCAACCGCCCCGGCCACGAGATCGTGAGCCACTTCACCTACGCGATCTGTTCCGACGGCGACCTGATGGAGGGCGTCTCGCACGAGGCGGCTTCCCTGGCCGGTCACCTCAAGCTCGGCAAGCTCATCTACTTCTACGACGACAACCACATCACCATCGAGGGCGAGACGCGCCTGGCGTTCAGCGAGGACGTGGCGCGCCGGTTCGAGGGGTACGGCTGGCACGTGGAGCGGGTGGAGGACGGGAACGACCTCGGGGCACTCGACGCGGCCACGCGCCGCGCCCGCGCCGAGACGGGGCGGCCGTCGCTCATCATCGTCCGCACCCACATCGCGTGGGGCGCGCCGCACAAGCAGGACACCGCGGAGGCGCACGGCTCGCCCTTGGGCAAGGACGAGATCGCGCTCACCAAGCAGGCATACGGGTGGCCCGGTGAGGCGCCGTTCCACGTCCCGGACGAGGTCCGCACCCACTGTCAGACGTGCGTCGAGCGCGGTGCGGCCGAGGAGGCGGCGTGGCAGCGGAGGCTCGCGGCGTACGCCGCCGCGCACCCGGACCTTGCGAGCGCATGGCGGCAGGCGCTGTCGGGCGAGCTGCCGGCAGGCTTCGCGGAGGCGCTGCCGACGTTCAGTCCCAAGGACGGCGCGACACCCACTCGCGCCGCGTCCGGGAAGGTGATCAACGCCCTCGCGGCGGTGATGCCGACCCTGATCGGCGGCTCAGCGGACCTGGCGCCCTCCACCAACACGATCATCAAGGGGAGCCCCGACTTCGAAGCGCGGAGCTACGAGGGCAGGAACTTCCACTTCGGCATCCGGGAGCACGCGATGGGGAGCGTGCTCAACGGGATGGCGCTGCACCGCGGCGTGCGGCCCTATGGCGCGACGTTCCTCATCTTCTCCGACTACATGCGGCCGGCGATCCGCCTCGCGGCACTGATGGAGCTGCCCGTCCTCTACGTCTTCACGCACGACAGCGTGGGACTCGGCGAGGACGGCCCGACGCACCAGCCCATCGAGCAGCTGGCGTCCCTGCGGGCGATCCCGCACCTGACGGTCATCCGGCCCGCCGACGCCAACGAGACGTCGTTCGCGTGGCGCGCGGCCCTCGAACATCGGACCGGACCGGTCGCGCTGGTGCTCACCCGCCAGAAGGTGCCGATCCTCGATCGCTCGGTGCTCGCGCCGGCTGACGGCGTGCTCAGGGGCGGCTACGTGCTGGCCGAGGCGACGGGCGGCGCGCCCAAGGCGCTCCTCATCGGCACCGGCTCCGAGGTGTCGGTCTGCCTGGGGGCGCGCGACCTGCTGGAGAAGGGCGGCATCCCGACGCGGGTGGTGAGCATGCCGAGCCTGGAGATCTTCCAGCGCCAGCCGCAGCCCTACCGCGACGCAGTGCTGCCGCCGGGCGTCACGCGGCGCGCGTCGGTCGAAGCGGGGCAGACCTTCGGTTGGCACCGGTGGGTGGGACCTTCGGGCGTCGTGATCGGCATCGAGCGGTTCGGCGCGTCGGCGCCGTACGAGCGGATCTTCCAAGAGTTAGGCCTAACGGCCGAGAACGTGGCGGCGCGCGTCGGCGCGCTGCCGGGGTGAGGAGGACGCCATGGCACGCACGTCGATCTCCGGCGGTCGCATCTCGGCGCTCGAGCGCCTGGGGCAGAGCATCTGGCTGGACTTCATCCACCGGCACCTGCTGTGGTCGGGTGAGCTGAAGCAGCTCATCGAGGACTACGGGGTGCGCGGCGTCACCAGCAACCCGACGATCTTCGAGCAGGCGATCGGCCAGAGCGACGCGTACGACGAGGCCATCGCGCGGCGCGCCGCGGCGGGCGAGGACGCGCTCCGGATCTACGAGGCCGTGGCGATGGAGGACATCCGCGCCGCGGCGGACCTGTTCCGGCCCATCTTCGACATGTCGGGCGGCGTGGACGGGTTCGTCTCGATGGAGGTGTCGCCGCTCCTCGCGCACGACACCGCGGGCACGATCGCAGAGGCGCGGCGGCTCTGGGCGGTGCTCGACCGGCCTAACGTCCTCATCAAGATCCCCGGCACCACGGAGGGCCTCCCCGCGATCGCGCAGGCCATCAGCGAAGGGATCAGCGTCAACGTCACCCTGCTCTTCGCGGTGGAGATGTACGAGCGCGTGATCGACGCGTACCTCACCGGCCTCGAGCGGCGCGCCGCCGCGGGGAAGCCGCTGGAAGGGATCGCCTCCGTGGCCAGCTTCTTCGTGAGCCGCGTGGACACCGAGGCCGACAAGCGGCTCGAGGCGCGCATCGCCGGGGGGGCGGACCGGGCACAGTGCGAGAAGCTGCTGGGCACCGCCGCCGTCGCCAACGCCAGGCTCGCCTACCAGTCCTACGTCACCCGGTTCGAGGAGCCGCGTTTCCACGCCCTCATGGCGAAAGGGGCCGCGGTGCAGCGTCCGCTGTGGGCCAGCACCGGCACCAAGAACCCCAAGTACGCGGACACCAAGTACGTGGACGAGCTGGTGGGCCCGGACACCGTGAACACCATGCCGCCCGCCACGCTCAAGGCCTTCGCCGACCATGGATCCGTCGTGCGTACGCTGGACACCGACCCATCCGCGGTGCGCGCGCGGCTGGCCGCGCTGGAGGCCGCCGGGGTCTCCCTGCGCGACGTGACGGACTTCCTGGTCGCCGACGGCGTCAAGAAGTTCGCCGACTCGTTCACCAGCCTGCTCGCCGCCGTGGAAGCCAAGCGCGAGCGCCTGCTCTCCGTCTCCCGCACCTGAGCCCCGCATGAGCCTGACGGAAGCCGCCCGTCGGCGCTTCGCCGAGGACGGCGGTCGCGTCGTGCGCGCGCTCTACGCGAAGGACCCGTCCCTCTGGGTGAGCGCGGCGGCCGTGCGCTGGCTCGGCTGGCTCGACGCGCCGCGGGTGTACGGCGCCCGCGCGGCCGAGCTCGCGGCCTTCGCCGACGAGGTACGCGGTGCCGGCTTCACGCGGGTCATGCTCCTCGGCATGGGAGGCTCGAGCCTGGCGCCGGAGGTTTTCTTCCGCACTTTCGGCCGGCGGCCCGGCTTCCCCGGGCTCACGGTGCTCGACACGACCGACCCCTCGGCCATCCTCGACGCCGCGGCGGCGGAAGACCTCGCCCGCACCTTCTTCCTGGTCTCGAGCAAGTCGGGGACGACCGTCGAGACGAACGCGCTCTTCGCGTACTTCTGGGAGCGGACCGGCGGCCGGGGGGGCGCGCAGTTCGCGGCCATCACAGACCCCGGGACGTCCCTCGCCGCGCTGGGGCGGGACCGGGGGTTCCGGCGGGTGTTCGAGAACGCTCCGGAGATCGGCGGCCGGTTCAGCGCGCTCAGCTACTTCGGCCTGGTGCCGGCGGCGCTGGTGGGTGTGGACGTGGCGGCGCTGACGGCGCGGGCGGCGGCGATGGCGGACCGCTGCGCGAGCGGTACGGGCGCGCCGATGGAGGGCGCGGCGCTGGGCGCGTATTTCGCGGAGGCGTTCGCCGCGGGACGGGACAAGCTCGTGATCGACGGCGGGCCCACGTTCGCCTCGTTCGGCGTGTGGGCGGAGCAGCTGGTGGCCGAGAGCACGGGGAAGAACGGGAAGGGGCTGGTCCCGGTGGTGGACGAGCCGCCCGGCGCCGGCGCGCCCGACGCACCGGACCGCTGCCCGGTGAGCCTCGCCCCGGGCGATCCGCTCGACCTGGGGGCCGCGTTCTACCAATGGGAGGTCGCGACGGCCGCGGCGGGGGCCTGGATGGGCGTGGACCCGTTCGACCAGCCTAACGTCGCCGAGAGCAAGGCCAACACCGACCGGGTGCTGAAGGAGCTGGCTGGCGGGGCGGCGCCCGAGCCGGCGGCGGGACTCGAGGGTCTCGCGGGGGCGGTGCGCGGCTGGGCGGCCGGCATCGGGCCGGGGGACTACGTCGCGCTGCTCGCGTACCTCGCGCCGGGCGCCGGCCACGACGGGCTGCTGGCGCGCCTCCGGCGCGCGATCGGCGGCGGGCGCGGGGTCGCCACCACGGCCGGGTACGGGCCGCGGTTCCTGCACTCCACGGGACAGCTGCACAAGGGTGGCCCCCCCAGCGGGGTCTTCCTGCAGCTGGAGACCACGGACGATCGCGATGCGGCGATCCCCGGCGCGGGCCTCACCTTCGGCCGGCTCAAGCTGGCGCAGGCGTTAGGCGACCACCGGGCGCTGCGGGCGCGGGGGCGGCTGGTGCTCAGGGTGCGGGTGAGGGAGGCGGAGCTGGAGCGCGTCGCGGAGGCGGTGGAAGAAGGGGTCGGGGGCTAGGCCCTCGCCTCTCCCGGCCCATCCACCGGCAGCTCCACCCAGAAGGTGCTCCCTTTCCCCTTGACCGATTCCACGCCGATGCGGCCGCCGTGCAGGTCCACGAACCGCTTGCAGAGGGCCAGGCCGAGGCCGGTGCCCTCGTAGCGGCGCGAGTACGACGCGTCCACCTGCGTGAACTCGGTGAAGAGGCGGATCTGGTCGCCGGGCGCGATGCCGATGCCGGTGTCGGTGACGGCGATCCACACCGCGGCGCGCTCCTGGTCGCCGTTACCGGCCACGGGGAGCGGGCTCCGCCGCCGGTCGGCGCGGATGCGGATCTCGCCGCCGGGCGCGGTGAACTTCACGGCGTTGGAGAGCAGGTTGTAGAGGACCTGACGCACCCGCATCTCGTCGGCGGAGATGAGCAGGTCGTCCTCGCCGAGCTGGAGCACCACGCGGTGGCCCTTCGCGTCGATCAGGCTCTCCATCCCCGTCATCACGTCGGTGACCAGCACCCGCACGTCGGTGGGCGTGAGGTGGAGATCCATGCGGCCGGCCTCGACCTTCGAGAGATCGAGGATGTCGTTCACCAGTTCCAGCAGGTGGCGCCCGTTGCGGGCGATGGTCTCCAGCGGGTCGCGCTGCTCGGGGGTGAGGTTCCCCAGCGCCCCGATCAGCAGCATCTCCGAGAACCCGATCACCGAGTTGAGCGGGGTCCGGAGCTCGTGCGACATGTTGGCCAGGAACTGGGCCTTCATGCGGTTGGCGCGCTCCAGCTCCTCGATCTTGGTGGCCAGCTCGCGGCTCGCCTCCTCGACCGACCGGTAGAGGCGCGCGTTGGAGATGGCGATGGCGAGCTCGCTCGCCACTTCCTCCACCAGGCCGATCTCCCCCTCCCGCCAGAGCCGCGGCGTCCCCGCCTGGTGGAACGCGATGACGCCGATCGCCTCGCCGCGCAGCACGATGGGCGTGACGAGGAGCGCGAGGGGCTCGGACGCGGAGGCTTCCGGGCCCTCGAGCACGTTCGACGTGTGACGGGTGCGCCGCTCGCGCAACGCGGTGAGCAGGAGCGGCTGGCCCGGGTCGGGGCGCGCGCTCACCGACGCCACCTCGGGCCCGTGCCACTCGGAGGCCGCGGGCATCAACTCGTTGCCGCGGCGCAGCCGCACGAAGCAGCGGGACACGTCGAGCGCCGTCCCGAGCTCGCGCACGGCGGAATCCACGATGACCTGGAGATCGAGGGACTGCCGGATGCGGCTGCTCACGGCGTTGAGCAGCGCGGCCCGGCGCTCGCGCTGCGCCAGCTCCTCCACGGCCTGCACGCTCTCGAGCACCAGCGCCGTGTAGGTGGCGAGGTCGCGGAGCACGTCGAGGTCCTCGTCGTTGAACGCGCGGTCGTCGCGGGGGTTGTCCACGCCGAGCGCGCCGACGCACCGGCCCTTGGCGATCAGCGGCAGCATGATGGCGCGGCGCAGCGGGATGCGCTCGTGCACCGACCGGAACTTGCGCGGGTCGGACTGCGGATCGTTCAGGACCAGGGGCTGCGCGTGACCGATCACCCAGCCCGCCATGCTCCCTTCGGACGGCACCGCGGACCCGAGGTAGGGGGCGATCGACCCGGTGGCGGCCTCCAGCGCCAGGTGCGCGGCGTCGCGCGTCACCAGCGTGACGTGCGCGATGTCGGCCCCGAGCAGCCGCGCCGCGCGCTCCGCCACGTGGCGCAGCACGCCGCGGATGTTGCGGTCGTTGAGGAGCACGCGCCCGATCTCGTTCAGCGTCTCGAGGCGCGCGATCTGCCGGTCGAGCCGGGCCCGATTGCTGATGGAACGCCAGAGCAGCACGCCCGTCAGCACGAGCGCGCCGGCCAGGACCAGCTCGACGACGGCGTGGCTCAGGGGATCCCGCCCGGGCTCATGGCTGAATCATAGCGACTCGGCGGGCCGCGCCACGATGTGCCGGACCGGGCCCTCGACCGGGAGCATGAACCAGAAGGTGCTGCCGTGGCCGTAGAGGGACTCCGCGCCGATCGACCCGCCGTGCATCTCGATGAACCGCTTGCAGACCGCGAGCCCGAGGCCGGTGCCGCCCGAGCGGCGGCTCAGGCTGTCATCCACCTGGCTGAACTCCTGGAAGAGGCGGCCGATGTTCTCGGGCTTGATCCCCGGGCCCGTGTCACCCACCGCCACCCAGACCGCGTCGCGCGGCCGGAGGGGCAACGCGTCGCCGGCGCGGTCGGCGGGGACGGGCAGGGGCGCCACCGTGCGCAGCGCGCGCACGCTGATCTCGCCGCCGTCGGGCGTGAACTTCACCGCGTTGGAGATGAGGTTGAAGAGCACCTGGCGCACCCGGACGTCGTCCACCAGTGCCGGAAGGCCGCCCGGGGCGATGTCGCGCACCACGACCTGCCGGTGCTGCGTGGTCAGGCTCTCGAGATCGCGGAGCACCTCCCCGATCACCCGTCCCAGGTCGCTCTCGGTGAAGTGCAGCTCCATCTTGCCCGACTCGACCTTGGCGAGGTCGAGGAGATCGTTGATCAGGCCCAGGAGGTGACGGCTGTTCCGGACGATGGTGCTGAGATAGTCGGTGGCGGTCTCGCTCAGCGCGCCCCCCGCCCCGGAACCGAGCAGCTCCGAGAACCCGATGATGGCGTTGAGCGGGGTGCGCAGCTCGTGCGACATGTTGGCGAGGAAGGCCGACTTGTGCACCGTGGCCTGCTCGAGCTCGCGGTTCTTCGCCGCCAGGGCGGCGCGCGCCAGTCGGGAGTTCTCGAAGAGCTCGGCGTTCTCGATGGCCAGCACGGCCTGCTCGCCAAGGCGCCCGAGGAGCTCGACGTCGTGGTCGTCGAAGGGACGGGCGTCCGGCAGGCTGTCGGCGCCCAGGGCCCCGACGACCTTCCCGTGGGAGAGCAGGGGCACCATGACCCCGTGTCCGAAGCCGAACTCCTGGTTCACCGCGCCGTAGCCGCGCGGGTCGGTCGCGAGGTCGTTGATGACGAGCGGGGTCCCGCGCTCGATCACCCAACCGGCCATCGAGCCCGCCATGGGGATGATCCGCCCCACCAGCTTCGCGAGCACGCCGGTGGAAGCCGCGAGCTGGAGACGCCCGCCGTCGGGCGTGAGGAGGGAGATGTGACCGCAGGCGGCTCCGGTGAGATCGGAGGCGGCCTGGGCGACGGTGCCCAGGATGCCCTGCGGCTCGAGGCCGGAGAGCAGGGCCCGGGTGATCTCGCGGAACCGCTCGAGTTCCTCGGTGCGCCGGGCGCCGGCAGCCAGCGCCGCGTCGAGGCGGGCGGCGTGCCGGCGCGCGCGGACACGGTCGATCAGGAGGAGCGCGAAGAGGACGCCGGCCCCGAGGACGGCGAGGGAAGGCGTGGACAGGACCTACCCGCCCCGCATTTCGCCGATCAGCTTCGTGAACGGCTCGACCAGGCCCGGATCGAACTGGGTGCCGGTGTGCTGGCCGATCTCGGCGATGGCCGTGGCGGTCGTGCGCTTGGGCCGGTAGGGGCGGCCCGCGGTGATGGCCTCGAAGGCGTCCGCCAGGGCGAAGATGCGGGCGCCGAGCGGGATCGCTTCTCCCTTCAGCCCCTCGGGATAGCCGGTGCCGTCCCACCACTCGTGGTGATGGCGGACGATGTCGAGCGCCCGTCCCAGGCCCGGCACGTTCCGCAGGATGTCGGCGGCGATCCCGGGCTGCCGCTTGAGGAGCCCGCGTTCCTCGGCGCTCAGCGGGCCCACCTTCTTGAGGAGCCCGTCCGGGAGCATCAGCTTGCCGATGTCGTGCAGCAGGAAGCCGCGGAAGACGTTGGGGTCGGCGGCGAGGTCCGGGGCGACGCGCTCGCAGAAGAGCTGCGCGAGATGCGCCGGCCGCTCGGCGTCGATCGGGTTCCCGCCCTCCCGCTCCGAGAGCGCGAGGTTCAGCGCGGCCACGGTGCCCGTGTAGGTGTCCTCGAGCGCGACCATGGTCTGGTGCAGCGCGGTCACCTTCTCCTGGAGCTTGGCCGCGAGCCGGTCGGCGTAGGCCGTGGCCCAACCGTCGCCCAGCTGGCGCCGCGGCTTCAGTTCCGGGGCGGTGCCCCCGACGACCTTGACGATCTCGGCGAGGATCTCCCGCGGCTCGAGCGGCTTGACGAGATACGCCGCGGCGCCTAACGCCACGCCGAGGTCGCGGTCGGCGGCATCGGTGTACGAGCCGGTGTAGAAGATGACCGGGATCCGCTTGAGCTGCTCGTCGGCCTTGATGGCACGGCAGAGCTGGAACCCGTCGAGCTTCGGCATCAGGATGTCCGTGAGCACGAGGTCGGGCGGCTCGGTGCGGATGAGGTCGAGCGCGGCCTGCCCGTCGGGCGCCGCCGCGACCTCCCAGCCGGCAGCGAGGAAGACGGAACGCAGCGCGCGGCGATTGAACGCCATGTCATCCACCACGAGGACCCGCATCAGCGCCCCTCCCCCATTGGCCCGCTCTGAGATAGCCAACCCTGTCCCCCTCGGCAAGCGTGCCGTAGTTTGGCGCCCGTGACCCCGCAGGTGCATCTCGTCCCCCACACCCACTGGGACCGCGAGTGGTATCACGGCGCGGCCCGGTTCCGGCTGCGCTTGGCGCGGCTCCTCGATGCCGTCATCGCCTTGCTGCGCCGCCGCCCCGAATTCCCGTCCTTCCTGCTCGACGGCCAGGCGATCACGCTTCCCGACTACCTCGCGGTCCGACCGGAGGCCGCCGACGCCGTGCGGCGGCTCCTCGCCGACGGACGCCTCGAGGTCGGCCCCTGGTACGTGCTGCCGGACGAGTTCCTGGTGTCGGCGGAGGCGCTGGTCCGCAATCTCCTGGAAGGGGCGCGAACGGTCGCGCGGCACGGCGGCCGACCGATGCCGGTGGGGTACGCGCCCGACGCGTTCGGCCACACGGGCGCGCTGCCGCAATTGCTGCGCGGGTTCGGCATCGACGTCGCCGTGGTGTGGCGCGGGTTCGGGGGCGAGCCGGGGCAGGAGGGCGATCTCCATCGCTGGCGCTCGGCGGACGGATCGGAGGTGCTCATGATCCACCTGCCGGGGCCGGGCTACGAGACCGGCGCGAACCTGCCCGTCGAGGGCGCCGCGCTCGCCGCGCGCTGGAAGGCGCTCCGCGCGATGCTCGAGCCGCGCGCGCGGTCGCCGCACTGGCTCGGGCTGTGCGGCGCCGACCACCACGCGCCACAGCCCGATCTGCCGGAGGCCGTGGCGGCGCTGCGGGGGCTGACGGACAGCAACGTGCGCCTGGGGACCCTGCGCGGCTACGCCGATGCGGTGCGGACCTGGACCGAGGGGGCGGGCGACGTCCTCCCGGTCGCGGCCGGTGAGCTGCGCGCGGGGCACCGTCACGCGTGGGCGCTCCAGGGCACGCACGCCTCGAGGCTCTACCTCAAGCAGGCCAACGCCTCGTGCCAGCGGCTCCTGGAGCGTTATGCGGAGCCGCTCTGTGCGCTGGCGGTATCGCGCGGCGGCCCGGACCGCCGGGCCGAGCTGTGGACGGCGTGGCGCACGCTGCTCGAGAACCACCCCCACGACAGCATCTGCGGCACCAGCAGCGACCCGGTCCACCGCGAGATGATGACGCGCTTCGCGCGGTGCCGGGACGAGGCCGGGGAGATCGCGCGCGCCGCGCTTCTCGACGTGGTGGGGCACGATCCGGTGGCCGCGCGGGCGGCGGGCCGCGCCGCCTGGAAGCCGGCGCTCCTGCTCTTCAATCCGTCGCCGCGGCCGCGCGGGGGCGTGGTCGAGGCGGAGGTGGCGCTGTTCCGGGCCGACGTCGCGGTGGGGCAGGGCTCGAGGGCGCGGCGCCCGCGGAAGGCGGGGCAGGCCGCGACCTCCCTCGTGCTGCGCGACGCCGCCGGGCGCGAGGTCGCGTGGCAGGAGCTGGAGCGGCGCACCGGCAGCGACCTCACCGAGAGCCCGCGCCACTACCCCGACTGCGACGAGGTCGAGTGGCGCCGGGTCGTGCTCCGCGTCCAGGGCCTGCCGCCGCTCGGGGTGGCGGCCCTCGGGATCGAGGAGCACGCGACGTCCGGCAGGCGGCCGCGGTCCCGGGATGCGGCGCCGATCGCCGTGGACACCGACGATGCCGTGAGCGTCGGCGCCGGTGAGATGCATAACGCCTCGCTCTGGGTGCGCGTGGAGCATGATGGGACGATCGCCGTGCTGGACCGGGCGAGCGGGGAGAGCTACCACGGCCTCGCGGCCTTCGAGGACAACGGGGATGCCGGCGACAGTTACACGTACGCCGCGCCCCGGAAGGACCGCGCGACCGATACCCCCGATGCCGTCGCGGTCGCCACGGTGCACGAGGGCCCGCTCCGCGGCGCGCTGGAGATCGTGCGGCGCTACGACGCGACTGGCCTCGAGACGCGGACGCGGGTCACGCTCGACGCCGGCGCGTCGCACCTGGTGCTCGAGGTGTCGGGCGTGAACCGGCGCAACGACCATCGCCTGCGCGTCCGCTTCCCGTCAGGTACGCGGCCGGCCCGCGTCGTGGCCGACGGCCACTTCGGCCCGGTGGAGCGCACCGTGGGCGCGGCGGCCCGGCCGGCGGCGGGCCAGCTCGAGCGGCCGGCACCAACGGCGCCGATGCAGCGCTACGTCTCGGTCGCGGCAGGCGCGCGGGGCCTCACGCTCCTGACCGACGGTCTCCCGGAGTACGAGGCGCGGAAGGACGGCACCGTGCTGGTGACCGTGCTGCGCGCCTTCGGGGAGCTCTCCCGCGCCGATATCCCGGAGCGGCGCGGTCACGCCGGCTGGCCGACCCCGACCCCGGACGCGCAGTGCCCCGGCCCCTTCGTCGCGCGGCTCGGCCTCTGCTTCCATGATGAGGCGGCACTGGCGGGTCTGGAGCACATCGAACGGTCGGCCGAGGCGTTCCACGCCCCGGTGATGCCGTTCATGCTGCGCTCCGCGCTCCGGCCGCACGAGGCGGTGACGGGCCCCGAGCTCCGCGGCGATCCGCTGGTGCTTTCGGCCGTGAAGCCGGCGGAGGACGGGAAGGGCATCGTGCTGCGGTGCCACAACCCGACCGCGAGCGCAGTGCGGGGCGCCTGGAAGCCACCCCGGCGGGCGCGAGCGGCCGAGCGGTGCCGCTTCGACGAGACACTGATGGGGCGTCTCGCGGCGTCCGACTCGGGTGCGATCACGTTCACGGCCGACGCACGGGCGGTCGTGACGATCCGCGTGCGCTAGGGAGCGGCTTGACCGGGCCGCGAGTGGTCGTGATCGGCGCAGGGGCCGCCGGGGCGATGGCGGCGATCCAGGCCGCGTCGGCGGGCGCGGAGACGCTGCTGCTCGAGCGCACCGCGGACGGCGGGCGCAAGATCCTCATCAGCGGGGGCGGCCGCTGCAACATCCTGCCGGCGCGGCTCGACGAGTCGCGCTTCGTCACCGACTCGTCGCCCAACACCCTGCGCAAGATCATCCGCTCCTGGCCGCTGGGGGAGCAGGTCGCGTTCTTCGAGCGGGACCTCGCGCTGCCGTTGGCGGAGGAGGTGGAGTCGGGGAAACTGTTCCCGGTCTCGAACCGGGCGCGCGACGTGCGGGACGGGCTCCTGGCGCTGGCCACACGGCGCGGGGCACGGCTGCTGATGAACACGCGCGTGACCGGCTTCGCTCCCCAGGAGGGTGGTTGGCGCGTGGACCGCGCCGAGGACCCGCCCCTCGCGGCCGACGCCGTGATCGTCGCGACCGGCGGGCTTTCCGTCCCCCAGACGGGGAGCGACGGGCTCGGCCTGCAGGGCCTGCGGCGACTCGGTCACACCGTGCACCCGACCTACGCCGCGCTCACGCCGGTGACCGCGGAACCGGCGCCATTCGCGAGCCTCGCCGGGGTGTCGCTCACGGTGACGATCACGGCCAGGGATGCCGAGCGGCGCGCGACGGCCACCGGCGGATTCCTCTTCACCCATCGGGGCTACAGCGGGCCGGCGGTGCTCGACGTCTCGCACGTACTGGTGCGTTCGCTGGGGAGAGCGTCGCCTCCCGCCCGTCTGCTGGTGCGTTGGGCGTCGCTCGACGAGAAGGCCTGGGATGCGGCGCTGCGCCCCGACGGCACGCGCACGGTCCTGCGCGCGTTGCGCGACCAGCTGCCGGAGCGGCTCGCCGCCGCGCTGATCGGGGTGGCGGGCGTGGAGCCGGAGCGCCGGCTCGCGCAGCTCAAGCGCGAGGAACGGCTCCGGCTGGCCCTGACGCTGGCGCGTTGCGCGTTGCCGTGGACGGGGCACGAGGGATACAAGAAGGCCGAGGTGACGGGCGGCGGCGTGAGCCTGGCGGAGATCGATCCCTCAACCATGGAGAGCCGGAAGCATCGGGGCCTGTTCATGTGCGGCGAAGCGCTCGACGCCTTCGGTCCGATCGGCGGCTACAACTTCCTGTGGGCGTGGGTGACGGGGCGTGCGGCGGGGCTCGGCG
>JBGPHD010000059.1:0-16670 GCA_041484135.1 Gemmatimonadota bacterium
CATTCACCGTGTGCGCCACGCCCGCCGAGGTGCTCCCGCTGAAGTTCGCGTCCCCCGCGTACGTGGCGACCAGAGTCTTCGCGCCCGCCGTCGTCGAGGTGAGCGAGCAGCTGCCCACCGCCACGCTCGCCGTGCAGGTCGTCGCGCCGTCGCTCACCGTCACGTTGCCGGTCGGGGTCCCGCCGCTCGAGGTCACGGTGAAGTTCACCGTGTAGCCCTGGCCCACCACGGTGGCCGTGGAGAGATCGGTGGTGATCGTCGTCGTGGTCGACGCCACGTTCACCGTGTGCGCCTCGGCGTCGGAGCTCCCGCTGTAGTTGCCGTCGCCGGCGTAGGCCGCCGTCAAGGTCTTGGCCCCGGCACTGGTCAGCGTGATCTGGCAGGAACCCGCCGTCGCGGTCGCAACGCAGCTGTCCACGCCCGAGCTGACCGTCACGTTGCCGCTCGGGCTCCCGCCGCCCGGCGCGCTCACTGCCACGGTGTAGTTCACGGTGATCGGCTGGCCCGTCACCGACGGATCGGGGCTGTCGGAGGTGATGACCGTCGTGGTGGACGCCGCGTTCACCGTGTGCGCCGCCCCCGCCGAGGTGCTGCCGGCGAAGTTCCCGTCCCCGGCGTAGGTCGCCGTGAGGGTGCGGGCGCCCGCGGTGCCGAGCGTGATGGTGCAGCCCCCCGCCGCCACGGTGCCGGTGCAGGTCGCGATCCCGTCACTCACGGTGACGTTGCCGCTCGGGTTGCCGCTGCCGGGCGCGGTCGCCGTCACGGAGAAACCCACCGTGATCGGCTGGCCGGTCACTGACGGATCGGGCGACTCGGCCGTGATCGAGGTCGTGGTCGACGCGGCGGTGATAGTGAGCCCGCCGCTCGTGGCGCTCACCAACCCGGACGCGAGCGCCGTCAGCGTGTACCCGCTCCCGATCCGGTCGAGGCGCAGCGTGGAGAAGCTCGCGACGCCGTTGACGGCGTTCACGGTGGTAGTACCCGACAGACTCCCGCCACCCGGGTTGGTCCCGATCACCAGCGTGATCGCGTCGATCGCCGTGGTGACGGTGTTTCCGACACCGTCCTGCACCGTCACCTGTACCGCCGGGGCGATCGCGGCCCCCGTCACGGTGCCGGTGGGCTGGACCGTGAACGCCAGCTTGTTCCCCGTCCCGGTCTGGATGTCGAAGGCGGCGCTCGTCACCACCGGCAGTCCGCCACCGCTGGCCGTCAAGGTGTACGCGACGCCCGTCCGGTCGATCGTCAGGGTCGGGAAGCTCGCCACGCCACCCACCGCGTTGACCTGCGTGGTGCCGGTGAGGGTTCCACCGCCGGCGTTGGTCCCGATCGCCACGGTGATGGTCGTCGCCGCCGAGGTCACCGTGTTCCCGTTCGCGTCCCGCACCGTCACCTGGACCGCCGGCGCGATGGCCGCACCCGCCACCGCGTTGTTGGGCTGCTGGGTGAAGGCGAGCTGGGTGGCCGTGCCCGGCGTGATGTCGAACGCGGTGCTCGTCGCCCCGGTGAGCCCCGTGGCCGTCGCCGCCAGGGTGTAACCCGTCCCCGTCCGGTTGATGCTGAGATTGCCGAACGTGGCCACCCCGGCCGCGGCGTTCACCGGCGCGGCGCCGGAGAGGCTCCCGCCGCCGGGGTTCGTGCCTAACGCCAGCCCGATCGAGGCGGTCGAGGACGTCACGGTGTTCCCGTTCGCGTCCTGCACCGTCACCTGCACCGCGGGCGCGATCGCCGCGCCGGCCACGGCGCCCGTCGGCTGCACCGCGAAGGCCAGCCGGTTCGCGGCACCCGGCGTGATGTCGAAGCCCGCGCTGGTCCGGTTCAGCGCCCCGGAGCTCGCGATGAGCGTGTAGCCCGTACCGGTCCTGTTGACGCTCAGGCCGGCGAACGTCGCGACCCCGTTCACCGGTGTCACCGCGCCGCCGCCGGTCAGCGCGCCGCCGCCGGGGTTGGTCCCGATGGCCAGGCTCACCGCGGTGCTGTAGCCGGGCACGACGTTGCCGTTGGCGTCCTCGGCCGTCACGGTCAGCGCAGGACTGATCGCCGCACCGGCGGCCGTGGTACCGGGCTGCTGCGTGAAGATCAGCTGGGTGGCCGTGCCCGCCGTGACGTTGAACCCGGTGCTCGTCGTCCCGGTGAGGCCCGGTGCCGTCGCCACGAGGGTGTAGCCGGTCCCGGTCCGGTCGATGGCGAGCGCGCTGAAGGTCGCCCCGCCGTTCACCGCGTTCACGCTGGTGGTGCCGGAGAGCACCCCGCCGCCGGGATTGGTGCCGATCGCGAGCGCGACGGCGTCCGTCGCCGTGGTGACCGTGTTCCCCTGCGCATCCTGTACCGTGACTTGCACGGCCGGCGCGATGGCGGCGCCTGCCCCCGTGGTGCTCGGCTGCACGGTGAACGCCAGCCGGTTCGCCGGACCGGCCGCCGCGGTGATTGTGAAGGTGACCGTGGTGGCGACGCCCCCGATGGTGGCGGTGGCGGTGGTCGTCTGGGCACCCGCGGTGGTTCCGAGGGTCCGGGTGGCCTGCGCGCGCCCCAGGGCGTCGGTGGTGGCGAGCGTCGGGGTCACCGACCCGCCCCCGGTCGCGGCCGACCAGCTGACCGATACGTTAGGTACCGGGTTGCCGTTCGCGTCCCGGATCAGCACTTCGTGCGCGGTCGCGAGCGTCGTGGCGACCGGTCCCGTGAGGCCGTCACCCCCGCTCTTCGTGATGCTCGCGGCCGCGCCGACGGTGCCGGTCGCGGAGAACGTGACGGGGCTCCCGGCGAGGCCCGCGGCCGCGGCCTGGAGCGCGTTGGCGCCGGCCTGCGGCCCGAGCGTCCAGGAGGTGGCCGCGGCGACACCGCCGGCGTCGGTCGTCACGGCGGTGGTGGGCACCACCGTGCCGCCGCCCGAGGCGACGCTGAAGGTGACCGCGACGCCGGGGACCGGGTTGCCGCTCGCGTCCCGCACGATCACCGACGGCGCGATGGCGACCGCCGATCCCGCCGTCACGGACTGGTTGTTGCCGCCGTTGACGGCGATCTGGGTCGCGGTACTGGCGCCTACCGCCACGCCGCTCGAGGTCACCGACGTCAGTCCCGGCGCCGCGAAGTTCAGCGTGCGCGTGCCGACGGTGCCCGTGATCGCGAGGTCGGTGAACGCGGCCGTCCCCGAGCCGTCGGTCGCGATCGTCACCGTGCCGCCGAGCGTACCGCCGCCCGACGCCAGCGTGGCCGTGACCTGGACGCCGCTCCGGCTCACCGGATTGCCCGACGCGTCCTCAAGGTGAGCGACCGGCTGCCGCCCGAAGGGGACACCGCTCGGTGCGGTGGCGGACGGCTGGGTCGTCATCGCGAGCCGCGCGGCCGCGCCGGCCCCGAGCGCGATGGTGCCCGCCGCGACCGGCGCCAGCCCCGGCGCGGTGAAGGCGAGCGTGTAGCCGCCGGCCGCGCCGGTGAGGCCGAGTCCCGAGAAGGTGGCGAGTCCGTTGACGTCGGTCGTCGCCGTGCCGCCGCCTAACGTGGCGCCCGGGGGGCCGCTCGCGATCCCGGCCGTCACCGTGGTCCCCGGCTGGCTCACCGCGTTGCCGTTCGCGTCTTCGATCTGGACGGTGGGTTGCGGGGCGAAGGCCGCACCGTTCACCGCCGCTGCCGGCGGCGCCGTAGCGAAGGCGAGGCGGGCCGCGGCCGCGGCGGCCACCGTGAACGGACCGCTCGTCGCCCCGGTGAGGCCGGTCGCGCTCGCCGTGAGCGTGTAGCCGACGCCGCTCCTGTTGATGCTGAGGGTGGAGAAGAGCGCTGCGCCGCCCGCGGCGGACACCGCGGTGGTCCCCGAGAGCGCGGCGCCTCCGGGATTGGCGCCGAGGGTCACCGTCACGCCGCCGGTGAAGCCCGTGGCCGCATTGCCGAACGCGTCCTCCGCACCGACCTGCACCGCCGGCGCGAGGGCCGCGCCGGCGATCGTGTTACCCGGCTGCACCAGGAACACGAGCCGCGACGCCGCGCCCGCGGTGACGTCGAACGCGCCGGTCGTGGTGCTCAAGCTCGCCGCGGTGACCAGCAGGGTGTAGCCGGTCCCCGTGCGGGTGACGCTGAGGTCGGTGAACGTCGCCACCCCGGCGACGGCGGACACGCTCGTGGTGCCCGAGAGCGCGCCGCCCCCGGGGTTGGCGCCCAGCGCGACCGAGACCGCTCCGGTGAAGCTGGCGACGGCGTTCCCCTGCGCGTCCTGCACGGCGACCCTGACCGAGGGCGCGAACGCGGTGCCGGCGCTGGTCGCCGACGGCGGCGTGAGTACGGCCAGCCGCACCGGCGCGATGGCGATCCGGACGTCGGTCGCGGCCTCCGCATTCCCGCCGAACGCGGTCCACGCACTGGCGCGGCTCGTCTGGTCCACGGTCCGCGCCTGCCAGTGGTACGCCACGTTGTCGCTCAGCCCGGCGATCGTCACCCTGGCCGTGCCGCCGCTCGGCGCCGGCGCGCTGGAGCCGCTCGGCGCGTTGGTGAACGGCGTGCCGACCGGGCGGATCTCCACTTCCAGCCGGAGCTGCTCCCCGGGATCGGGATCGGAGACGAGGGCGCCGAAGAGCGCCGTCTGCTCATCGGTGCTCCCGCCGACGGCGATCGGGGTCACGCCGTCACTGCGCAGCTGCCCGAGGCTCGCGGGCGGGTCGGGCGGCTGCGGCACCGCGACGCTGAAGTCGGGCGCGCTCTCGGCGTTGCCGCCGAAGGCGACCCAGGCGCTCACGCGGCCCGTCTCGTCGATGGCCCGGGCCTGCCAGTGGAACGCGGCGTCGTCGGGCAGCGACCCGGCCCGCACCAGGGCCCGACCGCCCCGCTGGGCCCAGCCGCCGGTGGCGGTCGGGGTCCCGGTGAAGGCGGTCCCGGTCGCCCGCACCTCCACCTGGAGCCGCACCGAATCGCCGACGTCCGGGTCGCCGGCCACGCCGCGCAGCACCAGGGCCGCCTGGTCGAGCACGCCGCCTAACGCCACGGCCGTGGCCGAGTCGGCGGCGAGCTGGACGAGGGAGTCCGGGGCCGATGGCGGGCGCGGCGGGGTGACGGCGAGCGTGAAGGCCCCGGCGCCGCCGGTCGCCACCGAGGTCGCCTCGATCACGTAGGTGCCGGTTCGCGGCAGCCGGAAGTACGCCAGGCACGGATCCGACTGCCCCGCGCCGCAGGCGTCGTTCTCGGCGAGCGGCGGGGCGCCCGCCGACTCGGAGGTGTCGAGCACCAGGTAACCGTCGAAGGCGGTCGAGCTGAGCCGGACCGACACGGAGTCGCCCGCCGTCCCGGTGAACCGGTAGAGGCGGGCCGAGCGCCCGCTGCGGTGCGGCGCGCCGCAATCCGTGGCATCGAGCGCGCCGTTCACGCTCACGCCCGGCGTGATGTCCGCCGCCTGGCACCCGGTGATGCGGAACTCGACCGGTACGCGCACCGTCTCGCCACCCGGGCCGTCCGGCGCGATGAGCAGGGTGTCGAGATGGGCGCCTTGGGAGAGACCGCGCGGATCCAGGACGACCGAGATCGATTCGGGGGTCGAGCCCCGGGTCGCGCTGAGCGTCACCCAGGCGCTGTCGTGCACCACGCGCGCCACCCAGGGCAGGGCCTCGATGCCGGCCGCATCCACGCTGAACCTGGTCACCCGCGGGGCGAGGCTCCCCACCGGCGCGGAGTCGAGCACGGCCAGGGGAGCGACCGACAGGGTGCCGGCGTGCGGTGGGCTCACCAGGTCGCCGAGCTTGCATTGCTCCAGGAGCAGCGGCGCGGCGATGAGCAGCACGCCCGTCGCCACGCGTCTGGCGAGGGGCTTGCGCACCTTGGGGAGGAGCCGGCGGAAACGCAGCACGGGGGCTCGGGAGCTGCCGGGGGATCGCTGAGTTCTCAGGCCTCAATATCGCTCGCCGCGGCGGGCCCCACTAGGTCACCTCGGTCCCGCCGTGGAGAGCGCCGGACCGAGGGCTGCGGCCGCAGAGGCGCGGGCGGTCGGGCCGGTCGCGGGTGGCCCGGCCCACCCGGCGGTGCTAGAGTCCATGCCGCCCGCATGAACCCGATCGCCCACCCCGCCGGCGAGCTCCATGCCGCCCTGTTGCAGGCCGCCATCACGTTCGGTCTCGCCGCGCTCTGCGCTTTCCTCTACCGGCGCTACGGGAAGCCCTACTTCCGTTGGTTCGCGCTCGCCTGGGCCCTGTATCTGCTCCGGGTCGTCGCGATCACCAGCTTCCTCGCCACCGGCGACTGGACCTGGCTCTACTGGCACCAGGTGGTCACCGGCTGGACGGGGCTGGCGCTCCTGTGGGCCGCGCTCGTCTTCAGCCGCCAGCTCACCTGGCGGTGGCGCTACATCGGCCTCACGCTCTTCCCGCTGGTCTGGTCGTACATCGCCATCTACCGCCTCGAGAACTTCTTCCTCGCCGCGGGCCCCGCGGTCCTGTTCCTCAGCGTGGTCACCTTCTGGACCGGTGGCATCTTCGCGCGGTTCGCGCGCAAGGTGCGCTCGCCGGGCGGCGCGCTGCTCGCGGTGGCGCTCATCCTCTGGGGCGCGCATCACCTCGACTATCCCTTCCTCCGGGCGCGCGGCGCGTGGAGCCCGTGGGGCTACTACCTCGACATCCTGTTCGAGCTGGCGACCGGCACCGGCATCGTGGTCCTGGTGCTCGACGATCTCCGGCGCGGGCTGACGGCGCTCTCGACGCTCTCGGGGGACCTGCAGCGCGGCGGCCCCGATCAGGACGACCTCGCCCGCCTCCTCCAGCGCCCGCTCGCGCTCCCGGCGGCCCGGGGCGCCGCCATGTACGTGAGCGACGACGGCGGCGCCCGCCTCGTGCGAGGGGTCGGCGTGTGCGCGGAGTGGGAGGGGAGGGCGCCGGAGGGCGCGGCCGCGCGGGCCATCACCAGGGCGCTCGAGGGCGGCCACCCGCAGTTCACCCGTGACTGGGTGGACCGGCGCGAGGGGACGGCCGACCGGTTCGCGTACGCCGTGGTGCTGCCCATCCTCCGCGGCGCGACGGCGACCGCGGCGCTGGTGATCGTGGGCGACGCGCGCGACCCGTTCGCCGCCCTCGACGACGGGTTCCTCCTCGCCCTGGGACAGCAGATCGGCGCGGCCCTGGAGAACGCGCACCTCTACCGCGGGCTCGAGGCCAGGACCGGCGAGCTGACGCGGCTCCAAGCCCGCATGATCGAGCAGCACGAGGAGGAGCGCCGCCGGTTGTCGCTGCACCTCCACGACGAGACCGCGCAGGTCTTCGCGGCGGTGAAGCTCCAGCTCGGCGTGCTGCGCGAGCAGGCCGATCTCGCCACCGCCGAGCGCCTGGCCGGCGCGCTCGCGCTCATCGACACCGGCATGCGCTCGATCCGCAATGTGACCGAGGACCTCCGGCCGTCGCTCCTCGACGACCTCGGCCTGGTCCCCGCGCTGCGCTCGCTCGCCCTCTCGTTCGGTCAGCGGGGAGGGATCACGGTGGACGTGGATGTCCCCGATGCGGTCGCGCCGTTGAGCTCGGAGGCGGAGCTGGCCCTCTTCCGCGCACTCCAGGAGGCGCTGTCGAACGTCGTGAAGCACGCGGGCGCCCGGCGCGTGGCCGTGCGGGTCGTCTCGTCGGAGGATATCATCACGCTCGAGGTGAGCGACGACGGCCGCGGTCTCGGGGGGAAGGTGGACGTGGAGCGATTCGAGCGGGAAGGGCACTTGGGGCTGGCGGGGATGCGGGAGCGGATCACCGCCCTGGGTGGCACGGTGGACATGCGCGGCTCGGCCGGCGGTGGCGCGTCGGTCATTGTCAGGGTGCCGGCCGGCGCGGGGGCGGCGACGTGAGCGCGGAGATCCGCGTCCTGGTGGTGGACGACCACTCCGTGGTCCGCGAGGGGATCAGGACCGTCCTCGCGGGCGCGCCGGGGTTCCTGATGGTGGCGGAGGCGGCCACCGCCGAGCAGGCGGTCGCGGAGGCGCAGGCCCATCAGCCCGACGTGGTCGTGCTCGACATCTCGATGCCGGGCGGCTCCGGTCTCGGCGTGGTGGGGACCCTGCGGCAGGTCGCGCCCAAGGCCCGCATCCTCATCCTCAGCGTGCACGACGACACGGAGTACGTCGTCGAGAGCGTCCGCGCCGGCGCCCACGGCTACCTGCGGAAGGACACCTCCCCAGGCGAGCTAAGGGACGCGATCCGCGCGGTGCACGAGGGGGGCGCGTTCTTCAGCCCGCAGGTGGCGCGGCATCTCACCGCCGCCATCAGGGAGCAGCCCGTGCCCGCGCCCGGCGCCGGCCTCGAGGCGCTGACGGGTCGCGAGCGGGACGTGCTCGTTCGCGTGGCGCGCGGCCTCACCAACAAGGAGACCGCGGCCGAGCTCGGCATCAGCACCCGCACCGCCGAGGCGCACCGCGACAGCCTCATGCGCAAGATCGGGATCCGCACCGTGGCTGGCCTCACCCGATTCGCCATCGAACAAGGCCTGATGAAAGACGTATGAAGGTCCTGTCACAAAGGCATCCGTAGAGTCCGCTAGGTAGTACTCCGAATACCTCGACGGATGCGCTCGGGATTACTCTCTCCCCCGTGCGCGACCCGATCGGTTATCTCCCCATCGCCACCACGGTGGTCGCCCTGCTCTTCGCGGCGGCGCTGCTCCGGCGCTGGCGCGAACGGCGCAGCGGCCCGCACCTCCTCTGGTGGGCGGGCGGCGCGGTCACCTACGCGCTCGGCACCATCACCGAGTCGCTCACCACGCTCACCGGCTGGCACGAACCCGTCTTCCGGCTCTGGTACATCACCGGCGCGCTGCTCGGCGGCGCCCCGCTCGCCCAGGGCACCGTCTACCTGCTGCTCAGCCGGCGCACCGCCGACCGGCTCACCATGATCGTCGCGCCGCTCATCGCCACCGCGGCCGTCTGTCTCCTGCTGAGCCCGCTCGACACCGCCCTCGTCGAACCGTACCGCCTCTCGGGCCGGATCATCGAATGGCAGTGGGTGCGGCTCTTCAGCCCATTCATCAATCTCTACGCCGTGATCTTCCTCGTCGGCGGCGCGGCCCTGTCGGCCTGGCGCTACCGCACCCGCGTGGAGACGCATCACCGCGCCATCGGCAACCTCGCCATCGCCGTGGGCGCGATCCTGCCGGGGATCGGCGGGACCTTCACGCGTTTCGGCCACACCGACGTCCTCTACGTCACCGAGCTCATCGGGCTCGTGCTCATCATCATCGGCTATCGCTACAACATCGCCCAACCTCCGGGGGTATCCCATGCGCCTCGTCTCGACCCGCTCGCTGTGTAGCGGCGCCGCGCTCGCCGCGGTCGCCCTCCTCGCCGGTGCGTGCAACAACGACAGCACGTCGCCCAACCCGACGCCGGTCACCGCCACCTTCACGGTGGACGCCTCGGCCGCCTTCGCGTTCGAGGCCCTCGGCGTGCCGGCGCAGGCTGTCACCGTCGCCGATCCCACGACCTCGTCGGCCTGGGACATCGCGATCTTCGCCACGACGGTCATGCTGAACGGCGGCGCCGCCGGGCCGGGTGGGGTGGAGGGCACTTGCCTGTGCCAGAACGCCGCGGCCACCAACGCCGAGGTGCAGGCGATGACGGCGGACAACCAGCTGGCGGTCTTCGAGGGCGTCACCGCGGCGGAGATCCCGGCCGCGGCGTCCTTCACCGGCGACCAGCTCGCGCCGGCGATCGCGGGCTGGGCGAGCGCGGCGGGCGTGGGCGCGACCCCGACCCCGAGCCGGTCCTGGATCATCCGCGAGGGTTCACCCACGGTCGTGCTGGCCAAGTTCGCGGTGACCAACATCCAGAACGCGACCGCCGCCAACGCCGGCTCGATCACCTTCCAGTACGCGGTGCAGCCGTCGGCCGGCGCCGCCTTCGGCGCCCCCGTCAGCAAGACCGTGGACGTGAGCGGCGGCCCGGTCTTCTTCGATATCACGACCGGCGCGGTCACCACCGCCGCCAACTGGGACCTCGAGTTCGAAGGCTGGAACATCCGCGTGAACGGCGGCGTGAGCGGGACCGGGACGGTGAAGGCGGTCCTCGACGCGACGACCCCGTTCGCCTCGATCGACGCGCCCTACGCCGCCTCGGCGCCCGCCCAAGCCTACAGCGTGGACGCGTTCAGCGGCGTCTTCAAGGCCAACCCGTGGTACCGGTACAACATCACCGGCTCCGACAACCAGATCTGGCCGACCTTCAACGTGTATCTCGTGCGGCGCGGCACCGCGGTGTACAAGGTGCAGCTCGTCAGCTACTACGGCGCCAACGCGGCCCCGCGTCAGGTGACGGTGCGCTACGCGAAGCTGACCAACTAGCATGACGCCGGCCGGGAAGGCCTGAGGTGCCGGTGGCCAAAGCGCGGTCGTGGGTGCGCGGGGCGGGTCTGGTCGTCATCGGACTCGTGCTCGCGCACTCGGCGCTCGAGGCCCAGCAGGCCGCCGTCCTCCGGGGGCGGGTGATGGACGCCGCCGCCGGCACGCCGCTCGAAGGCGCGGAGGTCGCGGTCGCCGGAGACCCCGCGCGGCGGGCGATCTCGGAGGCCGACGGCGCGTGGCGCCTCACGGCGGAACCCGGGCGCTACCGCCTGACGGTCAGGCGGCTCGGCTATGCCGTCCGGGTGGTCGAGGCGGAGGCCGTGCCCGGCGGCGGGGACGCGCCGCTCACCATCGCGCTCACCCCGATCGTCCTCTCCCTCGATGCCATGGTGGTCACCGCGGCCCGGCGCGAGCAGAAGCTCAAGGACGCGGTGGTCGAGACCGAGCTCATCGGCGCGGACGAGATCGAGCGCTCGGGTGCGTCGGACCTCGCGGGTGTCCTCACCACCACCACCGGGATCCAGCTCGACGGCGGGACCCCCGCCGGCGCCGGAGTCCTCCTCCAGGGCCTCGGCTCGCAGCGGGTCCTCGTGCTGCTCGACGGCCAGCCGCTGGTGGGCCGGATCAACGGCAACTTCGACGTGTCGCGCCTGCCCGCGGCGATGGTCGAGCGGGTCGAGGTGGTGCGCGGCCCGCAGTCCACGCTCTACGGGTCGGAGGCGATGGGCGGCGTGGTCAACATCATCACCCGGCAAGCCGAGGCGGGTGAGCCGCTGCGGATGACCGCGTCGGCCGTGATGGGATCGCTCGGCCGGCGCGACGCCGCGCTGGGCCTCTCCGGCGCGCGCGGCAGCGGCGGCTACGCGCTCGACGCGGGGCTCCGCACCGTGGACCTCGCCCCCGGGATCCCCGGCGACGCCGGCACGTTCGCCCGGCGCTGGGACCTCGCCCCCCGCGCGCGCTGGACCGCCGGATCCCTCACCACCGAGGCGAGCGGCCTCGTCATCGTGGAGCGGCAGCGTTACCGCACGGGCCAGCTCTTCCGCTTCGCCGACAACACGCAGCTCGGCGGCCGCGCCGGCGTGACGTGGCGGCGGGGCGCGTGGCGGCTGGCGCCGGTGTTCTCGTTCTCGCGCTTCGACCACCTCTCGCGCGCCGCCACCGGTCCGGTGCCGGTCTCCGACAGCGGCCAGCGCGACGTCCAGCAGCTCGTCCAGGCGGAGGTCGCGGCCAGCGGGCTCGTGGCGGGCGGCATCTTCGACGCGGGGATGACCCTCAAGCGCGACGCCATCACCGCCGACCGGGTGCGGGGCGGCGGGCGGGCGCTCCACTCGGTCGAGCCGTTCGCGCAGCAGACCTGGACCCGCGGCGCGGCGAGCCTGACGCTGGGGGGCCGCGTGTCGTGGAGCGAGCAGTGGGGGACCGCGGTGACGCCGCGCCTGGCGCTGATGGTGCGGCCGGCGCCGCCGCTCGCCCTGCGGGCGTCGTTAGGCCGCGGGTATCGCGCGCCGGACTTCAAGGAGCTGTACTTGGACTTCGTCAACGCCGCGGCGGGCTACGCGGTCGAGGGCAACCCCGGCCTCCGGCCCGAGCGGTCCACCAACGCCGCGCTCAGCGTCGAGTGGGTGGGCGAGCGGTTCTTCGGCCGCGCCAGCGCCTTCCGGAACCGGTTCACCGACTTCATCGACTTCGGGTCGCCGGACGCGAGCGGGACCTACACCTACGGCAACATCGCGGACGGCACGACCCGGGGCCTGGAGATCGAGGCCGGGCTCGCCCGCGGCGGCTCGCGGCTCGAGGCGGGGTACGGGTATCTCGATGCCCGCGACGCGCGCACCGGCCAGCCGCTCCTCGGGCGTCCGGCACACTCCGGGCGGCTGACGCTCGCCACCGTGGTCCTCGGGGCGCGCGTCGCGCTGGCCGGGACCCTCACCGGCCCGACCCCGGTCGCGCACGACGACACCACCGGCCTCGTCACCCGCACGCGCACGGCGTACACCCGCGTGGATGCCCGGCTCGCCTGGTCGCTGCCCTGGTCCCTCGAGGGGTCGGCCGGCGTGGATAACCTCTTCGACGCGCGCCTCGGCGCCGACTGGCCCGGCTTCACCGGCCGCCAGGTGTACGCCGGGCTGTCGTGGAAGCCGCAGCGGCGGCCCTAGGCGGGCCACCCGTCCGAAGCGCCGGCGCCCGATTAGGTTGAACGGGTGACGACGCCAGAGATCCGCCACGACGAGGCGCAACACAAGTTCCTGATCGCGACGGAGGCGGGCGAGGCCTCCTTGAGCTACGCGCCGGCCGGCGAAGACACCCTCGACTTCCAGAGCACCTACGTGCCGTTCGAGGCGCGCGGCCGCTTCCTTGGCTCCAAGCTGGTGCGCCACGCGCTCGACTACGCGCGCGACCACGGCTACCGCGTCATCCCCACGTGCTGGTTCGTGGGGACCGTGGTGGAGCGTCACCCCGAGTACCGGACGTTGATCGTGCGCTGACGCCGCCGATGCACCCTCCGGACAGTCAAAGGGCCCGGGATCACCGGGCCCTTCAACGTCTGCTGTTCTTGGACCTTCAACGCTTGGTGTTCATGAACGCCTCTAGAACTCCCACCTGATCCCGCCCTGGAACCGGCGCGGGTCGCCCAGACCGCTGCGGATCGTCCCGTCGAAGTTGAACAGCAGCGCCGGCGCGCTCGGGTTCCGGAAGTTGAAGGTATTGGTCAGGTTGAACGCCTCGAGGATCACCTCGATGCGCTGGCGCGTCCCCAAGCGGAACGGCCGTGACAACCAGATGTCCCACTCGAAAAAGGCGTTGTCCTTGCGCAGCGTGTTGCGCTGCAGGATGCTGCCATTGGCGCAGATGCGGTCCGCGGGCGAGGCCGCCGGCTGTCCCGCAGGCGGACCGAACGGGTTCGCCCCGCAACTCGCGGACGTCGGCTGGGCCGAGTAGTAGCTGATGCGATGGTTGAGCTTGATGTCCCACGGCAGCCGCTCGAGTACCCAGATGTTGACGCGGTGCCGCTGGTCGCGGTCCGACCAGTTGTACTCGCGCTGGAGGCTGTCGGCCTGTGCGTATCGGAAGGTGAACGGGTCGCGCTCGTTGTCGTCGTCGGACTTGTCGAACGACAGCGTGTAGTTGGCCTGGAAATCCACCCGCCGCGTCATGGAGCCGTGCAGGGACAACGTGACCCCCGCGTACCGCGACTTGGCCGTACTCTCGAGCACCGTCACGCCGCCCAAGCCGTTGGCGACCGTACCGGGGAAGTTGGTGTAGGGGCTGCCGAACACCGCGGCGTTCCGGTCGATGAACCGGTTGAGATGATTGGTCGCCGCGTAATCCAGGCTGATCGAGGCCGCCAGGTTCGGCCGGAGCTGGCGCTCGTACGCCAGGTTGAGCGCGTAGGTGCGCGGGTTCTGGAAGTTGTCGGCGGTCACGTTGATGCCGGGCCGCGTCGGGGTCCCGGTGCCGAAGGTGGGCAGCGTGGGCCCGTAGGTGGGCGGCGTGACGCCGAAGCCGTTGAAGAAGCTGGCCTGGAACACGTTCTGACCGATCGAGCCGTTGGCCGTCCGCGTGCTGGCGAAGATGAGGCCCGGGGAGCGGGCGGCGTAGATGCCCGCGCTGGCACGCACTACCTCGCGGCCGTCATTGTGACGATCCCACGCGATCCCCAGTCGCGGCTGGAACATCTTCCAATCGGACGGGATGGTGCCGTCGGACGGGAAGGTGCCACCAGAAGCGCGCGCGGCGATGAAGGGCTGGAAGAACACCGTGGCCGGATCGGTCAGCGGCCCCGGCTCGATCTGCGCTTCCCAGCGAAGGCCGTAGTTCACCGTCAGGTTGGGCCGCGGCTTCCAGGTGTCCTGGAGGAACACCGCCAGCTCGGTCTGCGGGAGGCTCTGTGTCCCCGCGTCGCGCACCGTGGTCCCCGCCTGCACCGGGGCGAACTGAAGGAAGAGCTCCAGCGGGCCGGTGATCGTCTCGGTCCCCGGGCACGTGCCGGTGGCGCTGGTGCCGCCGCCGGAGCACTCGACGAACTGGGGGTTCGCGGCGTAGCTGAGGAACCCGTTCACGCTGTCGAAGATGTACCGCCCGTTGGCGAAGCCGATGAAGGTCTGGTTCGCTTCGGTGCGGTTGTACTCGAAGCCCGCCTTGATGAGATGCTGCCCGCGCACCACGCTGAGGTTGTCCACCAGCTGGATGCGGGTGTCATACGCGGTGATCGGGATGAAGAACGGCATGCCCCACCGGTAGCCGAACGCGAAGTCGGCGCCGGTGTCGGGGAAGGGCCGGCCGCTGGTCCCGAAGAGGGCACCCGCGGCCGCGCTGTTCGGGAAGACCGGGCCTCCGTACGGCCGCGGTCGGTCCTCGCGCGAGTACTGGAACCGGAACTCGTTGGACACCGTGGGGGTGAGGAGCGACACCAGGCTGCCATTGAGGGCGTTCGAGTAGTCGCGCTCGATCGCGTTGGCGCTGCGCGCCCAGGTGTCAACGTCGAAGGTGCCGTTCTCCTGACGCGAGTTGGTGTAGTTGTACTTGAGCGAGAGGCTGTGCCGCGCGCTCAGGCGCCAGTCGATCTTGACCAGCAGCGCGTTGGCGTCGTTGGTCCGCCGGATCGAGCCGTAGTCGCCGGCGAGCGCCCCGCCGAACGCGGTGTCCATCCACGCCCGCAGCGGAGCGGCGATGCGCGTCGGGTCCGTCTGCTTGGTCTGATTGGCGATCTGCTGGTCGTAGGCGATGAAGAAGAAGGCCCGGTCCCGGACGATCGGACCGCCCAGGGTGAACCCGAACTGGTGCTGCGTGAAGTCGGGGTTGCCCTGGCCGCGGAAGAGGTCGGAGGAGAAGCTGTTCGACTGGCCGAAGTAGTGCGCCGTGCCGCGCAGCTGGTTGGTCCCCGAGCGCGTCAGCACGTTGACGAAGCCGCCGCCCGAACGCCCGAACTCGGCGTTGGCGCCGTCGGCGATCACCACCATCTCCTGGACCGCGTCCAGGTTGAACGTGAAGGGCGGCCGCTGGCCGCCGCGCTGCTCGCCGAAGAACGGGTTGTTGAAGTCGGCCCCGTCCACCGAGATGTTGTTGAAGATGCCGCGCTGGCCGCTCACCGAGATCTCGTCGCCGTCCGGGCCCTGCACGATGCTCACGTTGGGCGTCAGCGTCATGAGGTTGACGAAGTTCCGCCCGTTGTTGGGCAGACCGGCCACCTCCTCCACGCCGAAGCGCGTCGCTGCTTCCACGCGGCTCGGGTCCACCACCGGCGGCGTCGAGCTCACATCGATCGCCGCGAGCGTCACGGTGCCCAGCGCCAGGTCCAGCTCCACCGTCCCGCCGAGCCGCACCTCCACGCCCTGCCGCCGTGCCTCGCTGAAGCCCGGGGACCGCGCGGTGACGTTGTAGCTGCCCACCGGGAGCAGCGAGGCCACGAAGATGCCGCGGTCGTTCGTCGGCACCGTCCGCTCGATGTTCGTCGCCGTGTTGCGCAGGACCACGGTCGCCCCGCTGACCACGTTCCCCTCGGGCCCATGCACCACGCCCCGGATGACGCCGGTGGTGGCCTGGGATTGCGCGCGAAGGAGCGGGGGAGCGGCGAGGAGCGAGAGGGCGACGCACAACGCACCGGTGCGCCACAGCTCGGCCTTACGGTGTGCCATGATGCTGCCTCCGTTCGAAGTGGTGTGCGGAATGGCGCCAATCGTACCGGTCGCGTCCCGTTTGTGCAAGAATGACGACAGGTGTCGCTTCCGGAGGACGGTTCGTCGCGGCGCGACCGTCCCGGGAACCGGTTCGTGGGCCCCCCGATTTGTTGCCCGAACGCTACAGCGCCATTAACGTTGAGGACTCGTTCGAGGCTGGCGTCGTCTGGGTCAACTCCATCTGCGGCAGCGGGTTTGCCGGTCAGGCCTGAGCCCGGCGCACCGCAAGTCCGCGTCTTGCTGAGTGCGGGGGCTCGCACACTTCGCGAAGGGGAACAGGTTGGCGACAGGTCACCAGTACATCCTTGGCATCTCCGCTTTCTACCATGACAGCGCGGCGTGCATCCTGCGCGACGGCGAGATCCTCGCCGCCGGCTCCGAGGAGCGCTTCACCCGGAAGAAGGGCGACGCCGCGTATCCCAAGCGCGCCGTCGAGTACTGCCTGCGCACCGCCGGCATCACCGCCGGCGACCTCGCGTACGTCGGGTTCTACGACAAGCCGCTCCTCAAGTTCGAGCGGATCCTCGAGACCTATCTCGGCGTCGCACCCAAAGGCTTCCTCTCGTTCCTCAAGGCGGGCCCGCTCTGGATCAAGGAGAAGCTCTTCACCCGCGACATGATCCGCAACGACCTCGACGACTACGAGGGGCCGCTCCTCTTCAGCGAGCATCACGAGTCGCACGCCGCGAGCGCGTTCTACCCGTCGCCGTTCGC
>JBGPHD010000060.1:0-16352 GCA_041484135.1 Gemmatimonadota bacterium
GCACCGCGCTGGTCGAGCAGTTCTGCTCGTGGTCGGCGTGGAGGATCAGCAGGATCTCGAGGGCGCGCTGCAGCACCGGGTTCGGCTCGTGCTTCCCCCCGATGCTGAAGGTCATGTTCACGAAGTTGCCGATGTACTCGAGGTCGTTACGGGGGAACTCGTACGGCAGCCCGCGGTTGTGACGGAAGCAGAACGCCGCGATCGTCGGCAGCTTGGCCATGAGCCGCACCCGCTGGGTGTAGCGGACCTCCGGATCGTGGACGTGCTTGGCGTCGGGATAGAACGTGGAGAGCGCGCCGACGGTGCTGAGGAGCATGCCCATCGGGTGCGCGTCGTACCGGAACCCTTCCAGGAACTTGATGATGTTGGTGTGGACGTAGGTGTGGTACCGGACGTCGTCGGTCCACTTCTGGAGTTGCGCCGCGTTGGGCAGCTCGCCCTCGTCGAGCAGGTAGGCGACCTCGAGGAAGGTCGCGTGCTCAGCGACCTCCTCGATGGGATACCCGCGGTACTCCAGGATGCCCTTGTCGCCGTCGATGAACGTGATGGCGCTCCGGCACGACGCCGTGTTCATGTAGGCGGGATCGTAGGTCATGAGACCGAATTCGTCGGCGGACGTCTTGATCTGGCGCAAGTCGGGCGCCCGGATCGTGCTGTGCTCGTCGACGGGGATCTCGTAGGTCTTGCCGGTACGGTTATCGGTGATGGAGAGGCTTGGCTTGGCCATGACAGGTGCCCCTGAGTCGTGGTTTGCGCCGCCGGGCGGGCCGGTCGGCGCTTAAGTATCGCCGGCCCCCCCGAGCGGTGCCAGAACGCCCCTGACGCCGGGCCGCTCTGGGGTGGTCTTGCCCGGGCGAAATCCGAGGGCCGCCCCCGGGATCTCAGCCCGGCTGCAGGGCCCCGCCGAACACCGGGCCCAGCAGGTCCGCCATCGTCACGCCGGCCTCCAGCGCGATCTCGTAGCGGACCCGGGTATGCGGCACGGGGATGCGCACCAGCCGGCCGAGGTCGATGGGGGTGCCGATCGCCACCGCCTCCACACCGCCGGCCGCCGCGCGCGCGATCGTCTCCTCGAGGTCCTCGATCTCGGCCGCGCCGTACCCGAGCGCGGGCAGGACCTCCACGAGATGCGGATACGCGGTCAGCGCCTCGGCGATCTCGCCCACCGCGAAGGGGCGCGGGTCCACGAGCGCGCTCGCGCCCGCGGCGCGCGCCGCGAGTACCGCGGCGCCGAACGCCATGCCGCCGTGGGTCAGGGTCGGGCCGTCGTCGATGGCAAGCACGCGGCGCCCCGCGAGCACCGACGGATCGTCGGCGCGCACCGGACAGGCGGCGAGCACGATGCGCGCGTCGGGGTTGAGGCGCCGCACCGTGGCACGCACCGCCGCCACCGCTGCCGGCGGCGCCGTATCCACCTTGTTGATGATCACGACATCGGCGAGGCGGACGTTCGTCTCGCCGGGATAGTAGGTCGCCTCGTGGCCCGCGCGGTGCGGGTCCACGACGGTGAGGTACGCGTCGGCCTCGATGAACGAGGTGTCGTTGTTCCCGCCGTCCCACAGGATCACGTCGGCCTCGCGCTCGGCCGCCTCGAGGATGGCGGCGTAGTCCACCCCCGCGAACACCACCGAACCCGCCGCCAGGTGCGGCTCGTACTCCTCGCGCTCCTCGACCGTCACGTGCTCCGCCTCGAGGTCGGCGGCGGTGGCGAACCGCTGCACCCGCTCCGCCATCAGGTCCCCGTACGGCATCGGGTGGCGGATCACGGCGACCGCGAAGCCGCGCTGGCGCAGCCACGGCACGATCGCGCGCGAGAGCGGGCTCTTGCCGGCGCCGGTGCGTGAGGCGCAGACGGCCACCACCGGCTTTCGCGACTTCAGGACGTGCCGTGCGCCCAGCATGACGAAGTCCGCGCCCGCGGCGTTGACGCGCGCCGACAGATGCAGGACCTCGGTGGCGGGCAGGTCCGAGTACGAGAGGACGCAGGTGTCGGCGCCCAGCTCCTTCACCAGGTGTTCCAGCCGCCATTCCGGGTGGATCGGGATACCGTCGGGGTAGCGCGGACCGGCCAGCGCGGCCGGGAACCGGCGCTCGGCGATGTGCGGGATCTGCTGGGCCGTGAACGCGACGACGGTCGTGTCCGGGTCGTCCCGGTACACCGTGAGGAAGTTGAAGAAATCGCGGCCGGCTGCGCCGAGGATGATCACGCGCTTCATGTTTCGCCCCTCCTGTTCACCCTCAAGGGGCAGCAATCCGTGTGCCAAACGGGCGCTACGGTTCGCCTGACTGGACCACCGTGACGCGCCCGGAGCCGAGGTCGTAGACCCACCCGTGGAGCCGCGGGATCCCGGGCGTTTCGTCCCACTGGCGTCGCAGCACCGTGAGGTGGGAGAGGTGCTGGAGCTGGAGCCGGACGTTCTCCTCTACGACCAGTCGGAGATACGCATCGGGGGCCGGCGTGTCGCCGCCCTTGGCGAGCGTCTGATCCACCGTGCGCTTGGCCCACCCGGCGATCATGAGCCAGTCGCCGAGGTAGCCGGCGGGGAGCTTCGCCTGGCAGGCGGCCCGGATGCCGCCGCAGCCGTAGTGGCCGCAGATCACGATGTCCGGGACCTTGAGCACGGACGTGGCGAACTCGATCACCGCCGCGATGTTGACGTCATTGTAGGCTACGATGTTCGCGACGTTGCGGTGCACGAACAGGTCGCCGGGGCCGCACCCCAGCACCTCTTCGGCGGGGACCCGGGAATCGGAGCAGCCGATCCACAGCAGCCGCGGGTTCTGGCTGAGCGCGTGCCGCGTGAAGAACTCCGGGTCGCGCGCGAGTTGCGCCGCGGCCCATTCACGGTTCTTGTGAAGGAGGTCGGAAAGGGGCATGGCTCTGAATCTCCCTGCGCGCCAGCACATTGCAAGTTTCCTCGAGGCCACGCTCCGGATCCGCCCCGGAGAGGGCCGTCGCACGGGCCTGCTCTTCCTCCACCTGCTCCTCGCCTCCGCCGTGTTCATCCTGGGCCGGACGGTCCGCGACACGCTCTTCCTCAGCCGCCTGACGAATCCGCTCCGGGTGCTGCCCTGGATGTTCGTGCTGTACGGCGTGGTCTCGGCGGTGACGGTGGTGGCCTACTCGCAGGTCGCCGACAAGGTCGCGCGCCACCGCATCATCATGATCTCGTGCGCGGTGGGCATGGCGACGTACCTCGTCACTTGGGGGCTGGTGCGCGCGGGCGCGTCGTGGATCTACGGCGCTTTCTACGTGTGGACCGAGGTGGTGGCCAACCTCTTCATCGTGCAGTTCTGGACCCTGGCCAACGACCTGCACGACGCGCGGGCCGCCAAGCGGCTCTTCGGCACCATCGGCTCGGCGCGCGTGCTCGGCGTGGTGCTGGTGGGCCTGGGGTCGGGCGCCATCGTCAAGGTCATCGGCACCCCGCAGCTCATCTTCGTCCTGGTGGGCCTGATGGCCGGGATCGCGGGCCTGGCGCTGGCCCTCGCCCGGGAGCCGCGCCCCGAGACCCAGACGCGCGCGGGCACGCAACCCCGGCGGCACGGCCCGCCGCCCAGGATCATGGCGCATCCGTACGTGCAGGCGCTGGCGGGGCTCGCCCTGCTCATCTTCATCGCGCTCACCATCGGCGACTTCCAGTTCAAGGCCATCGCGCGCGCCACCTACCGGGGCGACGACCTGGCGCGCTTCTTCGCCCTCTTCTACGCGGCCACCGGCACTATCTCGTTCCTCTTCCAGGTCTTCTTCACGCCGCGGATCCTGGCGCGGCTCGGCGTCGGCGCGGGGATGTCGGTGATGCCGAGCGTGTTCGGCGCCGCGAGCGTCGGGCTCCTCCTCCTGCCCCGGCTCGCGCTCGCGACGGTGATGAAGTTCGCCGACAACGGGTTCCAGTACACCATCCACGAGACCACACTCCAGGCGCTGTACGTGCCGTTCGCGCCCGAAGTGAAGGCGCGCACCCGCGCCTTCCTCGACGCGGTGGTGAAGCCGCTCTCGTACGGCGCCGGCGGTATCGCCCTGGTGCTCTTCGCCCAGCGCCTGTCGGTCTTCCACCTGTCGTACCTGACCGTCCCGGTGGTGCTCGTGTGGTTCGCGATGATCCCGGTGGTGCGGCGGCGTTACCTCAGGACCCTCGAGGCGACGATCTCGGCGCGCGGCGCGCTGGCGCTCGACCACGAGTTCCTGCTGGACTCGGCGGGGCGCGACCTGCTGATCCGCACGCTGGACGAGGGGACCCCCCGGCAGGCGCTGGTGGCGCTCGAGCAGCTGGCGGGCCAGCGGTCCCCCGAATTCGTGAAGGCGCTCGAGCGGCTCGCGAGCAACGAGGACGCCACGCTCCGGTCCACCGCGCTGTACCAGCTCGCCCACCAGGGCGGCATGGGCGCGGATCCCGAGCCGGCGCGGCGCGCGCTGACCGACCCGGTGGCCGAGGTGCGCGCCGCCGCCGCGGCCGCCGACGCCGCGCTCGCCGAGGACGAGTCGATCGACGCGCTCGCCCCGATGCTCACCGACCCGGCGCCCGACGTGCGGGTCGCGGCGCTCGCCGGCCTGCTCAAGCACGGCGGCCTCGAGGGCGGCATCGTCGGCGGCGCCGAGCTCGGCCGTCTCCTCGGGTCCCCCGACCAGGACGACCGCATCGCGGCCGCGCGCGCGCTCCGGCACCTCGGGCCGAGCGCGTACCGGCCGTTGCGGCGGCTCCTCGCCGATCCCGAGGCCGCGGTGCGCCGCGCCGCCCTGAAGTCGGCACCCGGCGTCGCCGACCGGCGCCTCTCGCCGATGCTGGTGGACGCCCTTGCGGACCCGCCCACGCGCCGCCGCGCCGGCCAGGCGCTGATCGCCATCGGCGAAGCGGCCGTCGGCCCGCTCGCCGCCATCCTCGCCGACCCGGCCGCGAAACGCGCGGTGCAGCTCGTCGTGCCGCGCCTGCTGCGGCGGATCCCGGCGCAGGCGAGCTACACGCGCCTGCGCGAGCACGTCTCCACCCCCGACAGCCACCTCCGGCTGCGCGTGCACGCCGCCCTCTCGCACCTGCGCGAGGAGCTGCGCCGCGAGGCGGAGCCGCTGACGTTCGTGCAACGCCTGGTGTACGAGGAGGTCGTCGACACCTACAAGAACCTCGCCGGCTGGGAGCTGGCGCGGCCGCTCTACGAGACGCCGCTGCTCGAGGAAGTGTTCCGCTTCCGCCAGCAGCGCGCGGTGCGCCGCATCCTGCGCATCCTCGAGCTGCGCTACGACCCGGACCCGCTCCGCCTGGTCCGCGACCACCTCGCCGATCCCAAGCGCCGGGCCAACGCCCTCGAGGTGCTCGACACCCTGCTCGACGCCCCGCTCCGCCCGCTGGTGATGCCGTTCCTCGACGACGTGCCGGTGCCCGAGCAGCTCAGGCGGGCCGCCGCGCTGGTGCCGGCACCGCCGGCCCCGCCCGAGTTCCTGCGGCTCCACTGCCGCCACCCCAACCCGTACGTGGTGCTGCTCGCGCTCGACGCGCTGGCCCGCCGGGCCGACCAGGTCGGCGGCGAGGAAGGCGCGGCGCTGCTCGCGCACGCGGACCCGCTGGTGCGCGAGGGCGCGTTGCGCGCGGTGGTGGCCGCCGCGCCGGCCGGCAGCGCGGCCGCGGTGGCCCGCCTGCTCCACGATCCCGATCGTATCGTCGCGCGGCTCGCGCAGACGCTCCTCGCGCGGCTCGAAGGCCGCGCCCCGATGGAGGACGGCATGTACTCGACGGTGGAGAAGATCCTGTTCCTCAAGAGCGCCCCGGTCTTCGAGCGCGTGAGCGGCGAGGACCTCGCCCCGCTCGCCCGCGTCGCCGAGGTCGAGACCGCCTCACCCGGCGAGGCGATCTTCAAGGAGGGCGAGCTCGGCGACGCGCTCTACGTGATCGTCCGCGGCCGCGTCACCATCAGCCAGGAGGGCGCGGCCATCGCGACCCTCGGCCCCGGCGAGGCGTTCGGCGAGATGTCGGTGCTCGACACGGCGCCGCGCAGCGCCACGGCGACCGCCGAAGAGGAGTGCGAGGTGCTGCGGATCGGGAGCGAGGAGTTCTACGAGATCCTGCACGAGCAGGTGGAGATCGCCGAGGGCGTCATCCGGATGCTGAGCGGCCGGCTCCGCGAGGCCGACGCCGCCATCGGGCGGCAACGGCGGTCCGCTGCCGGTTAGGCGGGGCGGCTAGCGACGGACGCCGGCGGCCTGGCGGAACGCGGCCGCCCCGCGCCGCCGCACCGCCGCCGCCCCGGCCTGCCCGGTGCACGGCGAGCTGAAGAGGCACGTCATCCGCAACGAGCCGATCGACGTCACGCGGAAATCGAAGTCCACGGTGATGAACGAGCCGTCCACCGTCGGCAGCAGGCGCGGCATGTTGATGGTCTGCATCCGCCCCTGCATCGTGCCGTTCGCCTGGGTACCACCGGTGAACGGGCCGCTCCCGATGGTCGAGTTGCCGCCGTAAGCCGCGGCCGTCACGCGGAAGTTCCCGGCGTTCGCCTCCCAGTATTCACTCGTGCTGAACCGGCGCTCCCCGCCTCCCGCCCCGCTCTTCTGCAGCGCAGCCTCGAACGACGTGGTATTCACCGCGATGTTGGCGCCCCCCGGCGTGGTCACGGTCCGGCTGGTTCGGCACGTCGCCTTCGCCGCACCGGCAAGCCCGGTGCACCGGTCGGCGAGGACGATCCCCTTCTGCGTCTGCTCCGCCGGGTTCGACCAGAAGACGCCGAGCAGGTCGGACGTGTCCGCCGGCACCTGCGTCGTGTCGATCCTGCGAATGTCGAGACCGCTGATGGACCATCCCGCATTGAACCGCGGCGCGAGCTGGAAGGCGGACCGGGCGACCCGCGCCGCCACCAGCGGGTTCGCCACGACCACGACCACCGAGTCGACGTCGGCGTAGACCGCCGGGGCCAGGTCCGACACGTCGCCGACGTACGGGAACACCCACTCCCGGTTGGCGATCACGGACGCGATCCGGGCATCCCGCTCGCCGGGCTGCCACGCCCGCTTCACCGCGATGAAGGCCGCCTGCGCCGCCTCGATCGTCAGGCTGTCCACGATCCGGGCGGGACTCCCTACCGCCGATGCCACCGACACGGTGATCGTGTCTACGTAGGTCCCGGTCGCAAGACCGGTGGGATCCCGCCGCCACCGCACCCTGCCCGACCCCGTGCCGCTCGCCGTGAGCAGCGTGATCCAGCTCGCCGACCTGTGCGTCGCGGTCCAGGCCCCCGATGCGGCGCCCTCACCCAGGATGGTCACCACCACCGAGTCGTCCACGACGGACAGCGTGTCCTCGTTCATCGAGACCAGGCGGTGTGACGCGCCCAGCGTCAGCGCCCGGGCCCCGAACGCCGTCGTGTCATGGCAGGCGGCCAGGGCGGCCACCGCACCGGCCGCGAGCAACGCGAGCGCTCCATTCCGCCTCATGCCGGAAACTAATACCTTCCAGCCGCGACGGCCTACGTGACGCAGATCACCGGCGCCGGCGCCGCCATCCCCAGATCGGAGTCGTGTGATGCCGCGAACCATGCGGATCCTCCTCGTCTGCGCGGTCGTCTCCGCGCCCCTCCGGAGCCAGGCACCAGGCGCCACAACGCCACAAGCCCCTGCAGACCTGATCGTTACGGCCCCCCGGATCTACACCGTCGATGTCAACAGACCACTCGTCACCGCAATAGCCGTGCGCGACGGCCGGGTGGTCTTCGCGGGCTCCGCGCAGGCCGCCATGGCCCTCCGCGGTCCGCGGACCCGGGTGCTCGACCTGCCCGGGCGTACCATCATCCCCGGCATGGTGGACGCGCACTTCCACTTCATGAACGTCGGCGCGTCGCTCCGGAACGTGGACCTCGTGGGCACGCGGTCGGAGGCGGAGGTAGTCCAGCGGGTCGCGGCCCGCTCGCGCGAGGTGCGCGCCGGCGAGTGGGTCCGCGGCCGGGGCTGGAACCAGAACGAGTGGGCCGACACCCGCTTCCCCACCAACGACGCGCTGAGCCGGGCCGTCCCCGACAACCCGGTGGTCCTTGGAAGAGTGGACGGCCATGCCACCTGGGTGAATGCCCGGGCGCTCCAGCTGGCTGGCGTCACGGCCGCCACCGCCGACCCCGAGGGCGGCCGCATCATCCGGAACCCGGATGGATCGCCCACCGGCGTGCTGGTGGACCGGGCGATGGCGCTCGTCTCCCGGGTGGTGCCGCCGCCCTCGCGCGACGAGCAGCGCGCCCAGGCGCTCGCCACTCTCGCGGAGGCGAGCCGATGGGGCTTGACCGGCGTGCACGACGCGGGCGTGGACTCATCGACCATCGCGCTGTACGAGGAGCTGGCGCGCGCCGGCCGGTTCCCGCTGCGGAACTACGTGATGATCCGCGAGGACAGCGCCACCCTCGAGCACCTGCTCCAGCGCGGGCCCCAGAGCGCGCTCTACAACGGCCGGCTCTGGATCCGCGCCATCAAGCTCTCCGCCGACGGCGCCCTGGGCTCGCGCGGGGCGCTGCTGCTGGAGGATTACAGCGACGAGCCCGGCAACCACGGTCTCATCGTCACCCCGGCCGAGGTGATCCGGCGCACCGCGGTGCGCGCCCTGCAGACCGGCTTCCAGCTGAACGTGCACGCCATCGGCGACGGCGCCAACCGGATGGTGCTTGACGCGTTCGCGTCCGCGCTTCGCGAGGTCCCCGTCGCGGATCACCGCTTCCGCATTGAGCACGCGCAGGTCCTCCACCGCCAGGACATCCCGCGTTTCGCGGAGCTCGGCGTGATCCCGTCCATGCAGGCGAGCCACCAGACCAGCGACGCCCCGATGGCGATGAACCGCCTGGGGTGGACCCGGGTGCAGGGCGCCTACGCCTGGCGCTCGCTCCTCAACACCGGCGTCATCATCCCGAACGGGTCGGACGCGCCGGTCGAGCACTGGAACCCGCTGATCTCGTTCCACTCGGCGGTGACCCGGCAGGACGCGAACGGCTGGCCGGCCGGTGGGTGGTTCCCCGCCCAGGCGATGACGCGCGAGGAAGCCCTGAAGAGCATGACCATCTGGCCCGCTTTCGCCGCGTTCATGGAGGATGTGAGCGGCTCGCTCACTCCGGGGAAGTACGGCGACTTCGTCGTCCTCGACCAGGACATCATGCGGGTGGCGCCGGACCAGATCCTGGGGACCCGGGTATTGATGACGGTGCTGGGAGGCGAGATCGTCTACCAGGCCGGGAACGACCGGTGACCCATCAACTTCCACGCTCTTGTGAGGCGATCATGAGACTGGTGCGTGTGCTCTGCCTGGGCGCGGTCGTCGCGAGCCTGGGCTGCGGCAGCAAGAGTTCCACGGGGACGAGTGGTCCTGGCGCGAACGAGGTCTGGATGCAGAACACCGCGTTCAACCCCGCCACGCGCAGCGTCGCGACTAGGACCATGGTCACGTTCACCAACAAGGACGGCATCGCGCACACCGTGACAGCGACCTCGGTCCCGGGCGGGGCGGTCATGTTCGACGCGGGCATCGTCGTGGGCGGCGGGACCTTCCAGCAGACGTTCACCGTGCCGGGGACGTACCAGTACCAGTGTACGATCCACGCCGGCATGAGCGGGACGATCACGGTCTTCTGACGCGCGCAGGCGCCGCCGCCCGAGGGGCGGCGGCGCCTACGGGATCACGAGGATGCCCACGACGCCGTCGAAATCGTCGCGCTCCGCTTCCACCCCCACCGGCACGCGCCACGCGCCACCGTCCACCCGCACGTTGAATCGGTAGAAGCCGGCCCGGAGCGGCAGCGCCACCTCCCAGGCGCCGTTGGCCCGCACCAGCGGGATCGGCAGCCAGTCGCTGAAATCACCCATGATCTCCACCCGGCCCGCCGCCGGGGCGAAGAGCCGGATCGTCCGGGTGCCGCCCGAGGCGCGGTCCACTTCCATCCGGACGCCTTCGGCCGCGGGGTCGCCCGGCCGCGGCGCGCGGGAGCGCAGCGCGAGGAGCACCGGCGCCTGGCGCGCCTGGGCGCGCGACCGCTGGCCGAGCCGCAGGGCGACGCTCGCATAACGCCCGGGGATGCTCCCCCGCACCGGATCGCTGGGGTACCGGCCCCCGCCGACGACCAGGCCGAGCCCGCTCGAGAGCCACATCACGGCGTTGGCCTCGCCGTAGGCGCCGTGGCCGCCCCCGCGGCTCGCCACCCGCGTGCCGGCCGTGGCATCGGCTTCGAGCCGCCCGCGCACCCAGCGCACGCGGCCCGCGGCGTCCGAGAAGGTCGTGTCGCCGACCCGCATCGCGGTCCAGGACGCGCTGAACCACGCCAGCCCCGAACGCATCCAGACACCGGCCTCCCACCCCCGGGTGTTGAACGCGGTATCGGCGTCGTACGCGCGACCGGCGGTGAGGCCGGCCCACACGCCGCTCCGCCCCGTCATGCGATGCACGCGCGCCTGCCCGAGGAGGTGCGCGAACCGCGCGAAGCCCGCATAGGCGCTGGTGCCCGCTTCGGCCGCCGCCTCGAGGCGCAGGGGCCCGATGCCCGGCGAGAAGACCCCGCCGTTGATCGAGCCCTGGAGGCTGCGGTTGCCGCTCTCGAAGACCAGCAGCGTCCCGCGCGCCACCACCGACGCGTGCGGCGCTTCGATGTGCAGGGAGGGCGTGATCGCGGCCGCGCCGGAGGAGAGGAACCCGTCGTAGCGGACCACCGAGACGCCGGCGTCGAGGGTGTTGCTGACCTGCGCGGGGAGCGCCGGCACGCCGAAGGCGCACGTCGCGCCCACGCTGAGCGCGCCGAGGTACCGGACCGCCTTCACCGCGCGGGCGGCAGGAGGGCTACGGCCGGCGGCGCGGCGGAGCGTTGGGAACGGCGGTCATGATGAGGTCGCCGGCGCGGGCGGTGGAGTTGACCCGCACCGTGGCGGCCGCGCCGGGTGAGGCACCTAACGCGATGTCGCGGTCCACGCTCTGGCGGAAGGCCACCAGGTCCGCGTCCCGCACCGTGGCGCGCGCCAGCGCGACCACCGCCGCGGCCGCCGTGTCCGCAGGCACGCCGTCGGCCAGGAGGTCCGCGAGCACCGCGAGGTGCACCGCGACCGTGGCGCCCGACCGCACGGACCGCACCTGCTGGAGGGCGGACGCGGACGCGCCGGCCCGCAGGGCGGCGGCCCCGGCCACCAACTCCTCCGCCGTGGAGCCGCTGCCGAGCGCGGTGCGCGCGGCCGCGAGGTCACCCGACAGGCGGCGCACCGCCGCCACGATCCGCGCCCCGGTGGCGCCCTTGCTGGCGCCCTCGAGCGCCTTGGTCACGAGCGGATCCGACGGCAGGCCGCCCTGCCGCGCCGAGTCCACCAGCGCCTCGACCGCGGCACGGGTCCCCGCGTCGAGCCGCCCGGCGAGCCGCGGGTCCTGACCCATCGCGGGGCGCGCGGCGCAGAGCCCGAGCAGCAGCCCCATCGCCAGCCGTCGTGCCGTCATGACGTCCTCCCGCGGTCCGGCATCGCGCCGCGTCCCACCGTCACTACCGACGACGGCGTGCCGAAATCGTCATCCACCGCGCGCGGCGCCGAAGGATCGGCGAGGAAGCGCGTCCCATCCACCACGAACGTGTACGTGTAGCGCCCCGGCGGGAGCCGCAGCGCCACCGACCAGACCCCGGCGCCGGCGGGGACGAGCGGCGTCTGCGCCCAGTCCCAGCTGTTGAAGTCCCCCGCGAGGGCCACGGCGCGCGCCGTCGGTGCCGAGAGGACGAACTGCACCACCTGCCCCGGCTCGGCCGCGGCGTCGGCCGATACGACGCCGCCGCCGCGCGGGACCGCCGCCCACACGCCTAACGCCAGCAGCCCGGCGACGCCGGCCGCCAAGGCCAGCCCCCCGAGCGGCGAGACCGCCAGCCAGTGCGGCTCCCGCGCCCATTCCCACGCCAGCGCCCACCGCGAGGGCCGCGGCACCGCGCGCACCGCCGCCATCACCCTGCCGTCGAACCCGGGGCTCACCGCCGCGGGCTCCCGCAGGGCTTCCACCGCCCGCGCGATCAGGTCGTCATCGTGCCGCACTCTCAGCCTCCTGGAGCAGGTCCCGCAACCGGTCGCAGGCGCGCTTCACCCGCATCTTCAGCGCCGACACCCGTACGCCGGTCAGCTTCGCCATCTCCTCGTACTCGAGTTCCTCCACGTGCTTGAGGAGGAACGCCTCGCGATACAACGGGTCCAACGCTCCCAGCGCCAGCGCGATCTCTTCGCGCCACGCGCCCCGCTCGTCCAGGGCCGCCACCCCCGCGGTCGCCAGGGCCACCTCGTCCCGCACGAAGGTGCGCGACCGCCGCTGGCGGAGCACCACCTTCGTCCGGCACCGGTTCACCAGGATCCGGAAGAGCCACGGACCGAACCGCGCCGGGTCCTTGCAGGTCGCCAATGACCGGTAGCCCCGGACGAACGCGTCCTGGAGCGCCTCCTCGGCGTCCTCCGGGTCGCCCAGCATCCGGACCGCGTACCGGGCGAGGCGGTCCCGGTGGCGCTCCACCAGCCGCGCATAGGCATCCACCTCGCCGCCGAGCACGCGCCGGACGATCACCGCGTCGTCGGGAGCGGGGGCCACATCTCCAAGACCCTGCCTTTGGGGCACGCGTCACCCCGCCCGCCGGATGGCCCGGCGGTGACCCCGCCGGCTCCGGCCGGGTCTTATCTTCGAGGTATCGCGGCACCGTGTCTTGCCGATCATGATGGAGTCCCCATGCGCCGGACCTTGACGTCGCTCCTCGGACTTACCCTCGCCCTGGCCGCCGGGTCCTGTTATCAGGACGATAGCACCGGCCCGACGCGGGGGAAACCGAGCACCGTGGTGGAACTGACGGACGACCCGTTCCCGTACGATTCGGTCGAGCGGGTCGACCTCTACGTCGTGAAGATCGAAGCGAGCACCACCCTCGACACCAGCAACCTCAGCCCCGAGAGCTGGGTGACGGTGGCCGAGCCGCACCAGACCTTCAACCTCATCGAGCTGTCCGGAGGCATCACCGCCGAACTCGGCGGCGCGGACATCCCGGCGGGCCAGTACCGGTCCATCCGAATGGTCCTCGACACCGACTCGTCCTCGATCACCGCCAAGAACGGCCAGCCGATGAGCGTGGACTGGCAGTCCTCGGCGGGCCGGCCCGTGCTGTACGCCTACGTCGAGAACCCGATCAACGTCACCGATTTCGGCGCGGAGATCGTGGTGGACTTCGACGCGGGCAGGAGCTTCCTCTGCTCGGCCCCGTGCTCGAGCTTCGTCTTCAGCCCGGTGTTCCGCGCCGTGAGCAAGTCCGCCACCGGGACCATCAGTGGCCGCGTGACCGGCGACACGATGGTCGGGGCGACCCCCATCCCGATCAAGGACGTCACCGTCACCATCTATCGCGGCGATCTCGCCGCCTTCTCCGGCTCGTGGTTCGTCGTCGCGACCGGCAAGACGGACTCAACGGGCAACTTCAAGGTGGCGTTCCTGCAGCCGGGCACGTACATCCTCCGCGCCGATGCCCCGCGCAACTCGCCGTTCTCGCCCGGGGTGCGCGGCAACGTGCTGGTCGGCGCCGCCCAGGAGACCCAGAACCAGGGGATCGCCCTGCCCTTCGGCGCCCCCGGGAGCCTGGTCGTGAGCCCGTATCCCACGGGCCTCCAGGTCGGTGACAGCATCGTGCTCACCGCGGCGGTGCTGAACCAGACCGGGGCCGCCGTCCCGAACCCGACCATCGGATGGTCGGTCACGGACACGGCCGTCGCCGCGGTCTTCCCGCTGCCGGGCCCGCAGGCGCTGCTCAAGGCGAAAGCGACCGGCACCACGCAACTGCTCGTGTCCTCGCAGGGCGTCTCGACGTCGTTCACGATCACCGTCAGCGCCGGCCCGCCGCCCGCGACGGTGCGGGTCGCGTCCGTCACGGTCGTGCCGGCGAGCTTCAGCGTGGCCCGCGGCGACACGCTCGGCCTCTTCGCGCAGCCGAGGGACTCGACGGGCGCGCTCATCGTGGGCGGGAACTTCACCTACTCGTGGTCGGTCTCGGATACGGTGGTGGCCAGGCTGACCTTCGTCGGCCCCAACGGCGGCAACTACGCCGTCATCCGCGCGGGTGTGCCGGGTTCGGTCCAGGTGCGGGCATCCACCGAAGGGAAGACGGGCACGGCGACGATCACGGTGCGGTAGCGGCTTTCCCACCGGCGGCGCTGCGACCGCCGCGTGACGGGAGCCTGGATCGGGCGTAGCTTGGTGGCCATGAGCTACGCCCGATTCGTTGGTCCGCTCCTCCTCGTCGCGACCCCGCTCCTCGCGCAGCGTCCTTTGGCCGCCCGCCCCGACACCGCGGAAGCGCGCGCCGTGTTCGAGGCCAACATCGACGCGATCCACCGGCGCGACCGGGCCCGCTACCTCTCGTACTATCTCGACAGTCCGCTCTTCGCGCGGAACGGCCCCGGCGGGCTCGACCTGGGTTACGCGCCCATGGCTGCCCAGCGCGACACCACGTGGCCCGACTCGCTCATCGCCACCGACCTCCGGCTCATCCCGATCCGCCCCGGCGTGGTGTACGGGCAGTACCGCTACCGCGTGACGCAGCGGGGCGAGACCTCGAACGGCACCAGCGAGCGGATCTTCGTGCGGACCGCGCGCGGCTGGAGGATCGCGGTCAGCACGGCTTTCGCGGCGCCCCGCGGCACGCCCACCGCGCCGATCGCCCTCGTCGGGGCCACCCTGGTGGACGGCACCGGCGGCCCGCCCGTTTCCGACGCCGTGGTGGTCGTCCAGCGGGGACGCATCACCTGCGCCGGCTCCCGTGCCGGGTGCACCATCCCCGCCGGCCTCGACACCATGGACCTGCGCGGCTCGTGGATCATCCCCGGTCTCATCGACGCGCACGTGCACTTCGGCCAGACCGGATGGGTGGACGGCCGGCCCGACGCGCTCAATGTGACCGACCGCTACCCGTACGACCGCACCGTCGCCGAGCTGGAGGCGCGGCCGGAGCGCTTCCTGCGCGCCTATGTCTGCTCCGGCGTTACCGCGGTGTTCGACGTCGGCGGCTACCCGTGGACGTGGGCCCTGCGCCAGCGCGCCGAGAACGACCCGATGGCTCCCCATGTGGCCGCCGCCGGACCGCTCCTTTCCACCGTGGACGCGCCGGCGGTCAACCTCCTGGACACGAAGCAGATCCTCCAGATCACCAGCGACTCGATGGCGCGCGCCGCGGTCCGCGCCCATGTCGCGCGCGGCACCGATGCGATCAAGTTCTGGTACATCGTGCCCGCCGGCGCCGACACCACCGCGCTCAAGGCCCTCGTCCGCGCGGCGGCCGACGAGACCCACCGGCTCGGCGCGCGGTTCATCGTCCACGCCACCGGGCTCTGGGAAGCCAAGGACGCGCTCCGCGCCGGCGCCGACGTCCTTGTGCACAGCGTCATCGACCGCCCCGTGGACGACGAGTTCCTCACCCTCGCGCGCGAACGCCGGGTGATCTATACGCCGACCCTGACGGTGTTCGACGGCTACCGCCAGGTGCAGCTCCGGCACTTCGAGCCGCACTATCCGCTGGACTGCGTGGACAGCGGGACGATCGCCAAGGCCCGCTCCACCGACCTCATCCCGGCGGCGCCTGACCAGCCGGCCGACTTCGCCGACCGTCAGACCAGGGCTGTCGCCGGCCTCATGTCACAGGCCATGGCCAACCTCCTCACCGTCTTCCGCGCCGGCATCACCGTGGCGATGGGCACCGACGCCGGCAACCCGCTCACGCTCCACGGTCCATCGGTCTACTGGGAGCTGGACGCGATGCAGCAGGCGGGACTCACCCCGTCCGACGTGCTGGTCGCCGCCACACGAAACGGCGCACGGGCGATGGGGCGCGAACGGGACCTCGGCACGCTCGAGGCGGGCAAGATCGCCGACCTCGTCGTGCTCGGCTCCGACCCGCTCGCCGGCACCCGGAACCTGCGCGACATCCGCTACGTGATGCGCGCCGGCTCGATCACCATCCCGCGACTGCTCGCGCCGCACTAGCCCGAAATTCGACACCGACGAGCTTCTTGACGCCGGAGCGGACCATCCCGCTCCGGAGCTGCTCCGCGCTTCCCCATCGCAAGACCAGTCCTGACAGCAGGTTGGGTCATCCGCCCGTAGACGCACTGCCGCGGCACGATGGTTGACCTTCCCTTGGCCAAGAACGTGTGCCGTTCACCCCCTGTCGGAGCCGATCGATGAGTGCCAACCCTGCCCAGCGCTTCGTGCACGTCGCCCTGCCAACACCCGAAGGCGGTTCCCGAGTCCATCGGATCGAGATGAGCGATGTCGTCACCGGTCGCGAGATCCGGGTCGACCTCGAGCCGAGGGTCTGGACCTCCAACCAGCCGTCCGTTCTGGACCGCGCGGTCCGCTGGATCC
>JBGPHD010000061.1:0-15819 GCA_041484135.1 Gemmatimonadota bacterium
CTCCTCGACGAGATCGAGAAGGCGCATCCGGACGTCTTCAACATCCTCCTCCAGGTGCTGGACGAGGGGCGGCTGACGGATAACTACGGCCGGATGATCGACTTCAAGAACACCGTCGTCATCATGACCTCGAACGTCGGGGCGCGGGACATCACCAAGGGCGGGACCCTCGGCTTCGTGCAGTCCTCGACCGAGAGCGCGTTCGCGAAGATCGCGGAGAAGGTGAAGGAGGAGATCAACAAGACCTTCAACCCCGAGTTCCTGAACCGGCTCGACGACGTGATCGTCTTCCACCCGCTCTCCCGCGAGCACATCGCGTTGATCGTGGGGATCGTGCTCAAGGAGCTGACGGTGCGGCTCACCGACGAGGAGCTGACGCTGCGGCTCACCGAGTCGGCCACCGACTTCCTGGTGAAGCACGGGTACGACGAGCACTTTGGGGCGCGGCCCCTCAAGCGCGCCATCCAGCGCTACATCGAGGACCCGCTCTCGGAGAAGATCCTGCTCAGCGAGTTCAGTCGTGGTGACGAGATCGAAGTGGACACGGCGCCCGACGGGGAGCGGCTGCAGTTCCGCGCGCTCACCAGTACCAAAGCGTAGCCCGCCGCCGGTGAGGCGAAGCGCGATCGTCGCGGCCGTCCTGACGGTCGCGCTGCTCCGCACGGCGGCAGGGCCGGCGCCGCTCGCCGCCCAGCAGCCGGCCGCCGACACTTCCTCGGGGATCGTGGATTCCATCGAGGTGGTCGGCAACCATCGCAACACCACCCAGACCATCCTCAACGCCGCCGGCATCCCGATCCGCGCTCCCATCGGGTACCGCGACATCCAGCGCGCCATGCGCGCGCTCTTCGCCCTCGGCCAGTTCGACGACGTGCAGATCCACCAGGACACCGGCGCGCGCGGCGAGGTGATCCTCGTCATCTCGGTGCGCGAGCGGCCCATCCTGGTGCGCGCGACGGTGCGGGGCGTCGACAAGCTGTCGGAGCGCGCGGTGCGCGAGCGGGTGGAGATCCCCAACAACCGGCCCCTCGATCCGGCGCTGATCGAGCGGGCCCGGTTCCGGATCGACTCGCTCTACGAGACCGAGGGCTACTACTTGGCGCAGGTCCGGCCCATCATCGTGCCGCAGGACAGCGACCACGTGCGCGTCGTCTTCGACATCACCGAGGGGCGCAGGGTCGCGATCGCCGCCATCCGCTTCGAGGGCAACCACGCGTTCCCCGCCGGCGAGATCGTCGGCCACATGAAGACCCGGCCCGAGGGCTTCTGGTGGTTCCGGCGCGGGGACTACTCGGAGGACCGGCTGCGCGAGGACATGGAGCAGCACCTCCCCGCCTTCTACGGCGAGCGCGGGTACATCGACTTCCGGGTGGTGCACGACACGTTGCTGGTGGACCACGACAACGGCAAGGCCACGCTGGTGGTCACGGTGGACGAAGGGCGCCCCTACCGGGTGGGCACCGTGACGGTGGACGGGAACCGCTACCTCTCCTCCGAACAGGTGATGACGTTCAACCCCTTCGACGTGACGCCCGGCGGGGGCTTGGGGTGCCTCCTGCACAGTTGCCGCGACACCACGGCCCGGGCCTTCAGCCAGACGGCGTGGGAGGGGGCCACCCAGAAGTTGCGCTCCGAGTACGCCAACGCGGGCTACATCTACGCCGACATCCGGCCGCGCCTCGACCGCGCCGACGCGACCGACAGCACCCTCCCGCCCCGGGTCAACCTCAGCTGGACCATCCAGGAGGGGCGGCCGGCGATCATCAACCGCGTGGACATCCTCGGCAACGACGTCACGCACGAGCGGGTGATCCGCGAGGCGATCGTCATCCTCCCCGGCGACGTCTTCGCCCAGGACCGGGTGCTCCGCTCCTACCAGAACATCTCGAACCTCGGCTTCTTCCAGCAGCCGCTCCCGTTCCCGGATACGCGCCAGGCGAACGATGAGGGCGACATCGACCTCGTCTTCCGGGTGGAGGAGAAGCACACCGGCAACGTCAATTTCGGCGCGTCGGTCGGGCAGGGCACCGGGCTCGGCGGCTTCCTCGGCCTCGACGAACCGAACCTCTTCGGCCAGGGGAAGCGCGGCCACCTCCAGTGGCAGTTCGGCCGGAACATCAACGACTTCGACCTCTCCTACACCGATCCGTCGCTCTACGGGAGCCGCGTCTCGGGCACGGTGGACGTCCACAACACGCGCATCCGGTACACCATCGCGGACCTGGGACGGATCCGCACCCGCGGCGCCTCGCTCCAGCTGGGCTTCCCGCTCCCGCGCAGCCGGTACAGCCGCCTCTTCGCGTCGTACGCCATCGAGTTCGAGTCGTACTCCGGCGCCTCCGCCACGCTCACGAGCTCGCTGCGCTGCGCCAACTGCCTCCGGTCCACCTTCGGCCTGTCGTTCCTCCGGGACACCAGGATCGACCTGCCGTTCGCCACCGGCGGCTCGATGCACACGGTCGCCGCGAACTTCACCGGCGGCCCCCTCGGCGGCTCGGCCGCGTTCCAGAAGTACGACTTCGAGGGCCGCTGGTACGCGCCGGCGGGACGGCTGGGGGGCGGGCCGACGCCGGGGAGCGGCATCAGGCTGGTGCTCGGCCTCACGACCAAGTCGGGGTTCGTCTTCGGAGATGCGGGTCCGTTCTTCCGTCAGCTTTACGCCCTGGGCGGGACGCAGTACGGGATCCCGCTGCGCGGCTACGACGAGTTCGCGATCACGCCGCAGGGGTTCAACCCCAACGCGGGCCTGAGCGGCGTGCCGCGCGGCGCCTTCGGCCATTCGTATTTCACGACCACGGCCGAGTTCGGCGCGCGGTTCAGCCAGCAGATCTACGCCTCGGTGTTCTACGACGCGGGGAACGTGTGGGCGAGCGCGGCGGGGTTCAATCCGACCCGGCTCTTCCGGGGCGCAGGCGTGGGGATCGCGCTCATCACCCCGCTGGGCCCCCTGGGGCTCGACTACGCGTACGGCTTCGACCGGACCGACGTGCTGGGCAATCCGCGGCCGGGCTGGAAACTCCACTTCAAGATCGGCAACTTCTTCTAACGACTCTGGTGAGGAGAGAGACATGGTTCGCATGACCGGGGCGGCGATGGCCGTGGTGCTGCTCGCGGGGACCGCCGCGACAGCCGCCGCCCAGCAGACACCGGCGCAGGCGCCGCCGCTGCGGCTGGCCTACATCAACTCGCAGCTCATCCTGGCCAACACGCCGGGGCGGGCGGCGGCCGAGTCCTTGTTCAACCGCGAGATGGCGACCTTCCGGGCCGAGGTGGCCCGGATGCAGTCGGAGCTCGACTCGTCGGTGGCCGACTACAACCGCCGGTCGCTGGTGATGAGCCCGGCGGCCAAGCAGCAGCGCGAGTCCGAGCTCAGGCAAATGGAGCAGCGCACCCGCCAGCGCGCGTCCGAGCTGGACCAGCAGGCCACCACGCGCGAGCAGGAGCTGACCGCGCCCATCATGCAGCGCGTGAACGCGGTGATCGAGGGGATCCGGGCGGAGTTCAACTACGCGATGATCTTCGACGCGGCGGCGCAGGCGGGCGCGCTGGTCACGGCGGACCGCGCGCTGGACATCTCGCCCCTGGTGATCCAGCGTCTCCAGGCGGCCGAGCCTCCGGCGCCCGGCGGCGCGCTCACGCCGTCACCGGCGCCTCCGCTGGGCCAGCGGCCCGATTCCTCGGCGACGCCGGCCCGGCCTCCCGTGCGGCCCGACTCGACCCAGCGGGCGCCGCTCCGGCCGCGCCGCCCGTAACGCGGCGGGTCCCGGCTCACCGGTGAGCGCGCCCCCCCCCCTCTCGGCCGCCGAGGTGGCCTCCCTGGTGGGCGGCGCGCTCATCGGGGACGACGCGGTGCGCCTCAGCGGCGTCGCGCCCCTCGACCGCGCCGGGGCCGGAGACCTCTCCTTCCTCTCGGCCGGGCGCTACCTGCCGGCCTTCCATGCCTCGCGGGCCGGAGCCGTGCTCTGTACCTCCGAACACCGATCCGCCCAGCCGGGCCCGGCGACCCGGATCGTGGTGGACGACCCGCACCGCGCGATGTTGCGCGTGGTGCGGGTTCTCTTTCCCGAGGAACCCCGGCGCACCGGAGTGGATGCGACGGCCGTCGTGGGCCGCGGCGCGGTGCTGGGGCGCGACGTGTTCCTCGGGCCGCACGTGGTCGTCGGTCCCGGTGCGCGGCTCGGGGACCGGGTCGAGGTGATGGCGGGGTCGGTGATCGGCGCGGGCGTCATCATCGGCGACGACGTCACCATGCACCCGCATGTCGTGCTCTACCCGCGGACGGAGGTCGGCTCCCGGGTGATCCTCCACGCGGGGGTCTGTCTGGGCGCGGACGGCTTCGGGTACCTGCCCGGCAAGGTCGCGCACGAGAAGGTCCCGCAGGTCGGCCGCTGCATCATCGGGGACGACGTCGAGATCGGCGCCAACACGACGGTGGACCGCGGCAGCGTGGACGACACGGTGATCGGGCAGGGGACCAAGATCGACAACCTGGTCCAGATAGCGCACAACTGCCGCATCGGCGCGCGGTGCCTCATCATGGCGCAGGTCGGCATCGCGGGCTCCACCCATCTCGAGGACGACGTGATCCTCGCCGGCCAGGTGGGAGTGGGGGGCCACCTCACGCTCGGCAAGGGCGTCCGCGCGGCGGGGCAGGCGGGCGTGATCGGTGACCTGGAGGCGGGGCAGACGGTATCGGGATACCCGGCGCGTCCGCACCGCGAGTTCATGCGGGCCCACGCCGCGCTCTACCGCCTGGCGGAGATCGTGGTCGAGCTGGAGGAGCTGGTCAAGCGTGCCGGACGCGGTGCCGAGTAACACCTCCCGCCGCTCGGTGCGCGGCACCGCGTCCCTGGAGGGTGTGGGGATGCACACCGGCGCGTCCAGCCGCGTCGTCTTCAAGCCGGCGCCGCCGGGCGCGGGGGTCGCCTTCAGCCGCGTGGACCTGGCGGGGGCGCCGCTCATCCCGGCGCGGCTCTCGAGCGTATCGGGCGTCGAGCGGCGCACCACGCTCGCCGACAACGGCGCCGAGGTGCACACGGTCGAGCACGTCCTCGCGGCGGTGGCGGCCCTGGCGATCGACGACCTGCTGGTCGAGATCACGGGCCCGGAGCCGCCCATCCTCGACGGCTCGTTCGACCCGTTCCTCACGGCCCTCGCGAGCGCGGAGCCGGTGGAGCACGGCGGGGACGCGCCGGAGCTGGCGCTGACCGACTCGTTCTCGATGAGCGACGGGGAATCGGTCTATCTGGTGGGGCCCGCGCCCTCGCTGCGCCTCACCACCACCATCGACTTCCCCCACCCGCTGATCGGCCGGCAGACCGGGAGCTACGACATCTCGGCCGAAGCGTTCGCGCGGGAGCTCGCGCCGGCGCGCACCTTCGGCTTCATGCGCGAGGTGGAGGCGCTGCGGGCCAAGGGCCTCATCAGCGGCGCGACGCACGGCAACGTCATCGTGCTGGACGACAAGGCGGTCGTGGGGACGACGCTGCGCTGGCCGGACGAGTTCGTCCGCCACAAGGCCGCCGACCTCCTCGGCGACCTTGCGCTGCTGGGCGGACGGCTCAAGGCGCACGTCGTGGCGACGCGCCCGAGCCACCGCGGCAACGTCGCGTTGGGGCGGGCCATCCGCCTGCGCGCCACCCGCACCCCGGGCCCTCTCATGGACATCGGCGATATCCTCAACGTCCTGCCGCACCGCTACCCGTTCCTCCTCGTGGACCGCATCGTGGACATCGAGGAGAAGAAGCGGATCGTCGGGATCAAGAACGTCACCATCAACGAGCCGTTCTTCCAGGGACACTTCCCCGGCCACCCGGTGATGCCGGGCGTGCTGGTCATCGAGGCGATGGCGCAGGTGGGCGGGATGCTCATCATGCAGTACGTCAAGTCGAACGACCCGTGGAACAAGGTCGTGTACTTCATGTCGCTCGACAACGTGAAGTTCCGCCGGCCGGTCGTGCCGGGCGACCAGCTCCGCTGCGAGCTCGAGATGCTCCAGTGGCGGGGGAAGTCGTGCCGGATGAAAGGCGTGGCGTACGTGGACGGCAACATCGTCGCGGAGGCCGAGATGATGGCCGCCTTCGTGGACCGCCCGCCGAGCACGACGTGACCGCCGTGACGATCCACCCCACGGCCATCGTCGCGCCGGACGCCGCGCTGGAGTCCGGCGTCGAGGTGGGGCCGCACGTCATCGTGGGTCCCAAGGTGACCGTGGGCGCGCGCACGGTGCTCGGCGCGCGCGTCATCCTGGAGCGCAACGTCAGGCTCGGCGCCGATTGCCGCGTGGGCGCGGGATCCATTCTCGGCGGCGACCCGCAGGACCTCAAGTACCAGGGCGAAGAGACCTGGACGACGGTCGGGGACGGCACCGTGATCCGCGAGTACGCGACCATCAACCGCGGGACGGTGCAGTCGGGGAAGACCACCGTGGGCGCGGGGTGCCTGATCATGACGTACGCCCACGTCGCGCACGACTGCCACATCGGCGACGGCGTCATCATCTCGAACGGGGTCCAGCTCGCCGGCCACGTGACGATCGACGAGCGCGCGATCCTCGGCGGCATGACGGGGGCGCACCAGTTCGTGCGGATCGGCGCGTACGCGTTCGTCGGCGGCATGACGAAGATCACCAAGGACGTGCCGCCCTACTGCAAGGCGGACGGCAACCCCATCCGGCTCTTCGGGCTCAACACCATCGGCCTCCAGCGCAGCGGCTTCCCGCGGGAAACGATCGAGGAGCTGAAGCGGGCGTATCGGCTCTTCTTCCGGTCCGATCTCAACATCAGCCAGGCGCAGGCGCGCGCGCACGCCGACCTCGCGTCGCTCCCCGAGGTGGAGAGGTTCGTCAGCTTCATCGCGGGCAGTGAGCGGGGGGTGCTGGTGTGAGCGGTTCGCCGCTCAGGGTCGGCGTCACCGGGGTCGGCAGTCTCGGGTTCCATCACGCACGCCTCTATGCGGCCGACCCGTCGGTCCGCCTCGCGGGCGTGTTCGACGCGCGTCCGGAGCGCGCGGCGGAGATCGCCCAGCAGCTGGGCACGGTCGCCTACCCGTCGTTCGACGCGCTCCTCGCGGACGTGGACGCCGTCTCCGTCGTGGTCCCCACGCCGGCCCATCATGAGACCGGGCTCGCGGCGCTCCGCGCGGGGCGCCACGTGCTGATGGAGAAACCCCTCGCGGCCACCATCGAAGAAGCGGAAGCGCTGGTGGCGGCGGCCGACGCGGCCGGCGTCCTGCTGCAGACCGGCCACGTGGAGCGGTTCAACCGCGCGGTGCGCGCGGCGGCGCCGCACCTCTCCCGGCCGCGGTTCATCGAGTCGGACCGGATCGCGCCGTTCGCGATGCGGGGCAGCTACGTCGCCGTCATCCTGGACCTGATGATCCACGACCTCGACCTGGTGCTGGCGCTGGTCCGGGAACCGGTGGTGGACGTCCGCGCTTCGGGGATCGGCGTGATCACCCCGAGCGTCGACATCGCGACCGCCCGCATCGAGTTCGCGTCGGGGGCCGTCGCCAACCTCACGGCGAGCCGCCTGGCGCGCGAACGCCTCCGGAAGCTCAGGATCTTCCAGCCCAGCGGCTACTTCTCGCTCGATCTCGCGGCGGGCACCGGCGAGTACCTTCGCCTGCGCGCCGACGCGGCGCAGGCGCTGTCGCACGACGCGGTGCCGGACCTCGCGACGGTGGTCGAGCGCGTGCCGCTCGAGGCGCCGGAGGGGGAGCCGCTCGGGCTCGAGCTCGCCAACTTCGTGCGGGCGGTGCGCGGGCTGGAGCCGGTGGTGGTCACGGGGCGGGACGGGCTCGAGGCGCTCCGCCTGGCCTTCCGCGTCATCGGGGCCATGGGCCTGCCGGCGGCGCGCGCGTGACCGGCGGCACGGTGTTCGTCTCGGCGGGCGAGCCCTCGGGCGACGCGCACGCGGGGGCGTTCGTCACCGCCCTGCGCCGCCTGGTGCCGGACGTGGCCGTCGAAGGCGTCGGCGGACCGGCCCTCGCGGGCGCCGGAGCGTCGCTGATGTCGCGCATCGAGGACCTCACCGTCATTGGGTTCGTCGAGGTCCTGAAGAAACTCCCGGCGCACTTCCAGCTCCTCACGGACATCGAGCGGCGGCTGGCGCGTGGCGACGTGCGGCTCGTAGTGCTGGTGGATTATCCGGGCTTCCATCTCCGGGTGGCGGCGGCGGCGCACCGCGCCGGCGTGCCGGTGCTGTACTACATCGCGCCGCAGCTCTGGGCGTGGGGTGAGCGCCGGGTGAAGCGCATGGCGCGCGACGTGACGCGGCTGGCGGTGATCCTCCCGTTCGAGGAGCGGTTCTTCAGCGAGCGCGGAGTGGCCACGACCTTCGTGGGGCACCCGCTGGTGGACCGTCAGGCGGCGGCGGGCCGTGCCGAGGCCAAGCGCGCCCTGGGTCTCGACGCGGGCCGGTCCGTCCTGGGCCTCTTTCCCGGCAGCCGCCCCCAGGAAACGGCGCGGCTCTGGCCCGCGTTCCGCGACGCCGCGGCGCTCGCCCTGCGCCAGCGACCGGACCTCCAGCTCCTGGTGGCCGCCGCCGCCGGCTCGACGTACCCCGACCCGGGCGAGGTGCGGGTCGTCAGCGGGCGGGCGCCGGAGTGCTTCGCCGCCGCGGATGCGGCGCTGTGCAAGTCGGGAACGACCACGCTCGAGGCCGCACTCGCCGGCACCCCGCTGGTGGTGGCATACCGGATGCATTCCCTTTCATATCTCATGGCACAGCGGCTGGTGCGGGTGCCGTGGATCGGCTTGGTGAACCTGGTGGCGGGCCGGGCCATCGCGCCCGAGTTGGTCCAGGGGGCCGTCAAGGCGGACAATCTGGCGCGCGCCGTGATGCCGCTGCTGGACGAAAAAAGCCCGGAACGCGCGGCCCAATTAGCGGGGCTGGCGGAAGTGCGACGCCTGCTGGGCGGTCCCGGGGCGGCGGAGCGCGCGGCGGGACTGGCGCGCGATTTGCTCGCCGCGTGAGCGGGGGGATCGACTGGGGGATGGTGGCCCACTGGGTGTGGCGCTCGAGGTCGCCGGCGGCGGCGCTGGCGCGGGGGACGTTGCTCCCCGCGGCCGGTGCCTATCGCCTGGGCGTGTGGATGCGCAACACGGCCTACGATGCCGGGTGGCGCCGTGCGACCCGCCTCCCCGCGCCGTCGATCGGGGTCGGGAACCTGGCGGTGGGCGGCGTGGGCAAGACGCCGATCGCGGGGTTCCTCGCCGGCGAGCTGGCGCGGCGGGGAGCGCGGCCCGGCATCCTCCTCAGGGGGTACGGCGCCGATGAGACGAGGGAGCACGAGGCCGCGGTGCCCGGCGCCCTCGTCGTGGCCGGCGCCGACCGGCACGCCGCCGCGGCGCGCGCGTGCGCCCTGGGCGCCGACGCGCTGGTCCTGGACGACTGCTTCCAGCGTCGTGACGTGCTGCCCGACGTGCTCCTCGCGGTAGTGAGCGCCGAGTCCGCGGAGGACCGTCGCTGGCCGCTCCCCGCGGGGCCGTGGCGCGAAGGGCTTGGCGCCCTCAGGCGGGCCGACGCACTCGTGGTGAGCCACAAGACCGCGACCCTGGCCGAGTCGGTGAGGCTGGCGGGACGGCTCGCCGCACGGACGAAAGCGGGGCAGGCGGTCACGATCGCCTTGGCGCTGGGGGGACTGCGGTCCCCGGGCGGGGGCGCGACGGAACCGGCCGCGGGGCTCGCCGGGCGCGACGTGCTCGCCGTCTGCGGCATCGCCGAGCCGGAGCTGTTCGCGGCGCAGCTCGAGGCCGCCGGCGCACGGGTGCGGCTCTTGGCGTTCGGCGACCATCATGCGTACGATGCTGGGGACGTGCGGCGCATCGTGCGGGAGGCGGGAGGGTCGACCATCGTGACCACCGCCAAGGACGAGGTGAAGCTCGGCCCGCTGTGGCCGGTCGGGGCCCCCGGTTTCCGGGTGGCCACCCTCGCGGTAAGCGTCACCTCCGGCGGCGAGGTGCTCGCCGCCCTGCTGGACCGCGTCGCATCCGCCACGCGGACGACACTCAACCCTCAGGTGGCGGCGCCGCCCTCGGGAGACGTATGACCGTGACGAAGCAGCAGCTCATCCGCCGGGAGAAGGACACCTTCCTTGCCGAAGAGAACCCGTTCGAGGCGATGATGTCGCGCTTCGACTACGCCGCCGAGCTCCTCAACCTCGACGCCGGCCTCTACAAGGTCCTGCGCAACCCGGAGAAGCAGGTGATCGTCTCGATCCCGGTGTTGCTCGACTCGGGCGACGTCGAGGTCTACACCGGCTACCGGGTGTTGTACAACACGTCGCGCGGGCCCGCCAAGGGCGGGATCCGCTTCGACCTCAAGGTCACCCTCGACGAGGTCAAGGCGTTGGCCGCGTGGATGACCTGGAAGTGCGCGGTCGTGAACATCCCGTTCGGGGGCTCCAAGGGCGGCGTCATCTGCGATCCGATGTCGATGTCGGCGGCAGAGCTCGAGCGTCTCACCCGCCGGTACACGTCGAGCATCATCGAGATGCTCGGCCCCGATTCCGATGTCCCGGCGCCGGACGTGAATACCAACGAACGGGTCATGGCCTGGGTGATGGACACCTACTCCATGCATCATCGCCACACCGTGACCGCGGTGGTCACGGGCAAGCCGATCGAGATGGGCGGGTCCCAGGGCCGCCGCGAAGCGACGGGCCGCGGATGCATGATCTGCACCAAGGAGGCGCTGAAGCATCTCGGCATGCCGCTCAAGGGCGCGCGGGTAGCGGTGCAGGGGTTCGGGAACGTCGGCTCGGTGACTGCGGACCTCCTGCAGAAGGAGGGCTGCACCATCGTGGGCGTCAGCGACGTCGCCGGCGGGATCGCGAACCCCAAGGGGCTCGACGTCACCGACGTGATGGCCTGGCGTGCCGAGCACCGGTACGTGACCGGCTATCCCAAGGCGGAGGGCGTGACCAACGACGAGCTGCTCGCGCTCGACTGCGACGTGCTGGTGCCGGCCGCGCTCGAGAACGTCATCACCTCGCGCAACGCCGACAGCATCAGGGCGAAGGTCATCATCGAAGGCGCGAACGGCCCCACCGCCGCGGGCGCCGACGAGATCCTGAACCGCAAGGGGGTCTTCGTCGTCCCCGACATCCTGGCCAACGCGGGTGGCGTGACGGTGAGCTACTTCGAGTGGGTGCAGGATCGCGGCGGCTACTTCTGGTCCGAGGAGACGGTCAACAGCCGCCTCACCGAGATCATGATCCAGAGCTTCCAGAACGTGCTCGGGGTCTCAAAGAAGTACAGCGTCAACATGCGGATCGCGGCCTACACGCTGGCCATCGACCGGGTGGCCGCCGTACACCGGCTGCGCGGCATGTACGCCTGAGGAGCTCGCGGACACCGGGCGGCCCGTGACCGCGCCGGCGGGCGTGCTGCTCGTCGAGGCGACGGCCGCCGCGCGGCTGTACGACCTGGCCCGCGAGGCGGTGTCCGCGTGGGCGCGCGGCAAGCCGCTGCCGCCCGTGCCCCCGGACCCGGCCCTCCAGCGGCACGCGGGGGTCTTCGTCTCCCTGCATCGTGCGGGTGAGTTGCGGGGGTGCATCGGGCATCTCGAGGACGACCTGCCGCTCGGCGAGGTGACGCGGCGGATGGCGGTCGCCGCCGCGCGGGAGGACCCGCGGTTCGCGCCCCTCGGCCCGGACGAGCTCGAAGGGCTCGAAGTCGAGATCTCGGTCCTGACGCCGGTGGTCCGCGTCAAGCCGGAGGAGGTGACGCCGGGGCGGGACGGCGTGCTGGTGCGCCGCGGCGGTCGCCAGGGCCTGTTGCTGCCGCAGGTGGCGCCGGAGATGCGGTGGGGGCGGGAGGACCTGCTGGACGGGACGTGTCGCAAGGCGGGGCTTGTGCCCGGCGCCTGGCGCGATCCGGCCACCGAGCTCTTCACCTTCCAGGCACAGGTGATCGCCGGGCCCGAGCCGGCATGACCGAGTGGTTCGAGCGGTGGTTCGGCGAAGAGTACCTGCACCTCTACCGTCATCGCGACGATGAGGAAGCCGAGCAGCTCATCGCGCTGCTCGCCGCTCGCGGGATCGGGCGAAAAGGGAGCCGGGTGCTGGACCTCGCGTGCGGCGCGGGGCGGCACGCGGCGGCCCTGCGCCGGCGGGGCGCCGAGGTCGTCGGTCTGGACCTCTCGATGCCGCTGCTCGTCACCGCTCGCCGCCAGAGCGGCGGCGCGCTGCTCCGGGGCGACATGCGGGCCCTCGGTCTGAGGAGCGCGAGTTTCGGGGCGGTGGTCAACCTGTTCACTAGCTTCGGCTATTTCGATGAGGACGAGCAACACGCCCGCGTGTTGCGCGAGGTCGCCCGGGTGCTGGTGCCCGGCGGCACGTTCGTGCTCGACTTCCTCAACGCGCCGGTGGTGCGCGCGGGGCTGGTGCCGCGCGACGAGCGCCGTTCCGGCGCGACCGTCGTGGTGCAGGAGCGGCAGCTGAGCGCCGACGGGCGTTTCGTCACCAAGACCATTCATCTGGGCGGAGAGGGGCGCAGCTTCATCGAGCGGGTGCGGCTGTACGAGCGATCGGAGCTCGAGACGATGCTGGCGAACGCGGGACTCGTCACCGAGGCGGCCCTCGGCGACTACGCCGGCGGGGCGCACACGCCCATCAGTCCCCGGTGCCTGCTGTTGGCCCGCCGGTCGTGACGCTCCGCTTCTCGCCGTCGGCCGGCGCCGTCCGCGGCGAGGGCGACCTCGCCGCCGCGATCGCCGCCCAGCGCGGGCGGCGCGTGCCCGCGAGTGCCGCACCGGCGTTCCTGGCGCAGGGCGCGGCCGAGGGGTCGCTGCGCCTCCTCACCGAGGGACGCGCGTTGGCGGTCACGACGGGCCAGCAGGCGGGGCTCTTCACCGGCCCGCTCTACGCCATCCACAAGGCCCTCACGGCGGTCGCGCTCGCGGAGAGCCTGAGCGCGGCGCACGGCATGCCGGTGGTCCCCGTCTTCTGGGTGGCCGGCGACGATCACGATTTCGCCGAGATCAACCACTGCCACGTGCTGGGTGCCGACGGACACGCGGCCCGGGTCGTCCTGCGCGAGCGCGCGCCCGATGCACCGATGCTGCCGGCGTACCGGGAGCCGGTGGGTCCGGAGGGGCGTGAGGCGCTGGCGCGGCTGGAGTCGCTGCTGCCGCCAAGCGACTTCCGCGCCGACACGCTCGGCTGGCTGACGCGGGCCTACGCGCCCGAGCATTCGCTCGCGGAGGCGTGCGCCCTCGCGCTCGCCGAGCTCCTGGGGTCATTCGGCGTGGTGGTGTGCCGGGGCTGGCATCCGGCCCTCAAGGCGGCCGCGGGGGCGGTGATCCTCGCGGCGCTGCGCGAGGCTCCGCACCTGGACGCCGAGCTTGCCGCCGTGGCCGAACGGCTGCGCGCGTCCGGCGCCGAAGTGCCGGTAGCGGTCGGTGAGGGGCTCAGCCTGGTGATGCTCGAAGGGAAGGCTGGGCGCGACCGGCTGCGCCACGACGGGCCGGGCCGGTTCATGGCGCGCCGCGGCGGCGAGGTCATCACGATGCAGGACGCGGAGCGCCTGCTGGCCGCCGAGCCGGAGCGGATCTCGGCCAACGTGCTGCTCAGGCCCGCGGTCGAGGCGCACGTGCTGCCCACCGTGGCGTATGTCGGCGGGCCCGCGGAGATGGCGTATCTCGCGCAGACGGGTCCGGTATTCGCGCTCACCGGCGTGCCGCGTCCGGTGCGGATGCCGCGCGTCTCCGGCTCCCTCATCGAGGCGAAGGTCGACAAGGTCCTCGAGCGTCTCTCCCTGACGCCCGAGGCGCTTTCGCGCCCGGACGGCGAGGTGGCGGCGTCCCTGGCGCGTGATGCCCTCCCGCCCTCGACGGCGGACGCTCTGGCATCGCTCCGCACGATGCTCGCGGAACGCTACGCCGCCCTTCGCTCTGAGGCCGTCGCGATCGACAGCACGCTCGAGAAGCCGGTGGAGTCGGCGCGGAACCAGGCGCTCGCCGGCACGCACGACATCGAGAAGAAGCTCCTGGCGCACCTGAAGCGTCAGAACGACACCGTCCTCCAGCAGGTGGCCCGCGCCCGCGAGCAGCTCTTTCCGGGGGGCAAGCCCCAGGAGCGCGTGCTCACGGTCGCCTCGTTCCTCTCGCGGCACGGGAAGGACGTTCTGAGCGTCATCCAGGACGGAGCCCGGGCCCACGCGAAGCGGCTACTTGAAGCCCCTCAGGCCCGGACCTAGGTTTCGCCCGTGGTCTGGCTCGTCATCTTCGTCGCGCTCATGATCCCGCTCACGGCGGTGGTCCTCGACTCACCGGTGGTCCGGTCGTTCGTGGATCGCCGGGTCGGGGGCGCTTCCGACGCGCCGCAGGGCATCAAGGAGCTCTCGGACAAGGTCGGGGTGCTCGAGTCCGAGCTCGAGGTCGTGAGCCGCCAGCTCGCGCAGCTCCAGGAGGAACAACAGTACCTCCAGAAGATGATCGAAGACCCGGCCCGCGCGCAGGGCGCTCAGAAGGCCCTCCCCAAGCCCGGCAGCTAGGCATGGCGCGCTCGACCGGGCGCTCCGCGGCGCTCGTCGGCGCCGGCATCCTCCTCAGCCGGATCGCCGGTCTCGTCCGGCAACGGGTCTTCTCCCACTTCCTGGGACTCTCGGACGCGGCCGACGCGCTGTCGGCGGCGTTCCGCATCCCCAATCTCCTCCAGAACCTCTTCGGCGAAGGCGTCCTCTCCGCCTCGTTCATCCCGGTGTACGCCCGCCTCCTCGGGCAGGGCAGGGACGAGGACGCGGGACGGGTCGCCGGGGCGGTCGCGGGCCTGCTCGGTCTCGCGGTCGGCGTGATCGTGCTCCTCGGGGTCGCGGCCACGCCGCTGCTGGTCGACGTCCTCGCGCCCGGCTTCACCGGGGACAAGCGCCTCCTCACCATCACCCTGGTCCGCATCCTCTTCCCTGCGACCGGTTTCCTGGTGCTCTCCGCCTGGTGCCTCGGCGTGCTCAACAGCCACGGGAAGTTCTTCCTCTCCTACACGGCGCCCGTCGTCTGGAATCTCGCGATCATCGTCGCGGCCATCATCGCGGGCACGCGCATGGGACAGCGCGACCTCGTCATCGTGATCGCCTGGAGCGCGGTGGCCGGCAGCGTGCTCCAGGTGCTGGTCCAGCTGCCGTCGGTCTTCGGCCTGGTGCGTGGTCTGCGCCTCTCGCTCGCCACCGCGAGCGCCGAGGTCCGCACCGTGCTCTCGAACTTCTGGCCCGCGCTGATGGGACGCGGCGCCTACCAGATCAGCGCCTACGTGGATGGTGTGATCGCGAGTCTTCTCGGCACCGGCGCCGCGGCCGCCGTGGCCAACGCGCAGCTGCTGTACACGCTCCCGGTGAGCATGTTCGGGATGTCGGTCTCGGCGGCGGAGCTGCCGGCGATGTCCGCGGCCCAGGGCACGGACCAGGAGCGCGGCGAGATCCTCCGCGCCCGGCTCGAGCTCGGCATCCACCGGCTGGCCTTCTTCATCGTGCCGTGCGCCGTGGCCTTCCTGGCGCTGGGCCACGTGGTGGCGGGCGCGGTGTTCCAGACGGGCCTCTTCTCGCGGACCGACAGCCAGTACGTGTGGGCGATCCTCGCGGGCTCCACGGTGGGCCTCCTCGCCTCGACGATGAGCCGCCTCACGTCTTCCGCGTTCTACGCGCTGGGGGACACGCGGACGCCGCTCCGTTATGCGATCGTGCGGGTGGTGTTGACCACGGTGTTGGGGTTCGCCGTGTCGCTGCTGCTGCCCCCGCTCCTGGGGCTGGACATCCGGTGGGGCGCCGTCGGCCTGACCGCCACGGCGGGCTTCGCGGGCTGGGTCGAGTTCCTGCTCCTGCAG
>JBGPHD010000062.1:0-15513 GCA_041484135.1 Gemmatimonadota bacterium
AACAGGATAGCATGACGCTCCATCGTCCTTCGAGCGGCAGCCACAGTTGGCTGCCGCTCGTGTTGTCCGCCGCCCTGAGCGGCACGGCCGTCGCCCAATCGGTCGTGAGCGGTACCGTCGCCGCCGCGTCGCGGACCCCCCTGGCCAACGCCTCGGTCCAGATCCCCGGCACCGGTCTCCGGACCCTCACCGACACCGACGGCCGGTTCTACATCCGTGGCGTTCCGGCAGGCACCTGGGTCGTCGAAGCGCACTTGATCGGCTACCGGGCGGGCCGGGGGAACGTCACCGTCGCCGCGGGAGGCGCCGCGACCCTGGACTTCACCCTCGAGCCCATCGTCATCTCCCTGGCCGAGATCGTGGTCACGCCCAGCCGTTTCTCGGCGCTCGAGGCGCGGCCGATCTCCGCCGCGACCCTCTCCCGCGAGGACATCGAGACCGAACCGCAGATCGGCGAGGACCTTTACCGCGCCATCACCCGTCTTCCCGGCCTCGCCTCGAACGATATGTCGGCGCGGTTCTGGGTCAGGGGCGGGCCGAACGAAGAACTGCTCGCGCGCCTGGACGGCCTCGACCTGATCGAGCCGTTCCATCTCAAGGACTTCGACGGCGCCCTGTCCATCATCGACGTGGCGACGATCGGCTCGCTCGATCTTACCACCGGAGGCTTCACCACCGAGTACGGCGACCGGCTCACCGGCGTGATGACCATGCGCACCCTCACCGAGGACGCGGAGGGCCCGCACACCACGCTCGGCCTCAGCATCACGAGCGTGCGGGCGTCGAGCCGGGGCGCGTTCGGGAACGGCCGCGGGCACTGGCTGGTCTCGGCCCGCCGGGGCTACCTCGACATCGCGCTCAAGCTGATCGGCGACAACGACAGCATCTCCCCCACCTATTACGACGGGTACGCGAAGGTCGAGTACCGGCTGAGCGACCGGCACACGATCGGGCTGCACGCGCTCTACGCCCGGGACGACCTCACCTACACCGAGACCAACGAGCCGGAGCTCGCCAGCGGCTACGGCAGCCGCTATGCCTGGGCCACGTGGAACGGGCTGCTGGGACGGAGCGTCACCGCCTCGGCCGTGCTCTCGGTCGGCCGGCTCACCTGGCGGCGGACGGGCAACGGCCCGCTCGACTCCCGAGACACCCTCGCGCTGTCCGACCGCCGGAGCTTCGATGTGGTGGGACTCCGGCAGGACTGGACGGTCTCCCTTTCGGAGCGGGCGCTGCTCAAGGGCGGCCTGGACCTCCGCTCGCTCTCCAGCCGCTACGACTACTTCAACAGCCGACAGGTCTCGTTCGTGCGCAATGACTCCATCGTGCAGCGCACCGACACCACCGCGGTGGCGCTGCGGCCTGACGGCACGGCGCTGGGCGCCTATGCCGCGCTCCGGGTGCGGCCCCGCGATGCCCTCACCGTCGAGGCGGGCGTGCGGTGGGACCGGGCCTCGTACGCCGGGGAGGGCATCCTGGCGCCGCGTCTCAACGCCGCGCTCGTGCTGACGCGCGGCACCACGCTCCGCGCGGCGTGGGGCGCGTACACCCAGGCCGAGGGCATCCAGGAGATCCCGGTCCAGTACGGCGATTCGCTCTTCTATCCCCCGCAGCGCGCCGAGCAGCGCGTGGTGGGGATCGAGCAGCGGCTCCCGGCCGCCGTCGCGGTCCGGATCGAAGCGTACGAGCGGCGGTACACGCACCTCCGGCCGCGCTGGCTGAACCGGGACAACAGCGTCGACGCGTTCCCCGAGATCGGCGGGGACCGTCTGCGGATCGGGCCCGCCACCGGCGACGCGCGGGGGCTCGAGGTGCTGGTGGAGCAGCGGCCGGGCGGTCCCTTCGGCTGGTCGGCGAGCTACGCGCTGGCGCGGGTGGCGGACGACTCGGCGGGAACGCTGATCCCGCGCACCAGGGACCAGCGGCACACCGTGGTCCTCGACGCGACCTACGCGGCCGGCCCGGCCTGGCGGTTCAGCGCTTCGTGGCAGTACCACAGCGGCTGGCCCTACACCCCGGCGACCTTCGTCCTCGACACCACCGTCAACAACACCCGGGTCCTGTTCAGGACCTTCGGCACGCTGGCCGGCGGACGGCTGCCCGCCTACCACCGGCTCGACGTGCGGGTGAGCCGGCAATGGCGGCTCCGCCATGGCACGCTGCACGCCTACCTCGACGTGTTCAACCTCTACAGCCACGTCAATCCGCGGGGCTACGACTACAACATCAGCGTGCAGAACGGACAGTTGCTGGTGCGGCCCATCCCCGACGAGCAACTGCCGCGGTTGCCGAGCCTCGGAGTGACCTGGGAGTTCTAGCGTCGTCTTCCCTGCAGGACTGCCTCAGACCTGACCGGTCCCATCACTCCGGCGCCGGGCCCGTCATCTCGTCCTTCAACGCCCGCAGCCGCTCCACCACGCCGCGCAACTGGCCCGGCACCCCGGCCGCCAGGCGATAGGCGTCGATCGACATCATCACGCCGTTGCGATGGACGCCCGGCGCCACCGCCCGCCGCACCACATAGCCGACCCTCGCCACCCGGCCCAGGTGCACCAGGGCACCGACGCCCATGCCCGCGGTCGAGGGCACGGTCACCAGCGCCGACACGCCGACGTACGACGTCCGGCTGGCGTTGTACCACAGCAGGCCTAACGGCTCCACCGCGAGGACGTCGAGCCGCTGCAGCTGGTCCCAGCGGCCCGCCACCTCGACGCCGAACGACGGATGCAACAGGACGATCTGCCGGGCGGGTGGCGCGAGGTCCGCGGGGGCGGGGCGCGAGAGCCCGTTGACCACCAGCTCCCACGGATACTGCGAGTACCCGTTGTGGTTGTAGTTCTCCCAGCGCCCGATCAGCGCCTCGAGCGCGGCGGCCGTACGCTGGCGGCCGGGCGCGCCGTACAGGATCAGCAACCGCTCCGCGGTGATGGCGCGCCAGCACAGGTCCCGCCGCGCGTCCGCGTCGGTGCCGGCGTCCAGCACGATCCGCATGGGCGGGTCGAAGATCATGAACCGCCAGGCGTCCGAGTCGTCGCGCACGTCACGGGCCAGGTGGAACCGCACCTGCCTCACGCCGTCGGCGTTGCGGACCAGCGTCGCGAAGTCGGCGCTCGAGGCCACGGCTCTGAACTCCGACGCCATGGAATCGAGCTCCGCCTGGAAGGTCGTGCGCATCGGCCCCGGCGGCACCGTCCGCGAGCCGCGGAAGTCGCGGGCGAGCTCGGCGGACACCGCCGCCCACTCGCCGCGCGCGAGGCGATCGCGGAACCGCGCCCGGACCACGTTCGGGTGCGCACCGGACCACGGCGCCGGCAGCGCCGCCGGGTCGAGATGCGACACCACATCGACGTCGCAGTCGCGCTGCACCAGCTGGTCGGGCGTCTGTGCCCGGGCCGGCGCGCCCGCGGCCAGCGCGACGGCCAGGACCAGGAGCCTAACGGCACGCATCGCGCGCCTCCCGGGCGGCGGCCAGGAACCGGCAGCCGGCGATGAGCAACCGCTCCGGTTGCTCGCTGTCCTTGACGAGGTCGATGAGCTCGCGTCCCGCGGCCACGAACGCCCTGACCCGGTCCGCGCACGGCAGGCCGGGCTCGGCGGCATACCGGGCGACGGCCTCGCGCTTCTCCTGCTGCGGGATCACCGGCCCGAGGATCCCGTTGATGATCGGGATGTGCACGGCCGGCGCGTCGAGATAGTGCTCGAAGTCGTGCACGTTGAAGTCGCGGATGTGGTCCAGGCCCTCTACCGGCCGGTAGTCCTCGCCCCAGCCGGAGGGCGCGAACGCCGATGCCGCGGGGAACGGATCGACCAGGTGGCGGAAGTTGTAGTACCGCGTGAGGTATGCCGTGGGCGGGGCCACCGTAGCGGGGTGCACCACGCTGTCATACACCCGCGGCGCGGTCTGAAGCACCCTGCTGACGTTGGCGACCGCGAAGAAGTTCTCGAACCGGAAGTTGCCGGCGAGGAACGCGCGGCTGCCGTCCTGGGGCTCCGACCCGAGGATCGCCAGGGCGTCGTGCGCCACCGACGTGCCCAGACTGTGGGCCATCACCGACGCCTCCACGGCGTCCCCGCCTTCCATCGCCTTGACCAGCTTGGCCGCGATGGTGCTCATCAGCAGCAGGCGCGCCTGACGCGTCGCCATGCTGTTGAAACGGTACAGGAGCACGTCCACGGCGTGCGACCAGAAGAAGGCCTTGTCGGTGTCGGGAGCGCTGTTCAGCCAGGCGAGCGTGGTGGGGATCGGGAGGGCGTTCTCGTGCGCGAACGCGGCCAGCGCGTCGCTCGAGCCCCGCCACTGCTGGAGCATCCCCGTGAAGACGCCGTCGTAGGTGACGGGGACGATCTCGACCCGCTGGTCGAACGGCGGGCCGTTCCGGAACGCCGCGTAGCGGCTCGCGGTCTCGACGAGCTTGGCGCGCACCGGCGCCGACCAATCGCTGCCGTGCACACCCATGCCGTGCACGAGGAACAAGAGCTTCGGCATCCCCACCCCCCCGCGCGACGGGACCTGACCGTCCGGTCCCCGCGCATCCCCAACAGCACCTCGGCTCGGTATCGCCTTGAACTCTAGAATACACGGCGGGCCGGGCGCGTCAAGCGCGCGCGGCGAAACGCAAAAGCCCGCCGGCGTGCCTGACGCCCGGCGGGACTCACTCGCTCTCCCCGACGCTACCCTACGCTCTGCTGTACTGCTTCACCTTCCCGAATCCCACCAGCTTCCGCTCCCGCTCGTCCCAGAGTGCCAGCGGGATGCACCGGATGCTCTCCCAGAGCGTGAGCCGGTTGCATTCCGTCAGCTCGGGATGCTCCCGCAGCACCACCGGCAGGCGGTAGTTGGGGATGCGCGCGTTGAGGTGGTGGATGTGATGGATGCCGATGTTACCTGTCAGCCACTGGAGGACCCGCGGCAGCTGGTAGTAGGAGCTGCCCTGGAGCGCCGCCTGTTCGTACTGCCACCGCTCGTCGTGCTCCCAGTAGGTGGGCTCGAACTGGTGCTGCACGTAGAAGAGCCACACCCCGAGCGAGCAGGAGAGCAGCTGGAACGGCAGGTGGACCAGGAGGAACGCCTTGAGGCCGACGGTGAGCGCCATCGTCGCCACGAAGCCGGCCAGCACGATGTCGGTCCACACGATGCTGAACCGCTCCCGCTTCCACGCCCGCGGCACGATGGTCGGGATGCGGTGCTTCACTACGAACTGGAAGGCAGGGCCGACGACGAACAGGGTCACGGGATGACGGTAGAGCCGGTACTTCAGCCTGCCCCACCACCCCCGCGCCAGGTACTCGTCCACCGTGAGCGTGCTGATGTCCCCGAAACCGCGATGCTCGAGGTTGCCGCTCGTCGCGTGGTGCATGGCGTGGGTCTTCTTCCAGTAATGATACGGCGTCAGCGTGAAGACCCCGATGATCGAGCCGACCGCGTCCGCCACCTTGGGCGACTTGAAGAACGCTCCGTGGCCGCAGTCGTGCTGGATGATGAACAGACGGATGAGGAAGAACGCCGCCGGCACCGCGAGCGCCAGCGTGAGCCAGTAGGAGACCCGCAGGCTCAGGTACATGAGAATCCATGTGGCGACCAGCAGCACCGCCGAGCTGGTCAACTGCCAGAGGCTGCGCGGCAGGCTGGGGTCCTTGTACCGCGCCAAGATGGCGACGATGCTGGCGTTCTCCATGCTCGAAGATAACGCCGGCCCGCTCCCCGCGGTACCCGCAATCTCCTCGCGCCGCTACGGCAGCATGATCACCCGGTACGAGCCCGTGAGCGTCCGCTGCTTGGTGTTGGCGACGATGCGGTACATCCCGGCCGCCGGGAGCGTGAAGGTGACCTGCGCCGCGCGTGCGCCGGCCAGCCCCGCGTTCGACGCCAGCGCGTTGCCCGTCATGTCCTGGATGATGACGTACGGGTCGAACGCCGTGGACTCCACCAGCACGGTGATCGACTCGCCACCGCGGCCGGCGTAGGTGTAGGCGTCGTAGTGGGAGTCATCGCGGAGCGTCGCATCGGAGAGGGTGAGGGTCCCCATGGTGTTGCTCCCCCGCGCGATGGTGCCCACGATGCCCTCGTACACCAGGTCCGTCGTCGCGACCGCTCCGCCGACCAGGCGCACCCGATAGGCCCCGCCCGTGTTCGCTCGCCAGGCGCTCACCACGATCGTGTAGTTGCCGGTGGCCTGGAGCGTGTACGTGATGCGGGCGTTGAGCCCCTCGCCGGTGTCGTCGTCGCGCGCCACGATGTTGAGCGCCGGATCCATGAGCCGCGCATACGCGTCGAAGTCATCCGACATGGCGTCGATCGTGACGGTCTGACCCGAGGTCCCGTAGAACCTCCAGCTCTGGTACGGCCCCTCGTTCCTGAGATGGGGATCCCGGCGCGTCAGCGTGCCTGTGACCTCGCCGTTCATCGAGATCACGCCCATCCGCATGGGAGGCGTGTGGCTGCACGCGACGAGGAGAATGACGGCAGGCGCGAGGAAGCGGGACCGCATCGGAGACCTCCGGCCGGGATGGGGGTGTGGTTGGGAACGCCCCAAAGTTCCACCCCGGAACGGGCCTCCGCAACCCGGTCGGAAATCCAGCAGCGGGGCCGCCTTTCGGGGTGGGCCGACGAACGCCGGAGCGCGTCCCGCCACGCCCGGGCGCCTAGGCGATCAGCACCCCGGCGAGCCCCGCGGCGACGATCACCACCGGCTCGGGGATCCGCTTGATCGTGGAGAGCAGGACGAGCGTGAGCGCCGCGATCGCCAGGGTGGCCCCGTCGATCAGCGCGCGCCGGCCGAGCACGAACGCCGCGCCGGCGATCGCTCCCGTGGCCGCGGCCGTCACCCCGTCCACGAACGCTTTGACGCGCGGGTTCTGCGCGAACCGGTTGAAGTGCGGCGCCAGGACCACCACCACCAGGTACACCGGCAGGAACACGCCCAGCGCGGCCGCGCACGCGCCTGACGGCCCGGCCGTGAGGTACCCGATGAACGCCACCGTGATGACGACCGGCCCCGGCGTGATCATCGAGACCGCGACGGCGTCGAGGAACTGCCGCTCGGTGAGCCAGTGGTAGTGACCCACCACGCCGCCGTAGAGGAACGGCACGATCGCGAGCCCGCTCCCGAACACCACGGCGCCCGCCTTGACGAAGTACCAGAAGATCCGCGCGATCACCTGGCCCGCCGCACCGCCAGCGCCAGCACCCCGCTCGCGAGGAAGACCCAGATGATCTCGGTCCCGGTGGCGGCCACTACGACCGCGTTCACCGCGAAGATCCCCCACAGCAGGTGGTCGCGCTTGAGGGTGAGGCGGACCAGCTTCACCGCGCTGCGGGCGATGATCGCGATCACGGCCGCCGCGATGCCGTAGAAGGCGCCGCGCATCCAGGGGAGCCCGCCGACCCGCACGTACAGCGCCGAGAGCCCGAGCACCATCAGGAACGACGGGCCGACGAAAGCGAGACCGACCAGCGTCGCGCCGATGACCCCGCCCCGCACCCAGCCGAGGTAGATGGCGAGCTGGGCCGCCAGCGGGCCCGGCGCGAGCTGCGCCAGCGCCAGCCCTTCCTTGTACTCCTTCTCCGTGAACCAGCCGCGCGCCTCGACCAGGTCCCGCTGCATGTACCCCACCAGCGCGATCGGCCCGCCGAAGCCCACCGTGCCGAGGCGCAGGAAGTACCCGACCAGCGGACCGAGGCCCGCGTTCAGCGGCGCGGTCTCCGGAACCCCGCGTAGAGGGCGTCGAAGACCGGCGCGCCCCGCGCGAGGCGCTCCTCGTCGCGCGGGTGCGCGGCGGCGATCCCGTTCACCAGCGCCGACAGGCCGCCCGCCTCCTCGCGCTGGAACTTCTCGTCCTTGCAGTCCACGTCGTGCACGATCTCGGCGATGGCGGCGAGGGCGCGGTCCCGCACGCCGAACCGGGCCAGCAGCGTCTCGAACGTGCACCGCTCACCCTCGTGGGTGTACTCGGCCTCGAACATGTCGAAGCGCAGCTCGCCGGCGGCCGGCGCGTAGCCCTTCGCCGGCACGAACTTGAACCGCGCCTTGGGGTCGAGGAAGCGCCGGATGAGCCACGCGCTCCCGATCCGGTCCACCTTGACGCCCTGGCGCGTCACCCAGGTCCGGCCGGGCTTCACCTTGAATCGCTTTCCCGCCGGCCCAGGCGCTTCCACCGGCTCCGGCGCCGCTCGGAACATGGACGTGAGCTCCTTGTTGGTGATCCCGGCGACGAAGGCCGCCTCGCAAACGGTGGCGTCCCCGCCGTCGGCCTCGATCTCGCGGGCGAGCCACTGGAAGTCCTCCAGCGCCTCTTCGCTCCGGGGCAGGACGTAGACCGAGTTCTTGAGGGCGACCGCGCCCATCCGGTGGAGCCGGCGCCGGACCTTGACCCGGAAGTAGTCGGGCTTGGGCGGGATCTGGTGGATGAGGAGGAGCCACCGCGCCTCGCCGGAGGCCCCTTGCGCGGATGTCGCAGTTGAATCATTCATTAGTCACAACTGTATCAGTCTCCCTTCCCCAGCGCAAGGGCTTGCCGATGGAGCACGGCTCCACCCTGATCCTCACGCGGCGCGACGTCGCCGCGCTGCTCGACCTCGAGACCTGCATCGCCGCCGTCGCGGACGCGTTCCGCCGGCACGGGCTCGGGACCGCCGCGCCGCCCGGCCTCCTCGGGCTCCCCGTGGAGGGCGGCGGCTTCCACCTCAAGGCGGGCCGCCTGGACGGCCATTTCGCGGCGAAGATCAACGCCAACTTCCCCGGCAATCCGTCCCGGCACGGCCTGCCGACGGTGCAAGGCGTCATCGCGCTCTTCGAGGCGGGGACCGGCGTGCTCCTCGCCCTGATGGACTCGATGGAGATCACGACCCTCCGCACCGGCGCGGCGACCGCCGTGGCGGCGGCCCACCTGGCGGTGGAGGATGCGACGGTCGTGACGGTCGTGGGGTGCGGGGTCCAGGGGCGGGTGCAGCTGCGCGCGGTCGCGGCGGTGCGCCCGGTCGCGCGGGCCTGGGCGGTGGACGCCGACCCGGACCGCGCGTCGAGGTTCTCGGCCGAGATGTCGGCGGCGCTCGCCATCGACGTCACGCGGGCCCCGGATCTCGCGGCGGCGGCCTCGGCCAGCGACATCGTGGTGACGTGCACCCCGTCCCGACGCGCCTTCCTCGGCCCGGGCCACGTCCGCCCCGGCGCGTTCGTGGCCGCGGTCGGCGCCGACAACGAGGAGAAGCAGGAGCTGGAGCCCGCGCTGCTCGCCGGCAGCACGGTCGTCACGGACGTGCTCGAGCAATGCGCGACGATCGGCGACCTGCACCACGCGCTCGACGCGGGCCTGATGACGCGCGCGCGGGTGCACGCCGACCTGGGGGAGATCGTGGCCGGGCGCAAACCCGGCCGCCGTTCCGCGGAGGAAGTGATCGTCTTCGATTCGACGGGGATGGCGCTGCAGGACGTGGCCGCGGCGGCCGCCGTCTACGAGCGGGCGCGGGCCGCGGGTGCGGGGACGGTCGTGCGCCTGGATGGAACCGCGCGCCGGCCGCCCTGGGCGATGGCGGCGGTGCGTTAGGCCGCTAGAAGCCCGCGCCGATGCCCAGGCGGGCGCTGGTGGTCTGGATCGGCACGTCGCGGCCGCGGACGGTGCGGTCCATCCGCTGGAACTGGTAGGCGGCGCGCACGTGGAACCGGCCGCTCCCCAGGCCGAGATGGATGCCGAACCCCAGCTCGACCGCCATGCGGGCGCTGCCACCGCCGGAGTAGCGCGTGACCGGCAGGTACGCGGCCCGAGCCCACACGTCCGCGTTGCGCGAGAACCGGCTCTCGGAGAGGAGGCCGACACGGACGAACCCCATGTCCTGGGCCGCGAGCTTGGGGTCCGCCGTCAGGCGCCCGCCGCCCGCCTCCAACCAGAACGATGAGCCCAAGCCGAGCCCGGCCCGCGCATCCCATGTCAGCACGTGCATCGAGCTCAGACCGGACAGGGGCCCCGCGACGGAGGCCATCGTGAACCGGGTCACCGCTCCCTCGAGGCGCAGCTTCCGCCCCACCACCTCGGCGCTCCCGCCATACCCCGCTCCGCGCCACTCGCGGCTGGTGGTGGCCTCCTGGTAGGTGCCGTACGCGCCGAGCGCCGCGAATCTGACGGTCTGCGCCACGAGGTGAGACGGGAGGTGGGCCGCGATCACGCCCGCGGCGACGGCGAGCAGGCGGTGTCTCACGGGGTCCTCGGCGCGGGCGTGACGCGGAGGAGCGTCTGGCGGCGCCGTTCCGCGTTCTGGACGGCGATCTCCGAGTTGCGGCGCGCGATCTGCTCGCGGAGCAGGCGATTGTAGAGGATGTTCGACTCCACGGGCCTCGGTTCCGGCCGGCTGACGCTCATCGCGAATCCCGCGAAGAGCGTCGCGGCGCTCACCGCGAGGAGGCCGGTGCTCGTGCCCTGCCCCACGTTGGTGTTGGCGAGTCCGAGCGACGCGCCGGAGGAGACCGCCGCGTAGAGCGCGGCGATGCCGAGGGGTCTCCAGCTGCGCGGCGGGCGCTCCGATTCCGGGCGCTCGGTGTAGCCCTCGAGGGTGGTGAGATGTTGGAGCGTGTCCACCGCCGCGCTGCCCACATCCACCGGGACGTCCACCTGGTAGACGTCGCGGCCCGACGTGGCCTCGAGCACGATATGGTATCGCCCGTCGGGTGCGGGCGCTCCGCCCGGCAGCAGCGCATCCCAGCGCACTTCCCCGTTCCCCGCCGCCGTGCCGGAATCCACGAGCGCATCGAGCCCCGGCCCCGAGACCCTGGTGACGACGCGCGAGGGCCGCGACACCTGGTAGCGGATGGGGAGCGCTCCCAAGCCCGCGACGAACGCCACGGAGTCCACGCGCACCCGCCGGATGACGGTGACCTGTCCCAGCGCCGACGCGTAGAGGGCGGTGATGCGCGGCGCGACGCGGTTGACGTCCGGCTCGCGGTCGGGGTCGATGCGCACCAGCTCGCGGAACGCCTCGACGGCCTTCGCCGTCGAGTCCAGCGCGCCGTAGGTCAGGGCCAGCAGCTCGTAGCAGAGCGCGCGGTCGGCGCGGCTCAGGCGTTCGCGCGCGATCACGCGCTGGCCCTGCGCGATCACACTGTCGTAGCTGAGCTCGTCGTACGACTGCTTGACCCGCCGGACGGCGGCGCTCTCCTGCGCGCGCGCCGCGGGGACGAGCAGCGCGAGGCCGAAGACGGCGGCGAGCGCACGGCGTAGCATCATTGCGGCACCAGCTGGACGCGGCGGCTCACGGTGTTCCCCGCGGTGATGGTGATGGAGCCGGACCACGGGCGGTACCCCTCGTGGTTGATGCGCACGGCGTAGGTCCCGGGACGGAGCGCGCGCCGGATCAGCGGCGTGTCGCCCGCATCCACGCCGTCGATGGACACGGTGCCGAAGGGGTCCGAGTCGATGGTGAGATAACCGGTCTCGACCGCGGCGGGGGCCGGCGCGGGCGCGGGCGCTGGTGCCTGCACGGGGGCAGCCGGCGCCGCGGGCGCCTGGGTGCGCTGGGCCGGCTCGCGCGGCGGCTGGCGCTGGGCGCGGGACGCCGGCGGCTCGGCGGCCGGCTCGTTAGGCCGGCTGGCGGATCCCGCGGGCGGCTCGGCGGAGGCGGGGACCGCCGGCGTGGCGGAGGACTCGGCCGGAGGCGCGGGAACGGCGGCGGCGGGGGCCGGGGCCGCGGCGCCCGCCGCCGGCGTCTCGCCACGGCGGGGATTCATCACCAGCATCGCGATCGCGATCGCCGCGACCGCGACCCCACCCACCCCCAGCCACATCCCGATCGGGCGACGCGCCTTCGCGGACACCAGCGTCGGCGGCACCGGCGTCAGCGCCCGGGCGCTGGCGGGCGTGGCCTGGCTCGTGTCGGTGCGGTTCTGGACCGCGGCGGCGAACTCGCCCATGGTCTGGAACCGCTGCCCCGGGTCCTTCGCGAGGGCGCGCATGATGGCCGCCACGAGGTGGGGCGGCGTGTCGGGCCGCAGCGGCTCGATGGGCGGCGGCGGTTCCGAGATCTGCTTGTAGAGCACCACGTGGGCCGAGTCGCCCTCGAAGCACTGCCGGCCGGTGAGCATCTGGTAGCCCACCAGCGCGAGCGAGTACTGGTCGGAGCGGCCGTCGAGCGTCATCCCCTTGGCCTGCTCGGGGCTCATGTACTGCGGCGTCCCGACGATCTGGCCCGTCGCGGTGAAGCTCACGGCCGCCTGCACGGCCTTCGAGATCCCGAAGTCCATGATGACGGTGTGGCCATCCTCGTCCACCATGATGTTGCCGGGCTTGATGTCGCGGTGCATGAGGCCGCGCTTGTGGGCGTGGCCCAGGGCGCGCGCCGCGTCCGCGAGCACGTTCTGGCAGAGTTCCAACGGCATCGGGCCCTGTTCCAGGAGCTCCTGGAGGCTCCTGCCGGTGATGTACTTCATCACGAAGAAATGACAGCCGCCGTTGCTCTCGACCGAGAAGATCGGGACGATGCTGGGGTGATCGAGCTTGGCGGCGGTGCGCGCCTCGGTCTCGAAGCGCCCGACCAGCTTCTCATCGTGGCCGTACTCCGGCGGGAGCATCTTGATCGCCACCGGCCGCCCCAGGACGAGGTCCTCGGCGAGGAGGACGACACCCATGCCGCCGCGGGCCAGGACCCGCTCCACGCGGTAGTGGCCTTCCACCGCCCGCTTCAGCTGGTGCAGCGCCTGGGACGTGAGGTCCGTACCCGGGGTGGTCGTCCTGCCCTGGGCGCCCGGATCGGTGGCGTCCGCGCCGCAGGTCGGGCAGAAGCGGCCGCCCTCAGGGATCGGGGTGGCGCAGTGCGTGCAGGTCATCGCACCCGTCTCCGCGCCTTCTCCCGCCAGGCGTTCTCCCGGCGGCCCGTGCCCGCCACCGCCGCGGTCCCCGCCGCAGGCACGGCCGTGATGCTGAGGGTGTAGTCCACCGGCAGCGCGAGGAAGGACGACACGTGCAGCAGGTAGTTGCCCGGCGGCAGACTGACGGTGTAGTCCTCCGCGTTCTCGTCCGCCGAGAAGCTCGCCGCGACGAACACCGCGGAGTCGGGCAGGAAGCTCCGGAGGATCTCGAGGTCGAGGTCGTTGCTGTCGGCGAACTGGACGAGGAAGCGGAGGTTGAGCCCGCCCGCCGGGACGGTGAACCTGAACCAGTCGTCGTCGTTAGGCCGGTCGATGGTGAGCGGGCGCGCGGCCGCGCCGACGGTCACCGATGTGGCCGCCTCGCAGTAGTCGTTCCCCTCGGCCGCGTCGGCGTCCATCATGCTCATGTACTCCGGCATGATCATCAGCTCGTACGGGCGGTCCTGGTTGCGGCGCTCGTAGTCGATCTCGATGTCGTAGGTCCCCGCCGGCAGGTCCTTGAGCGCCACCGTCAGGGTGTCCCCCACCGGGTGGGGAGAACCCTGCGCGACCCCGCTGCACACCGTGGACTCCCCCGAGCCGTCCCAGAAGAAGGCGGTCTGCCCCGTGGCGTTGTTGACGATGAAGCCCGTGCCGCCGGTGGCCGCGCCCATGAGCCGGATGGTGCGATCCTGCGTGGTGGTGTTGGTGAAGCGGTACCAGTCGATCGCCGGACGCGCATCGCCGCGCACACGACGCTCAAGGGCGAGGCCGGGATTGTGGTACAACTCCGGGAGCGTCCCGAGGTCGGACGGTGCGGCCTCGTTGGGCTCGTAGCGGTCCTCCTGCGCCGTCACCGTGACCCGCGGGCCGTTGGCCGATCCCGACTGCGCGATGGCCTCGGTGGGGGAGTCGGGGTGCGCCCCCGCCGGGATGACGACCATCACGCGCCCATACCGGTCCGGGCGCGGCGACAGGCCCTCGAAACTCATCGGGTGGGTCGGGATGCCGTCCACGTGGAAGTGGATCAGGTTGAGCGAGTCGAGCCCCGCGCCGTACGCGACGATCTCATCGCCCCACCGGCCCTGGCTGGGCGTGATGCTGTCGATCGAGACGCCGGGGTTGATGTTCACGGTGAAGGCGACGGGCGGCAAGCTGTACGAGATCGCGGTGGCCCGCACCGTCACCTGCTGCGAGAGGTGGGCCAGGAACTCCGCCTGCCGGCCGGTGAGGGGCCGGATCTCGAGCGCGGCGTCGTTGTCGGTCGTGAACCGCACATTCTCGTTGGGGATCTCGGCGCCGCTGGCATCCACCACCGACGCGCTGACGATCACGCGGTCGCCGACGAAGAACATGGCCGGCACGCCCCGCACATCGATGCGGAGCTTGCCGCTGCTGTCGGACGGGAGGAGGCACGCCGTGAGCGCCGCAAGTGCGACCATCCACGCCCTGCCCCGCACTCGTCGGGTCAGGGGCGCTGCGACTCCTGGAAATGGGAAGGGCACGGGTCGGAAATTGGCCCCGCGCCCCCACTCATGTCAAGAAAAAAGGGCGAGAACTACCGGGCCTTCGGCTTGCCCGATCTCCGCCCGGCGTGGCGGGCGGAAGGATCGCCCAGATTACCCACGATCCCCCGGCCGAGATCCACGCCCAGACGCGCCACGGCGGGGACCAGCTCCCGCGAAATGTCGGTGCCGAGACTCTCCAGCTGCGGGGCGAGCTGCCTGCCGATCCTCTGGCTCACCAATTCGCCGAGGTTGTCGAGAACGGGTTCGATGTCCCCCAAGCGGCGCTCGAGGCGCCGCGCGGCCCGGTCCACCGACTCGGGGTCCCGCTCCCAAGCGCGCACCAGCGTGTCGATCGCCGCATCGACTTCGGACCGATCGATGTTCGCGCTGCCGCTCCGCACCCGCACCTGCCGTAGCACCGACTCCACCAGGGCGTCCACGCTGTCGGTCCGCTCGGCGTACGCGACGGCGCCCCTCATCGTGACGGGCTCGAGCACCCAGGCGACCTCGCCGCCGTCGTCGAGGATGCGGACCGTGTCGCTCCGCTCGCACACGTCCCGGTCATCGGTCACGTCGTCGCCGTTCACCTGGACCGTGTAACCGTCCGGAAGCTCGAACGCGCGGCCCCACTGCCGGAACGCGATGCGCCCGCTGCCGCGCAGCCTGACGCTGAATCCGCGGTGCAGGACGAGAAGGCGCCCGCCGTCACGCACGGACAACCAGCCGTCGCCGCCCTGCCCCGACACGAGCGCGGGCTCCGACTTCTCGAACGACGCCGCCTTCTCCTCCCGCTTGGGCGACGCGTCCGCGATGCCCTGCTCCGTCGCGTCGCCGGCGGCCACACCCGGGGCCGCCCAGGCCACCAGCGCGAGCGCGCCGGCGCCCAGCGCCGCCCGCAACGCCACCGCCGGACCGCGGGCGGCGGATCGCGGACCGTCGAGCAACCGCTGGACCCGCGCCACCAGGTGGGAGCGATCCTCGGCCATCGCGGCGACCGGCGCCGGCTGCGGGCGGCCCCGCACCCACGTGGCCACCTCGGCGAGACAGGTCGCGAGCGCCATGCCCCCGCCGGTGCGGTTCGCCGCCCAATCGTCGCAGAGGTACTCCGCCACGTCCTGGAGCCGGCGTCGCGCCAGCCGGTTGAGCGGCTGCATGAAGAACAGGCACTCGATGGC
>JBGPHD010000063.1:0-15409 GCA_041484135.1 Gemmatimonadota bacterium
AGCAGCGCGAAGCCGAGGGCGATGCCGGGGCTCCGGAAGAACTTGAAGAGCTGGAAGCCCTCCTTGGGCGCGTCCTTCCACGCCCCGCCAAAGGCCGACACCCATCCGCCGAACGTGCCCACGACGAGCAGCGACCAGAGTGCGGGATGTCCCTGCGCGGGCTGGAGCCTGACGAGCGCGATGATGAGGAGCGCCAGGGCGGCCGCATACCCCACACCGGCGGCGCGACGGGCCAGCTTGCTGCGCACGACGCGGCCGAAGACCGCGAACTGCATCGGGATGAAGTACTTGCCCTGGTCCTCCTCACGCACGAACGCCTTCCACGCTTCGAGCGCGCCGCGCTCGAGAGCGTAGGCCGTGGCGAAGAGGAGGATGAATCCCGCGGCGGTCGTGAGGTCGAAGCCGCACCCCGCCTCGATGAAGAGGCCCGCGAGCGCGCCGGCCACGACGCTCCGCGCGTACTTCCGGGCGCTGAACCCCTCGTAGAGCGCGTCCTTGAACGTGCCCCAGGTGGCGGCGTGCAGACCCGCCGTCGCACCGACCAGCGGTGCGAGGACCCAGGAGAGGCGCGAGAGACCGAGCGTCCAGACGAGCGTGCCAGCGTGCAGGGGGGCCATGGGGGCCTCCTTTCACGTGACAGGCTAGGGCGGGTCGGTCAAGCAGTAATCAAGAAGGGCATGTCCCGCGACGTGGGACATCGCGATGTGGGACATGTCCCGAGCGCGATGGCGGCCCGTGAAGCCGGATGCGCGCGCAACCGCCGCGCGCGGACGTGCTTGGCCATCCAGGCCGCGATCCGTCGCCGGTCGGCACGTGCTCTGCCATTGGCTGGAGCCGTCCACGACCCGAGTGCCGCGCATGGCCGACGAACCGACCTCGCTGACGCCGACGTTCCCTCTGCCGGATGCGCTGTCGAGCGAGTACCTGGAGTTCAGCCTCATCCTCCCGCTCGCCGTCGAGGAGGGGAGGCTGCGGCTCGCCGCGTGCCGGGAGCCGGAGCAGCACGTGCTCGACGACATGATGCAGCTCTTCGGGGTCCCGGTGGAGGTCGTGCGGGTCGAGGAAGATGCGCTGCGCGACGCCATCCGCCGGGCTTGCTCGGCCGGCGACACCGTCGTGGAGCTGGTGAAGGACCTCTCCAGCGCGACCGATCAACCAGGTGATGACGCCTCGCTCGCGGCCGACGTGCGCGATCTCGCCAACCAGCCGCCCGTCGTCCGCTTCGTGAACCTCCTGATTCGCGAGGCCGCGCAGTCGCGCGCCAGCGATATCCACCTCGACGGATCGCGCGAGGGCCTGCGCATCCGCTTCCGCGTGGACGGCGTGCTCACGGACGTTCCCTCGCCGCCGCGGCACCTCCAGGCCGCCGTGCTCTCGCGCCTGAAGCTCCTGGCCGAGCTGGACATCGCGGAGCGGCGGCTCCCGCAGGACGGGCGCCTCACGGTGCGGCTCGAGGAGCGCGAGATGGACCTCCGCGTGGCCACCGTGCCCACCCATTACGGCGAGAGCGTCACGCTCCGGCTCCTCGACCGCGGCGGGCGGCCTGTGGGACTGGACGAGCTGGGGATGGCGCCCGACGTGCTCGACCGCTTCCGCGCGCTGGCGGGGCGGCCGCACGGGATCCTGCTCGCCACGGGCCCCACCGGGAGCGGCAAGACCACCACGCTCTACGCCGCCCTCGCGCTGCGGGACCGCGCCGCCGAGAAGATCATCACCGTCGAAGACCCGATCGAGTACGAGCTCCCGGGCGTGACGCAGGTCCCGGTGAGCGAGAAGGCGGGCATGACCTTCGCCAAGGCACTGAAGAGCCTGGTGCGGCACGACCCCGACGTGCTGATGATCGGCGAGATGCGCGACGAGGAGACCGCCGACATCGCGATCCGCTCGGCGATGACCGGGCACCTGGTCTTCTCCACGCTGCATACCAACGACGCGGTGGGCGCAGTGCCGCGGCTGGTGGACCTCAAGGTGCCGGCCTACATGGTCGCGGCGACGATCGAGGCGGTCCTGGCGCAGCGGCTCGTGAGGCGGATCTGCCCGGAGTGCCGCCGGAGCTACAAGCCGGATCCGGCAACGGTGGCGCTCCTCGCCGAGCAACCCGTGGGCACCGTGAAGCTCCAGCGCGGCGCCGGGTGCGAGGCGTGCCGCGGCACGGGCTATCGCGGCCGCACGGGGATCTTCGAGCTGCTGGTGATGAGCGAGGAGCTGAAGGTCGCGATCAGCAAGGGCGCCGACCGGACCCGCGTGCGCGAGTTGGCCTCGGCGGAAGGGATGCGGACGCTCAAGCAGGACGGGTGGGCCAAGGTTCAAGCGGGGCTCACGACAGTCGAGGAGGTGCTGCGTGTCGTGCAGTGACAGAGGCACGGGGGCACAGGGGCACAGGCGCACGGTAAGGCGCGTGGCGGGCTTCACCCTCATCGAGCTGATCGTGGTGATCGCGGTGATCGCGATCCTCGCGGGGCTGGTGGGCCCGATGGTGTTCGCCAACGTCGGCGACGCGAAGGTCCAGGCGGCGCGGACGCAGATCGAGCTGTTCGGCCTGGCGCTCGACGCCTATCGGCTCGACAACGACGACTACCCGACCTCGGCGCAGGGGCTCGAAGCCCTGCGCACGCTGCCGAGCGCGGAGCCGGCGCCGCGCCGGTGGCGCGGGCCCTACCTCCGCAAGGAGATCCCGCTCGATCCCTGGGGGCGGCCCTACCTCTACCGCGCGCCCGGCGACGTGAACCGCGACGGCTACGACCTCATGTCGTTAGGCAGGGACGGGCGCGCCGGCGGGGATGGCGAGGACGCCGACATCACCTCCTGGGGCGGCGCGAGCGCGGACACGTCTCGCGTGACGCGCAACGGACCGTGAGTGTCCCGGTGGCTCCGATGAGGCGCGGGCGATGACCGCGTTTCGCTTCCGCGCCGCCCGTCTTGACGGCGAGCAGGTGGCGGGCGTGCTGGAGGCCGCGACGGACGCCGCCGCCGCGCGCGACCTCTCGGGGCGCGGCCTCTTCGCCCTGGAGTTGCGCGCGGAGGCACCCTCGGCGGCCTCCCGCCGGGCGCTGCCCGCCGCCGAGCTTGCCTCCGCGTTCGCGGGCCTGGCGTCGCTCCTCGAGGCCGGCATGCCACTCGACCGGGCGCTCGCCGCGGCCGAGGAAGGCGCGGGCGCCTCGCTCGCCGAGGCGCTGGCGGGCGCGCGCCGGCGGGTGCGCGAAGGCAGCACCCTCTCGGCCGCGCTCGAGACCGAGGGCGGGATGCGGCCGCTCGTCTTGGGCATTCTCCGCGCGGGGGAGGCGCACGGACGGCTCGCGCAGGCGGCGGGCCGCGTGGCCGCGGAACTGGAACGCGAGGTCGAGATGCGCGCGCAGGTGCGCGCCGCGCTCACCTACCCGCTCTTCCTCTCCGTGGTGGGCGGGCTCTCGGTGACGATCATCGTCACCGTGGTGGTGCCCCGCTTTGCCGCACTGTTAGGCGACCTCGGCCAGGCGTTGCCCCCCAGCACGCGGCTGCTACTCGCAGTGTCGCGCGGGCTTGCGGCCCACGGCGTGGGATGGCTGCTGGTGCTCGCGACGGTCGTTGCCGGGATCGCTCGCGCCGTCCGCACCGACACGGGCACCGTGACGATGCACCGCTGGCTCCTCGGCGTCCCGCTCATCGGCCGCATTCGCATGGGCCTCGCCACGGCCAGGGTCTGCCGGGCGCTCGCCGGCCTGCTCTCCACCGGCGTGCCGCTCCTCCCGGCGCTGGAGCACGCGCGCCGCGCCTCGGGCGATCGCGCGCTGGCCGCCCGGCTGGCGAAGGCCCAGCAGGCGGTGAGCGAAGGCGACCGGCTGGCGGCGGCGCTGGCGCGCTACGAGGCCCTGAGCCCCGGTGCGCTCCGCCTCGCGCGCTTCGGCGAAGAGACGGGGCGACTCGCCGAGCTGCTGGAGAAGGCGGCCCGCATCGAGGAGGTGACAGCGCACCGCTCGCTCCGGACGCTGGTCGCGCTCCTCGAACCCGCGCTGATCGTGACCTTCGCGCTGGTGGTGGCGTTCGTGGCGGCGGCGCTGCTTCAGGCGGTGTACAGCGTGCGGCCGGCGGGGTTCTGATGCGAGACAAGGGGAGTGGTACCTGGGGGAGTGGTACCCACGGTGGCACGTCGGCGATGGATGCGCGTGGAGGAGTCACACTTATCGAGCTGGTGGTCGCGCTGGCGATCCTGGGCCTAACGCTCGCCATCACGGGGCTCGGCGTGCGCAGTCTGGCACCCACGTCAGACGCCATTGCGCTGCGGGAGATCGAGGCGGCGCGGCGTGCGGCGATCGAGTCCGGCACCGCAACGACCGTGAGCGGCGGGGGCCGGTTCGTGCGGTTCGCACCCGACGGCTCGGCGGCGGGAGGCCCGATCGTGACCGACAGTCTGGTCCTCTTCGTGGATCCGCTCACCGGGACCGTGCGGCCCGAGCGCCGGTCGGGCTCACCATGAGGGCGACGACCGGTCGAGCCGGGACGACGGGCGGTGAGCGCGGCGTCGCGCTCCTCGAGGTGCTCGCGGCCCTCACCATCTTCGGCACCGCGGCCGTGAGCGTGGTCGCGCTGCTCGAACAGAGCACCGAGCACGAACGCCGCGCGGAGGCGGCCGAGCGCCGGGTGGCCGATGAGGAGCGTCTCCTGACCGCGATGACCCTGCTCACGCGTGACGATCTGGACCGGCGCCTGGGGCGGCGAAGGGCGGGAGCGTACCTCGTCGAGACCCTGCGGCCGACGCCGGTCATCTACCGCGTGACGGTCGGACTCGCGGACGCGCCTGACGCCCCGGACCTGGCGACGCTGATCTACCGGCCGGAGCCCGCGCAATGAAGAGCCGTACCGGCGGGTTCACGCTGGTCGAGCTGCTGGTCGCCCTGACGATCGGCGCGCTCGTGGTGCTCCTCGCGCACCGCGCCTTCGGGGTGGTGAGCGACCTCGCGGGGCGCGTCGCGACTCGGCGCGAAGCGCACGACCGCGACATCAACGCGCGGCGCTTCCTCGCGCAGGCGTTCGGAAGCCTCGAAGTGGGCCTGATGACCGACGGCGGGTTCCGCGGCCTGACGGACGACGTGACCTTCGCGGCGTGGCTCCCTTCCGCCGACGACACCGTCCGCCGCCACCGCGTGCGCATCGTCGCCACGCCCGAGGGCGTGATCGCGCTGGTCGCGCCGCTGCGGGCGCACGGTGTCACGGCGCCCGATACCCTGCGGCTCTTCCCCGGCGCGCGCGACGTCGCCTTCGACTACCTGCTCGATTACGGCGCCGACGCCGCGTGGGTGCGCGAGTGGCGGTCGCCGGTGAGCGCGCCCATCGCCGTGAGGGTGCGCATGCTGGAGGGAGAGGTCGCGGACACGCTCCTCTTCGCCATCGGGCCGCGCGGATGACGCGCCGGCACGGCTTCGCGCTCCTGGCGGTCCTCTGGGTGATCGTCGCTTTGACCGCCCTCGCGGGAGCGGGCGTGGTGGGCGCGCGCACCGCCGGTGCGGTCACCCGCAACCGGATCGCGCTCACCCGGGCGCGCTGGGCCGCGGAAGGATGCCTCGCGGTGACGCTCGCCGCCTTGGACAGCCTCGCGCGGGCGGCCCGCCCGCTCGCCCCGGTGTCCGGTGACACGCTGCACTTCGCGAGTGGTGCGGAGTGCTGGACCCTCGCCCTCGATCCGAGTGCGCGCGCTGACAACGACAGCGACGCGGTCAACCTCAACGCCGCGCCCGCGGAGGTCCTCGCGCGCCTTCCCGGGTTCGGCGATGAAGCGGTGCGGGTGGTCATGGAACGCCGGGCTTGGGGCGAGCGGATCGGCGACCTCTTCCAGGTGATCGGCCGGCTCCCGCCGCCGGCGCGCGCCACGATGATGGATCGCTACGGCGACCTGCTCCGGCGGGTGATCTTCGCGCCTTCGCGCATCGTCGTCACCGCCAGGGGGCTCGCCGCCGGCTCCCCGGCCCGGGCGACGATCGAGGTGGTCGTGGTGCCGGCCGGCCCCCGTGCCGCGGTCGTCCGCAGGCGGATGTGGTGAGGCGCGCGCTGGGGATCAGCGTCGAGGTGGGCTGCGTGCGCGCCCTCGTGCTCGCCGGGGGGCGCGTCGTGTGGGCCGCGGAAGCCGCGTATGCGGGCCTCGACGACCTCGCGGATGTGCTTGCCCGGCTCGCGGCCGAGCGGCCGCGCGGCACCCGGTCGGCGCGGGTCACGTTAGGCGCCGGCCTCGCGCAGGTCAAGGTGGTGGACGGGCTGCCGCGGCTCCCGGCGCGGGACCTCGCGGCGCATGTCGCGCTCCAGCCCCGGCGCTACTTCCTCGCCAACGGCGCCTCACTGGTCACCGACGCCATCCCGCACACGCGACGCAACGGGACGGCACATCGAGCCGCCCTGCTCGCCGCCGCGCCCGAGCCGTTGGTCGAGGCGGTGGCCGCGGGCGTGCGCGCCGCCGGGCTCGCGATCGAGTCCATCGCGCCGGCCGGCGCGCTCCCCGACCTGTCTTCCGGTGATGCCGCCGCCCTGCACTCGCTGGGCCACGGCGCGGAGCGCTACGCCGGCGCGTTGGCCGCGGCCGCCTCCTGCGGCAATGGCCTGACGCTTCTTCCCGCCTCGCTGCGCCGTCGCTCGGCGCGGCTGCGCGCCTCGAGCGCTCGGCGTTGGGCGATGGCCGGGGCCCTCTCCCTGGCCTTGGCGGCGATCGGCCATGTCACCGCACTCGCGCGCCAGGGAACGCGCGCCGAGCGCGAGCTGGCGCGGATGCACGCTACGCTGGAGCAGGCGCTCGCCGCGCGCCGCGACCTCGACGCCGCGTCCGAGGCGCTGGGGTTCCTGGGACGCCAGGAGGCGGAGCGGTCACGGCGTGCCCTGCTGCTCTCACGGGTGACGCGCGCGCTCCCGGACTCGGCGTTCCTGGCCGCGATCCGCTTGGAGGCGGACGGCCGGGGCACTTGCGTCGGATACGCGTCCCGCGCCGCGGCGGTGGTCGCGGCACTGGAACGCGTGCCGGGGATCGTCGGGCCTGCGCTGGAGGGTCCCGTGACGCGCGAAGTGCTTGGCCCGCGGGAGTGGGATCGCTTCACCGTGCGCTTCCGCACCAACCCCTCCGAGGAGTCTCCGTGAAGAAGCCCTCGCTCACCGGCCGGGATCGTCGCGCGCTGCTCCTCGGCGCGGCGATCGTCGCGGCCGTGTGGCTCGCCACCCAAGGCGTGCCGCGCCTGGTCCGCGGCTACCAGTCGCTCCGCGCGCGCAGCGAGTCGAGCGTGCGCCGGCTCGCCGCCGCGCGCGAGGTCCTCGCCGACGCGCCCCTGACGCGCGACTCGCTTGGCGCGCGGGCGCAGCGGCTGGTGGGGTGGGCACCGCGGCTCATCGCGGGGACCACACGGGCCGAGGCCGCGGCCGACCTGTCGAGCCTGGTCACCGGGCTCGCCGCGCGGGACCGGGTCCGCGTGGTGCGGATGACGCCGCTGCCGGACAGCGCCGGCGCCCTGTTCGCCCGCGTGGGGCTGAGGATCGAAGTCACGGGCGACATTACGGGGATCGGGAGTTGGTTGAGCGCGCTCGAGGAAGGGGACCGGCTCCTCGCTGTTCGCGCGCTGGCCGCAATGGCCCCCGAGCCCGCCGCGCCGGCCGGTCAGGCCGAGGCGCTGCGCGCGGAGCTGACGATCGTGGGATGGGCGGCGCCTCGCGCGCCGGGGAGGAATTGATGGACCGGCTGGATGTGATGCGCACGTTAGGCGTGACGGGGACCGTGCTCGGGCTCGGGCTCGTCGCGCACGCCTTCGCCGCCGCGCCGATCGCCTCAGGGCTCGCGCAAGAGCGGATGGCGGTGCCGGAGCAGGCGGCGCCCGCGGGGCGGGCCGATGCGGACTCGCTGGCGCGGGCCATCGCGCGGCGCGATCCCTTCCGCCTCTCGCGGTCGCCCGCCGCGGTCGCCTTCGATCCGGACGCACCCGCATCCGGCGGCGCGCCATTTCAGCCGCCGCGGCTCCCGCGTCCACCGCTGGCGCTGGCCGGCATCGTCTTCGGCGCCGAGCCGGTAGCGCTCATCGATGGGCTCCCAGGCGTCGAGGGTTCACGCGTCATGCGTGTTGGTGAGCGCGTTGGCGACTTCGTGATGCGAGCCATCGCGGCGGACCACGTCGTCATCGCCGGCCCCGACACCACCTGGACGTTGCGGGTGAGGAGTAGGTACCCATGAATCGAGTCGTCATGTGCAAGGCGGAGAGAGCAGGGAGTGGGGAGTGGTACCTTGCGGTGGCGGCCGCGATCGCCTTCGCACTCGCTCCCACGCCCGCGGCGGCTCAGGACACCGCATCGGTCCGCGCCACCGGCGACAGCGTCACCGTCCGCTTCGTGGACGCCGATCTCCGGGCCGTGGTGCAGGCGTTAGGCCGCCTCCTCGACCGTCCGGTGCTGTTCGCCAACCTGCCCGGGGCGCGGGTCACGCTGGAGACGCCGCGGCCCGTCGCGCGGGCGGACCTCCCCGCGCTGCTCCGCGGCCTCCTCGACGGGCAGAACCTCGAACTGGTGCGCGATTCCGCGTTCTACCGGGTGCGGCCGCGCGAGCAGGTGGCGCCGGTAGCGCCGCCGCGGTTCTCCCCGGCCCAGGGCGGCGAGCAGGTCCTCACGGTGGTGCGGCTGCGGCACGCCCGCGCCGCCGACGTGGCGGCGACCGTGTCCGCGCTCTACGGGACGGGCGGCGCCGATCTGGGTGGGGGTGCGCGGCCGGGGACGCTGTCCGAGGAACTGCGGCGCAACCTCGTGCCGCCCACGGTGCCAGGAGCGCCCTCTGCTGTCGCCGTGCCGCCGCCCGGCGGGCACCCCGCCGTGCTCGAGGCCTCGATCACCATCGTGCCCGACGCGGTCACCAACGCGCTGCTGATCCGCGCCACGCCGCACGACGCCGAGCTGCTCGGCCAGGCCATCGAGGCACTCGACATCCGGCCCCTCCAGGTGCTCATCGAGGTCGTCATCGTCGAGGCGCGGCGCGACCGCCAGCTCGGCTTCGGCACCGACCTCACGCTCCCGCCTAACGGCGTCGGTCGGGGCAACGCCACCATCGACGCCACCCAGCAGGGGGGCGGCCTCGGCGACTTCGTGCTGCGCATCATGAATATCGGCCATGGGGATATCGACGCCGTGCTGCGCGCCGGGGCGAGCCGCGGCGACGTGCAGATCCTGAGCCGCCCCGTCCTCCTCGCCGCCAACAATCACGAGGCGCGGATCAACGTGGGGAGCCAGCGGCCCTTCGTCCAGGTGTCGCGCAGCCTCCCCACCGAGACGCCGACCCGCGACCAGGTGGTGCAGTACAAGGACGTGGGCACCCGGCTCACGGTGCGACCGACCATCAGCGGGGACGGGTACGTGACGCTGGAGGTCTCCCAGGAGGTGAATGCCGCTACCAGCGAGACGGCCTTCGACGCGCCGGTGATCAGCACCCGGGAGGCGGCGACGCAGGTCCTGGTCCGCGACGGACAGACCATCGTGCTGGGGGGCCTGGTGGACCGGCAGCGCGACGTCACCAGCGGCGGTGTCCCTATCCTCTCGGCCATTCCCTTGTTAGGCGGGCTGTTCGGACGGCAGAGCCGGCGCACGGCGGAGACGGAGCTGTTCCTCTTCCTCACCCCGCGGGTCTTGAGGACGGATGAGGAGGTCGAGGGGGCGACGCGGGACTATCGGGAGCGGGCGCCGAGCGGGCGGGATCTCCTGCCCGCGCGGCCGGACTCGCTCCAGCGCCCGGAGCGGCGGCCATGACCCTTTCGCTCCACCGTGCGGAACAGGCGGCCGCGGATGCGCCGCTGCCGGGGATGATCGGCGAGCACCCGAGCATGAAGGCGGTGTACCGCTTGGTGCGGCGCGTGGCTCCCACGGATCTCCCGGTGCTGATCGTGGGCGAGACGGGGACGGGGAAGGAGCTGGTGGCGCGGGCGGTGCACCAGCTGAGCGGCCGGCGTGGCGCCTTCGTGGCCTTCAATGCGTCCGCCGTCGCGAACACCCTGTTCGAGGCCGCGCTCTTCGGACATGTCAAAGGGGGCTACACCGGCGCCACATGCGATGCGCCGGGCTACCTGCTCGAAGGCCACGGCGGCACCGTGCTCTTCGACGAGATCGGGAGCATGGACCTGGCCTCGCAGGCCAAGCTGCTGCGCGCCATCGAGACCCGGGAGTTCCGGCCGGTCGGTGCCCGGGCCGACCGCAAGAGTGATTTCCGAGTCGTGGCGGCGACCAACGCCGACCTTCGTGAGCTGGTTTGCGAGGGCCGGTTCCGTCGGGACCTCTTCGAGCGTCTGCACGGTGTGGTGATCGCGCTGCCACCGCTGCGGACGCGCATGCAGGACGTACCCCGGTTGGCAGCCAGTTTCCTCGCCCGCCACGATCACGGTGCGCTGCGGTTCACCGAAGACGCCTTGGCCATGCTCAGCGCGTACCACTGGCCGGGGAACGTGCGTGAGCTGCGCCAGGTCGTGGACCGGGTCGCGGTCATGGTGGATGCCGCGGCGATCGCCGTGGAGGACGTGGTCGTGGCCGGTCTCGATCAAGCTCGCGGTTCAAGCGCGGAGGAGCTCGAGCGTGTCCTTGCGGCGCACGGCGGGGACGTCAGCAAGGCGGCCCGCGCCCTCGGCCTGCCGCGCTCGACGTTGCGCAGCCGGCTGAAGCGGATCTGAGACGCGCGGGGTCGACGGCCCGCAGGGTGGCGCTCGCCAGGTGGTCGCCTGGCGACCGCCACTCTGAGTCTTGAGGGGAGAATCGCAACAGCAAGGGCGACAGAGCGTTACGTGGCAGGGGATGAGGCACAGCTCGTGCGTTTGTCGGGGGCGTTGCGATCGCAGTCGCCCATCGGACTCGCTCGAGGTCGCCATGAACCGGTTCGCCAACGCCGCCCTCACGCTCGCCTTCGCCGTCGCCCTTCCCGCGTTCAGCGCTCCGCGCCTCGCGACCGATGGGAGTGGGGCACGATCTCCAACCTATCCGACGGGAAGCCGAGCCGCGTACCGGCTCAGCGACCATACCTCCGTGACACCGGATGGCGGGGCGGTGTCGGCCCCGACGTACGCGACCGATGGCCGGGCGATCTTCACGCTCACGAACACGTCGGGCGCTGACGACAGTTACACACTCAACTGCGGCGTCACCGGCGCCGTCACCGGCTGCTCGGCTGCGCCGACGTGGACGGCGGTCGGGCCGTATGAGTCCGTCACGATCGTGGTCACGTTCAGCACGGCTGCCGCTGGTCAGGGAGTCGTGTGGCTCAGCGCAACCTCGGACAACGTGATCTACCCCGAACCCTGGTGCCCACCCAACGGTGGGGAGTGCCTTCAAGACTCGCCCTATTCCGATGGGGACGCGGGCGACTACCACGTCACGGTGGTGGGGGGCGGCGGCGGGGCCGTTGTGAGCGTGACACCCGATGTCAGCGACGACCGCCTGGCGATCTCGTCCAGCGGGAGCTACCCCTTCGTCGTTCACAACCTCAGCAGCACGGCGCAGTCCGTTACGTTTACCTGTATCGGGACGCTCAACGTGTCGTGCGGGTCATACCAAACTTCGCGTAGTATCCCACCCAACACGGACGTGACGCAGATGGTAGGCGTGACGGCATCGTCACAGCCCGGAACTGGCACCATCACGCTCAGGGCCACGGTCGGCGCCACCAGCGACTACGGGCTGCGATCGTTCACGGTCTTTCGGCCGGAGCAGGCCTCGATGTGGTTGAGCAGCGAGGCGGTCCATGAGCGCGGCCGCTGCGTGGCGACCACCATCCTGGGCGACGCGGCGATGCAGTGCGGAGACCTGCTGGTTGCGCACGCGCTCCCCGCCTACCGGTCCCACGGTCGCGCCCGCGCGCTAACGCTGCTCTACAACAGCCAGAACGCGCAGCCGGTGCCCATGGCGCAGGTCGATTACACGACCTTCACTGGCGAGGCGCTTCCGTCGTCCGTGCGGGTGACGGTAAGGAACCAGTCGTTGAGCGGCGCGATCATGGCGGATGTCACGTATTCGACCGCCGGGTGGTCGAACTCCACCACGCAGACACACCGGTTCTCGGTGCCACTAAGCGTTGCGGGCCTCGCGATGTACCCCGGAGCCTGGACGACGTCCATCGAACTCTCCGTGCCCGGCGCCAACCCGTCGGGCTTCTCGCGCATCACGTCGCTGGTGTACCAGCACGAACAGGCGAGCCCCATCGGTGCAGGCTGGACGATCGCCGGTGTGGAGAGGATCCTCGACCAAGGCAGCGCCGGCGCGGTTGTGGTTTACGCCGACGGGTCCTCAACCTTGTACGCCAAGGCGGGGACCGCCTACGTGGCGCCACCGGGAGAGTACAGTACGCTGCGGAGGACCGTGTCGGCTTGGGAGCGCACCACCGAGGACGGTCTTGTCACCGTCGTGTACGACACATCCGGGTACATGGCGACGGTCAGCGACCGACACGGGAACCAGGCATCGTACGTTTGGGGCTCCAACCCCGCGCTGAACGGCTACCGGTTGGAGTCCATCACCGATCCGGCCGGGTTGGCCACCACGTTCGGGTATGCGGGCGGCCGCCTTTCGTGGATCAAGCAGCCAGCCACAGACACCGTCCATGTCAGCCGCAACGGCGCTTGGGTCACCGGAATCACCGACCCCGATTCCTTGGTAACATCCTTCGACTACGCGCCGGGAACGAATCTGATGCGATCCTACACCGGGCGCGGACTGGGCGCAGTCAACCTCTCGTATCATGCGTCCACCGGACGATTGACTCAGGCGGCGCTTCCGTACAGCGGGCTAGCGGATATCATCCGATTCCGGAGCCCCGAAGAGGAAGGGCTGACGGCGGCTGGATTCGCGGAGCGCGCGCAAGTGGCCATCGTGCGCCAGCGCAACATCGCGGCGGGCCCCGACAGCGCCTGGTTCCGGGTGGATCGCTTCGGCGCACCCACGGTCGCGGTGAACCCCGTCGGTGCAGTGACCGAGGTGACGCGCGACAGCCTCTCGCAGCCGACCTACGTGGTCACGCCGCTCGGCCACCGACTGTGGCAGGAGTGGGAGAACGGGCTGCTCCAGCGGGTCCTCGAGCAGTCGGCCACGAGTGAGGTAGCGCGTGACATTACGCGCTACGAGTACGGCGACCCCAATTGGCCGCGCTTGCTCACGAAGATCGTGCGGCCGGAGGGTGACTCGGTGCGGTTCGTGTACGCTGCCACAACCGGGGACCGCACACAGTCCATCGATGGTGCCGGGAACATCACGACGTTCAGGTACGACGGACTGGGGCGGCTTACCAGTGTCCGTGAACCGCTGGACACCCTCGCGGATTCGCTGATTTACAGCGGTCCTAACGGGAACCTCGGCGAGGTGCGGACTCCCGCCACAACCAATCCCACCATCTACACCTACGACCCGAACAACTCGGACGTTTTTCAGGTTCAAGCGCCCAACGGGGCAGTGACGCAATACACTCTGGACGCCATGAAGCGTCCCAGGCTGGTGCGGCAGATCGGATCGGGGAGTCCGACGCGAGACGTGACTTACACCTACGACGACGCGTTGCGCACGCGACGGATGATCGATCCCCTGAATCACGAGACCACCTGGACGTACGATCTGCGCGGTCGGTTGGCTACGCGAACGTCCGGCGGTCGTACCGAGACCTACGCCTACGAGGATGGGGTCAATCTCACCAAGGTCATCACCCGCCGGGGGGACTGGCTGCTGATGGATTACAACGGTGCGGGTTGGCTCACCACCCGCTATGTGCAGCCGACGATCAACGATCCCGGAGATAATGTGACCTACCACTACAACGCGGCGGGCCAACCTGACTCCATCGTGAGTACCTACTCGCGAATCTACCGTCTTTACACCGAACGCGGCGAACTCGCGTACGAAACTCAGTCCATCCGCAGTTGGAACATGCGCAACGGCGCGTACTGGTGGCAGCCAGTGAGCCGCGCGCACCGATACGACCGGGACGGGCGGCGGCGGGCCTCGTTCCTCACGCCGCAGGTTGGTACCGCGCAGAAATGCGCTTCAGGCAGCCCCTTCTGCATCCCCTTGGTGTTCGTCTACCAAGACTCGATGATGTACCAGTACAACAGCCGTGGCCTGGTGGGCAACATCGTGAACACGCTTTGGCGCAGTGAAGCCCAAGCGCAGAACACCACCTGGACCTTCGACTGGGACGACAACGGGCGTCTGCGGACGCTCACCGTTCCGCTGCCATCCGGCAGTGCGAATGTGGGCTACACCTTCGACGGAGCTGACCGGCCCCGAACGTATTCCCTGGTGGCGGCCCTGGGTGGTGCTCGGAATCAGACCATGACGTACGTTTCAGCGAGCGGGGATGTGGACCATGTCACCGGCGGGGCCGGTGGTGATCGCTACTACACGTATGACGGCTTCGGCCAGCTCAAGACGGATGGCTCCATTCCGCAGGGCTGGGACTACAACCAGTTCACTTACGACGCGGCCGGGAACCGGGCGACGGACCGGGGCTTCACATACTACTACGATGCGAGAGGGCGCCTCGACTATCGCCAGTCGGCGAGCGTCGGGACTGAGCGATACTACTATGACGATGCCGGGAACCTCACGCGCCAGGACACGGACAATGGCGCAGTGTGTAGGGGTCCCTGGGGTGCTCCTCAGAACAACACGAGGGTCCTCGAGTACACGGCGGACAACCGCGTTTACCATTCCGTGCGGTGGGTATACAACCAGAATGCATGCCGGCGGGAGGATCGCTACTACTGGTACGATGGGCTGGGTCGGCTCATTCTGATTCGTTCAAACGACCAGTTCTCCAGCGACTGGGGGACGACCCGGTTGTGGTGGATGGATGGCGAGCTGGCGGTGCGGCTACGGAACGCCGGGTCGACCAGCGACGCGGACTACTTCGTTCCGCAGCTCTATCGCGACTTCGGTGGCCTGCTCCAGGCGTTTGGCGAGTGGTACTACCCTGGGCTGGGGACCGACCAAACGCTGGCCAGCTTCAACTTCAGCGACGCCGGCGCTGGCTACGCCGCACCAAATCGGCCCCACCGGCACCTGTTCGTGCGGGACTGGCGCGGCAGCGTGATCAAGGTGGCCGAGCACGACGGCACCGCCACCGTGAGCCCGCACATTGGCTGGCAGGAGTACAACGCGTTCGGCTCGGCCGACGGGGCGGTGGCCCAGGCGGGCCCGGGCTACAACGGGGCGCCGAGTGTGGACGGCTTCCAATACCTGCGCAACCGGTGGTATGATCCAACGACGGGGCGGTTCACCCAGGAAGACCCCATCGGCTTCGGCGGCGGCATCAACCTGTACGCCTACGCGGGGTCGAATCCCGTCATGTACACCGATCCTTTCGGGTTGTGCAAACAGGCTCCAGGGAGCGGGGACACGCCGTGTGACCTAATCAAGCTAGTATTCGCGGAGGCCAGCAGCGAGAACCGCGCTGGCATGCAAGCCG
>JBGPHD010000064.1:0-15311 GCA_041484135.1 Gemmatimonadota bacterium
GGCCGGCGTGATGCCGATCGTGTTCGCGCAGTCCATCATCATCGTGCCGGGCACCATGGCGCAGTTCTCGAACATCGGGTTCCTGCGCGACCTGTCGGAGCTGTTCCAGCCGACCTCGTGGGTCTACTACGTGGCCTACACGGCGCTGATCATCTTCTTCACGTACTTCTATACGGCCATCATCTTCAACCCGGTGGACCTGTCCGAGAACCTGAAGAAGCAGGGCGGGTTCATCCCGGGCGTGAAGCCGGGCTCGCGCACCGCCGAGTACATCGACCACGTGCTCTCGCGCATCACGCTGCCGGGCTCGATCTTCCTTACGGCCATCGCGATCCTGCCGATCATCCTCCTCGACCGGTTCGGCGTGCCGTTCCGCTTTGGCGGCACCAGCCTGCTCATCGTGGTGGGCGTGGCGCTCGACACCGTGCAGCAGATGCAGCAGCACATGATCCTGCGGCAGTATGACGGCTTCATGAAGCAGGGCCGGGTGCGCTTCCGGGGCAAACAGCGGTTCATGTAGTATCTTCTCCCGACCCTCTTCTCCGGGAGCGGACGTGTACCTCATGATCCTGGGAGCCCCGGGCTCCGGCAAAGGCACGCAGGGCAAGCTCCTCGCCGGCCACCTCGGCGTCCCGCAGGTCTCCACCGGCGACCTCATCCGCGCCGCCATGAAGCAGGGCACTCCGCTCGGCGTCAAAGCCAAGAGCTACTACGACCAGGGCCTCCTGGTCCCGGACGAGGTCATCTTCGGCCTCATCCAGGAGATCCTCGATTCCCCCCCGGCCGCCAAGGGCGTGCTGATGGACGGCTTCCCGCGCACCATCCCGCAGGCCGAAGCGGTGGACCGCATGCTCGGCGCCAAGCGGGCGAAGGTGGACCGGGTGGCCCTCCTCGAGGTGGACGAGCAGGAGCTGATCCAGCGGCTCCTCGCGCGGGCGGCCAAGGAAGGCCGCAGCGACGACAACCTCCAGTCCATCCAGCAGCGCCTCAAGGTCTTCCACGCGCAGACCGCGCCCCTCGTCGCCTACTACGAGCGCCAGGGCGTGGTGCGCCGCGTGACGGGCACCGGGAGCGTGGACGAGATCCAGGCGCGCATGCGCGAGGCCGTGAAGGCGTGATCACCGTCAAGTCGGCGCGAGAGATCGATACGATGGCACGGGCGGGCCGGATCGTGGCCGACGTGCTGGCGCTCGTCGCGTCGCGCGCCGTGCCCGGCGTCACCACCTGGGACCTCGACCGCGTGGCCGAGGAGTTCATCCGGTCGCACGAGGGCGCGACGCCGTCGTTCAAGGGGCTCTACGGCTTCCCGGCCTCGCTCTGCACGTCGATCAACGCCGAGGTGGTCCACGGCATCCCGTCAAGGAAGCGGGTCCTCGCCGCGGGGGACATCCTCAGCGTGGACGTCGGGGTCCACCTGGGCGGTCTCCATGCCGACGGCGCCATCACGGCCACCGTCGGCGAGGTCGGATCGGGGACGCGCGCGCTGCTCGAGACCACGCAGCGGGCCCTCGCCGCCGGGATCGGCGCGGCCCGGGCGGGCGCCCACGTGGGGGACATCGGCTTCGCGGTGCAGCAGGTGGCGGAGCAGGCGGGCTACAGCGTGGTGCGCGAGCTCGTGGGCCACGGGATCGGCGCCCAGTTCCACGAGGAGCCGCAGGTCCCCAACTTCGGGCGGCCCAAGCACGGTGCGCGGCTCCTCCCCGGCATGACCATCGCCATCGAGCCGATGGTCAACCTCGGCGGGCCCGAGGTGCGCACCCTGGGCGACCGCTGGACCGTCGTGACCGAGGACGGCTCGCTGTCCGCGCATTTCGAGCACACCGTCGCCATCACCGACAACGGGGCCAGAATCCTGACCACCGTGTGACCGGCCCGCGTGACTGCGGGCGCGAAGCGAAACGGCCAGGGCGTGATGCCCCGGCCGTTTCAGTTAGGCGACTGTGAGGGAGGCTACGGCACCGTGACGACGCGCGTCGTGTCGTCCGCGAAGCCGAGGCGATCCGTGATCCGGAAGGTGACGCTGTAGCTGCCGGCTGCGGCGTATGTCTTGGTCGGCCTGCCGACACCCGAAACGCTCGTGCCGTCCCCGAAGGTCCAGAGCGCGCCACCACCAAAACCGTTGGGCGCCGTGGACGTGGTGCCGTCGAAGGTGCACGTGAGGCTGGTGCAGGTGAACGTGAACCGCGCCGTCGGCCCGTTGTTGGTCGTCGCGACGGTGACCGTCTGCGTGGTGTCATCCGCGAGCGCGGGAATGCCGTTGTCGGTCACCGTCAGCCTGACGCTGAAGGTGCCGGCGGCGGCGTAGGTGTGGCTGACGCTGCTCCCGGTCCCGGTGGTGGCGTCACCGAAGGTCCAGGCGTACGACACGATGCTGGCGTCGTCGGTGGAGCCGGTGCCGTTGAACGTGCAGGTGAGGCCGGTGCAGTTGAACGCGAAGCGCGCCACGGGTCGGGCGTTCGGGCTGGTCACCGTGACGGCCTGCGTGGTGTCGTCGGCGAAGCCGAGGCGGTCCGTGATCCGGAAGGTGACGTTGTAGGTGCCCGCCACGGCGTACGTCTTGGTCGGCTTGCCGACTCCCGATACGCTCGTGCCGTCCCCGAAGGTCCACAGCGCGCCACCACCAAAGCCGTTCGGCGCCGTCGACGTGGTGCCGTCGAAGGAGCACGTCAGGGCGGTGCAGGTGAACGTGAACCGCGCCGTCGGCCCGTTGTTGGTCGTCGTGACGGTGACCGCCTGCGTGGTGTCATCCGCGAGCGCGGGCACGCCGTTGTCGGTCACGGTGAGCCCGACGCTGTAGGTGCCGGCGGCGCCGTAGGTGTGGCTCAGGTTGGGCCCGGTCCCGGTGGAAGCGTCCCCGAACGTCCAGGCGTACGACACGATGCCGCCGTCGTCGGTGGAGCCGGTGCCGTTGAACGTGCAGGTGAGGCCGGTGCAGCTGAACGTGAAGCGCGCCACGGGCGCCTGGTTGCCCCCTGTGCCGATGAACCCCGTGTAGAGGAGCAGGTTGGGCGAGCCGGTGCCGGGGCTGGTGACCTTGCCGCTGGTGGCGTTCGTCGTCAGCGCCGAGGCGACCTGGGCCGGCGTGGCCGTCAGGTTCGAGGCGAGGTAGAGCGCCGCGGCGCCCGCGACGTGCGGGGTGGCCATGGACGTCCCGCTGATGGTCAGGGTGTCCGTGTCGCTGCCGTTCCAGCTGCTGAGGATGTTGACGCCCGGGGCGAAGATGTCCAGGCAGGTGCCGAAGTTCGAGAAGGACGCCCGCACATCGCCGATGGTGGTGGCGCCGACGGTGATCGCCGTGGCCACGCGGGCCGGCGACTGGTTGCAGGCGTTCAGGTTGTCATTGCCCGCCGCGATCGCGTAGGTGACGCCGGACGCGATGGAGTTGCTGACCGCCAGGTCGAGCGCGGTGGACGCCGAGCCACCGAGGCTCATGTTGGCCACGGCCGGGCTCTGGTGGTTGGTCGTGACCCAATCGACGCCCGCGATGACATCCGAGAACGAGCCGCTGCCGCTGCAGTTGAGGACGCGGACCGCGTGCAACCGCACGCCTTTCGCGACGCCGTAGGTGCTGCCGCCGACGGTCCCCGACACGTGCGTGCCGTGGCCGTTGCAGTCACTCATGATGCCATCACTGTTGGTGTTGACGTCGAAGGTCGCCCGCCCGCCGAACTGCGTGTGGGTCGTCCGGATCCCCGTGTCGATGATGTACACGTGGACGCCCGCGCCGCCGCCGGTCGGGTAGGTGTAGGAGTTGTCGAGCGGCAGGTTGCGCTGGTCGATCCGATCGATGCCCCACGAAGGCGGGTTGGCCTGCGTGTCCACGATCCGCGCCACCTGGTCCTGCTCGATGAACGCGACCTCGGGCTCGCTCCGCAGCGCCTCGACCTGGGCTGGCGTGAACTCGGCCGCAAAGCCGTGCAGCGCGGCGCGGTACGTGTGACGCAGGACGCCTCCGTGCGCACCGTTCAACCGCTGGGCGGTCGCCGCCACATCGCCAACATTGTCTCTGAACACCACGATGTATCGGTCGGGGATCCCGGACGCGCGGTCCGCCGTCAGGATGGGCGCCGGCGCGGAGGACCCTCTCGGGGCGGTGGCGTCCCGGCCGCCGGTACAGGCGGCCAGGCTTGCGCCGAGAACGATGACTGCTGCAAGACGTTTCACCACGTCAGTCTCCAAGGTGAGAGGCTCGAAGGAAGCTTGAAACTTGAATTATCGTGTATGGTCGAAGCGCCCCTGGTTCCACGGGGCGCCTGACAAGAAATTACCAGCAGTGCACTCGGATTGCCACCGTCACGGGTCGTCCTCGTGCTCGACTTCATAGGACTCCTTGCGGTACGGGGCGAAGCCACGGCCCAGGTAGTTGGCCAACGCCACCGGGCTGTCGAGGGTACACGTGTGCAGCCAGACCCTTGGGGCTCCCTGCTCCCACGCCGCCTCGACCGCACAGTGCAGCATGTGCTTGCCGAGCCCTCGGCCGAAGAACTCCTTGAGCAGCCCGAAGAGCGCTATCTCTACGGACTTATCGTCGTCCGTTCGCAACTCGAAGAACCCGGCCAACTTGCCGTCGTAGCGCATCAGCCACACGCTGAATCCCGGCTGCATCAGATACGCATCAAGCTCGGCGTCGCTCCAGGCCCGCCGATCGTGCCAGTGGTACGTGGAGCCGACGTCATGGTACAGCGTCTTGGACAGGTCCACGCTGCACCGGGGCACCCGCTCGAGGCTGAGCTTGGGGTCCTCGAGCATGGACGGGCGAAAAGCCGCGCGGCTGCTGAGTTCCAGGTAGGTCCTGACGACCGTGACCCGCCGCCCCACGGCTACCTTCCGATCGCCGCTTCGACCAAGGCGGCTGCCCGCTCCGCGTCCTCGGATGCGGCGCCGATGAGCCGGCGCGCCTCCTCGAGGAGGGGGGCCGCTTCAGCCGGCACGGGCATCCCGACCACATTGATCCGCATGTTGTATGCCGCCCCCCGGGCCGCCGCCTGGGCCAGCAGGGCCGCCACCCCCGCATCGGACACGGCGTTACGGTTCCCGGCCTCGGCGGCGCGGGCCGCCAAGCCGGCCGTTTCGCGGGCCGCCCGCAGCGTTTCGAGGGGGACGCGCGTGGCACCCATGAGGGCGGCCTGGATAGCGGCGTTCCGCTCAACCTCCCGGTCCTTGGGGAGCGCATAGGCGGCGCTCACGGCCTCGAAGGCCTTCGCATCCTCTTCACCGAGCCGCACCAGTGTGAGTCGCAGGGCCTCGGCACCATCGAGCAGCTGGCGGAATTCCGCGTCTACTTCCGCGTACTTCTTCCGGCCCACCGTCAGGCGCGCCACCATCGCCGCCAGCGCCGCCGCCATCGCGCCCGCAACGGCCGAAACGGTGCCGCCTCCCGGCGTCGGGCTGGCCGAGGCGACGGCGTCCATCCATTCGCCCAGAGCGGGTCCGCCCGAGCGGCGCACCTGCTCCTCCAGGACGTGCGCCGCCACCGGCTCGCGCAGCTTGAGATGGGCTTCGGTGGCGCCGTGCACCGCGCGCTCGGGGACGAGGCCGACGATCTCGCTCCACGCGGCATCGGCGCCGGCTTCGCGCGCGAGCCCGGCCACCGTGTCGAACGCGACGTGCATCGGCGTCACGTCGATGTCGAGCAGGTTCATCGAGACCTGGGGCTCGCCGCCCACCATGATCCCCATCGCCTGCACCGCGGGCAGGCCGCCGCTCGAGACGCGCACCTTCTTCGCGATGACCTTGGCGAGCGCCTCATCGCCGCCCGCCAGGTAGACGTTGTACGCCACGAGGAAGGGGCGCGCTCCCACCGCCGTGGCGCCCGCGGTGGGGTGGATCTTCCGCGGCCCGAAATCGGGGTCGTGCTCCGGGTCGGTGCCGATCAGGCCGCGCAGCCCCTCGAACTCGCCCTTGCGGACGTCCGGCAGGCGCTCGCGCGAGGGCCGGGCCGCAGCGCGGGCGTACAGGAAGACCGGGATGCCGAGCTCGGTCCCGATGCGGGCACCGAGCCGCTTCGCGAGAGCGACGCAATCGTCCATCGTGGCACCCGCGAGCGGCACGAAGGGGACCACGTCGGTCGCGCCCATCCGCGGGTGCTCGCCTCGGTGCGTCGTGAGGTCGATCAGCGCACCGGCGAGCTTCACGGCGCGGAAGGCCGCCTCGACCGCGGCATCCGGCGGCGCGACGAAGGTGAACACCGACCGGTTGTGGTCGGCGTCCGCCTGCACGTCGAGGAGGCGCACGCCGGGCACGGACGTCATGGCGTCCTGCAGCGCGCCCAAGGTCGAGGCGAGACGGCCCTCGCTGAAGTTCGGTACGCATTCCACGAGTGAGGGCATGAGGGACAGAGGGTATGGGTTCAGGGTGTAGGGTGCAGGGCGCCCGCATCCGACGCCTGCAAGATACCTAGAAGCCAGCGGTGGATGGCGGGGTTGCCGGCGACGATGGGTCCGTGGCGCAGCACGCCGGCGTCTCCCGCGGGATCCGTCACCCGCCCGCCGGCTTCGCGGACGATCAGCGTCCCGGCCGCCACATCCCACGCCTCGAGCGCCAGCTCCCAGAAGCCGTCGAAGCGTCCCGCGGCCACGTCGCAGAGATCCAGCGCGGCGGATCCGGGCCGCCGGATACCGGCCGCCTGGGCGAGGATGGCCGCGAACTGCCGCTGGTAGCGCGGCAGGAGATCCACGTACTTGAACGGGAACCCGGTGCCGATGAGGGCGTGCTTCGGCTCGGCGATGGTCGAGACGTGGAGCGGGACGCCGTCCAGGAACGCGCCGGCCCCGCGGGCCGCGTGGTACCGGATCCCTCGCGGCACGTGGTCGATCACCCCGGCGAGGATCTCGCCGTCCCGCACCGCCGCGATCGAGACGGCCCAATACGGAAAGCGGTGCAGGAAGTTGGTGGTGCCGTCGAGCGGGTCCACGACCCAGACCAGGCCGGCGGGCAGCGTTCCCGGCGTGAGTTCCTCGCCGATCACCCGGCCGCCGGGCACCGCCTGCGCAAGCGTGCCGGTGATGAGGCGCTCGGTCTCGCGGTCCACCTCGGTGACGAAGTCGGCCCGGCCTTTCTCCGACCAGCGCTCGGGGCCTTGCAGGCCTTCCTGGGTCCGTAGGAAGGCGGCCCCGCGATCGGCCGCAAGTTGTGCAGCGGCCAAGAGTTGGGCCGCATCGTCCTTCACTTGCCACGCCTCCGGGCCATCCTTAGCTTGCGGCCCATGTCACGGGTCTTCAGCGGCATCCAGCCGTCCGGCGAGCTGCATATCGGCAATTACCTTGGCGCGGTCAAGAACTGGGTCGCGCTCCAGGCGCAGTTCGAGTGCGTCTTCTGCATCGTCGACCTGCACGCCATCACCCAGCCGTACGAGCCGCCCCAGCTGGCCCCGCGCACGCTCGAGATGGCCGCGGGCCTCCTCGCCGCCGGGATCGACCCCGCGCGGTCGACGCTGTTCGTACAGTCGCACGTGCCGGAGCACAGCGAGCTCGCCTGGATCTTCAACGTCGTGGCGCCGCTCGGCGAGCTGGAGCGGATGACGCAGTTCAAGGAGAAGGCCGCCCGGCAGGAGAGCGTGCCGGCGGGACTCCTCAACTACCCGGTGCTGCAGGCCGCGGACATCCTGCTCTACAAGGCCGACCGGGTGCCGGTGGGTGAGGACCAGCTGCAACATCTGGAGTTCGCGCGCGAGATCGCGCGGCGCTGGAACACGCGGTTCGGCCGCAGTCTCTTCCCCGAACCCCAGCCGATGCTCTCGCCGGCCACGCGGATCATGGGGCTCGACGGCGCGGCGAAGATGTCGAAGAGCCTGGGCAACACCATCGGGGTGCTCGAGCTACCAGAGGCGATCCGGGCGAAGCTGCGGCCGGCGATGACCGATCCGGCGCGCAAGACGCGCAAGGACCCCGGGACCCCCGAGATCTGCAACATCTACCGCCTGCACCAGCACTTCTCGACCCCGGAACAGGTGACGATGGTGGAGGGGCAGTGCCGCTCGGCCGGCTGGGGCTGCCTCGACTGCAAGACGGTGCTGGCGGACAACATCATAGCGGCGCTGGCCCCCATCCGCGAGCGCGCGGCCGAGCTTGCGGCGCGGCCGGGCGAAGTGCGCGAGGTCCTGGCGGCGGGCGCGGAGCGGGCGCGCCGGCTGGCCCGCGCCACGATGGCGGAAGTACGGGACATCATGGGCTTCCAGCCCGCCGCCGTGTAGATTCAGACTTCGCTCCGTGGGGTGCTGAATGGAGAAGATCATCCAGGCTGCGGTCGAGCGGGGGGCGTCGGACCTGCACATCAAGGCGGGCGACGTCTTCCGGGCACGGATCGACGGCAAGCTGGTGCCGCTGACCAAGCAGCGGCTGACCCCGGAGCAGACCAAGGCCATCGCCCTCCGCTTCATCCCCAACGAAGAGGACCGGGCGCGCATCGACAAGATCCAGGACTACGATTGCTCCTGGGGCGCGCCGGGGATCGGCCGGTTCCGCGTCAACATCCTGAAGCAGCGTTCCTCGTTCATGATCGTGATGCGGGTGATCCCGTTCGAGGTGCCGACCTTCGAGCAGCTGCACCTGCCGACGGTGCTGGCGCAGGTCGCCGCGGCGGAGCGGGGGATGATCCTCGTCACCGGCGTGACGGGCAGCGGCAAGAGCTCCACGATGGCCGCGATGATCAACCACATCAACCGCACGATGCAGAAGCACATCGTGACGCTCGAGAACCCCATCGAGTTCCTGCACCGGGACCTCACCTGCAGCCTCACGCAACGGGAGATCGGCACCGACACGGAGAGTTTCCGGACGGGGCTGCGCGCCGCGCTCCGCCAGGACCCGGACGTCGTGCTCATCGGTGAGATGCGGGATGCCGAGACGATCGACACGGCGATGAAGGCCTCCGAGACGGGCCACCTCCTGCTCTCGACGCTGCACACGCCGGATGCCACCACGACGATCAGCCGCGTCATCGCGATGTTCCCGCCGGAGGAGCAGGCCATCGTGCGGGTGCGCCTCGCGGACGCGCTGCACGCGGTGATCTCCCAGCGCCTGCTGCCCAAGAAGGACGGGCATGGCCGCGTCGCCGCGCTCGAGGTGATGCTGGTGACCGGCACGATCCGCGACCTCATCCTGGATCCCAACCGGACCTCGGAGATCAAGGAGTTCATCGCTGAGGGGCGCGAGCAGTACGGGATGCAGACCTTCGACCAGCACCTGATGGACCTGGTCCAGGCGGACGTGGTGGACTACGCGACCGCGGTCGCGAACTCGTCCAACCCGTCCGACTTCGAGCTGCAGATGCGGACCTTCGCGCGCCGCTCGCGGATGTCCACCAAGGCCAAGGCGCCGCCGGCGGCCGCGGCGAAGCCCGATCCCGACAAGCCGGCCGGTTTCACGGACGACCTTTCGAGCATGCTCCAGCCGTGACGCCGCGCGGCCTCGCCGGCGTGATCGCGCCGGTCCCGACGCCGTTCGACGCGGAGTCGGGGGACGTGGCGCCCGTGGCGCTCCGTCACACGGCGCGCACGCTGCTGGCGCAGGGGCTCGACGGGATCGCGGTGGCCGGCTCCACGGGCGAGGGCGAGCTGCTCGACGCCGACGAGCGGGTGCGGCTGGTGGAATGGCTGCGCGACGTGGTGCCGGATGACCGCTGGCTGATCGCCGGCGCGGGCGCGGAGTCCACGCGGGCGACGGTGCGGACCTGCAAGGAGGTGGCCGCGGCGGGGGCGGATGCGGCGCTGGTGCGGCCGCCCGCCTACTACGGCACGGTGCTCGCGCCCGCCGCGCTCGCCGAGCATTACGTCCGGGTGGCGGACGCGAGCCCCATCCCGCTCATCGTCTACAACATCCCCAAGTACACGCACGTGATGCTGCAGGACAGCGTGCTCCGCGCCGTGGCCGAGCACGAGCGCGTGCTGGGGTTCAAGGACTCGTCGGGCGACCTCAAGGTGCTGGCGAGCTTCCGGGCGGCGGCGCCGGGGCTGGCCTCGCTGATGGGAAGCGGGACGCTGTTCTATCCCGCCCTGGAGCTGGGCGCAGCCGGGGGCATCCTGGCGGTGGCGTGCTTCGCGGCGGAAGCGTGCGCGGCGCTGTACGCCGCCTTCCGCGCCGGCGACCGCGCCACGGCGGGCGCGCTCCAGGAACGGATCAACCCGCTCGCCCGTGAGATCGTGGGCGCGATGGGCCCCGCCGGGATCAAGGCGGCGATGACCCTGGTGGGCCTGGAGTCGGGTCCGGTGCGGCCGCCCTTGGCGGCGCTCGACGCCCGGCAGCTGGCGAAGGTGGCCGAGTGCCTCGCGGACGCCGGCCTGCGGCGCGCCGCCTAACAGGGACGCGGCGGGCGTGTTCAGGGGTGCCACGCGGTGCCTGGTCGTCGTCGGGGCGCAGTGGGGCGACGAGGGCAAGGGCAAGGTCGTTGATGCGCTCGCCGAGCATGCCGACCTGGTGGTGCGTTACCAGGGCGGCGCGAACGCGGGCCACACCGTGGACACGCCGGAGGGCGAGTTCGTCCTCCACCAGATCCCCGCCGGGATCCTGCATGCGGCGACGCGGTGCGTGATCGGCAACGGGGTCGTCCTCGATCCGGAGACCCTCTTCCACGAGATCGACGCCCTGCGCGAGCGGGGCGTGGTCGTCGAAGGCCGCCTGGTCGTGAGCGACCGCGCCCACCTCGTCCTCCCCTACCACAAGCTGCTGGACGGCGAGAGCGCCCGCAGCAAGAAGATCGGCACCACCGCGCGCGGGATCGGTCCCGCGTACGAGGACAAGGTCGGCCGCCGCGGCATCCGGGTCGGCGATCTCCGCCATCCGGCCATCGTGGCCAAGCTCGTCAGTGCCGGTGTCCAGCGTGCCAACGACCTCCTCGGCCTGTCGGGCTCGAAGCGGCGCTGCGATGCGGCGGCGATCGTCGCCATGCTCGAGGCGCTGGCCCCGCGCCTGCTCCCCTTCACCGCGGACGCGGGCCGGCTCGTCAGCGAGACGCTGCGGGGCGGCGGCCGCGTGCTCCTCGAGGGCGCCCAGGGCGCGCTCCTCGACGTGGATCACGGCACGTACCCGTTCGTCACGTCCTCGAACACCACGGCCGGCGGCGCGGCGGTCGGCACGGGCATCGGCCCGACGGCGATCGACGCCGTGCTCGGCATCGTCAAGGCGTACACGACCCGGGTGGGGAACGGGCCGCTCCCCACTGAGGCGGACGACGTCGAGGCGGAGCGGCTGCGCACGCTGGGCGGGGAGTATGGCGCCACCACGGGGCGTCCCCGCCGTTGCGGCTGGTTCGATGCCATGGTCGTGCGTTATGCGGTGCGCGTCAACGGCCTGAGCGGTCTCGCCGTGACCAAGCTGGACGTCCTCGACACGTTCGAGCGGCTGCCGGTCTGCACCCACTACCGGTCCGGAGGCGATACCCTCGACGAGCTCCCGGACAACGTCGCGGCGCTCGAGGAGGTCGAGCCCGTGTACGAGCTGATGCCCGGGTGGCGCCAGCCCACGGGGGAGGCGCGTACCCTCGCCGGGCTGCCCGGGGCGGCCCGCGCGTACCTCGACCGCCTCCAGGAGCTGGCCGGGGCGCCCATCCGTTATGTGGGCGTCGGGACCAGGCGCGACCAGCTGATCGAAGTGCCGTGAGGCTCCTCGGCCGGATCCTCATCGTGCTCGCCGCGGTGATCGTGGTCGCCGTCGCGGCGGTCGCGGCGCTCTTCTCCCGGTCGGTCCCTCCGCTCACCGGCACCGAGCACGTCCCGGGCCTCGCGGCGCCCGTCGAGGTCCTCTGGGACAGCCTCGCCATCCCGCATATCACGGCGGCCTCGGACCACGATGCCATGGCCGCGCTCGGCTACCTGCACGCGCGCGACCGGCTGTGGGAGATGGAGACGATGCGGCGCACCGCCGAGGGGCGCCTCGCCGAGGTGCTCGGTTCGGCCGCGCTGCCCGCCGATCGCTACCTCCGGGCGCTCGACATCCCGCGCGTCGCGCGCGCGAACATGCGGTTGGCGCCGCCGGAGACGCGGGCCCTCGCCGAAGCGTACGTCGCCGGCGTCAACCAGTGGATCGCCCACCACACCCGGCCCCTGGGACCCGAATTCCAGATCCTGCGCTTCACGCCGGAGCCCTGGACCCCGGACCAGATCGCCGAGGTGGGCCGGGTGATGTCGTGGGACCTGGTGAGCGCGCGCGTGGAGCTCAGCCTGGCGCGGGCGGCCGCGAGGTTGGGGCCGGAGCGCGTGCGCGATCTGCTCCCGGCGTACCCGGACAGCGCGCCGGTCATCCTCCCACCCGGCAGTGCGACGTTCAGAGATGGTCGGCGGACGCGCAGCAATGACGGTCGGCAGACGCGCAGACGCGCAGACGCACAGCCAGTGGTTCGGTCGCAGTCCTCGGCGGTTCGGTCCTGGTCACCGAGCTACCGGCTTGCCGAGCGTGACATTCCCGAGATCCCGCCCGTCGCCGCTGAGGTATTGGATGCCGTCGCGATGAGCCGGGCGTCGAACTCCTGGGTCATCGGACCGGCGCGCTCGCGGTCGGGGAAGCCGATCCTGGCCAACGACCCGCACCTGGCGCTCCGCGCCCCGTCGCTCTGGTATCTGGCCGTGATCGAGAGCCCCGGCTTGCACGTCGCGGGCGCGACCATCCCGGGCCTGCCGGCGGTGATCATCGGGCACAACCAGCGCATCGCGTGGGGACTCACCAACATCTCCGTCGACGACGTGGACTACGTCATCGAGCGGCTCTCGGAGGACAGCTCGCGGGTGCTCACCACGTCAGGCTGGGCGCCCGTGGAGGTGGAGCGCGACTCGATCCGGGTGCGCGGCCGGCGCGCGGTGCCGTTCACGCTGCGGCGCACCGCGCACGGCCCCCTGGTGAGCGAGCCGCCGCCCGAGGGCGGATGGACGCGGACCGACCAGGCCAGCGGGGACACGATCATCACGCTCGCCATGCGGTGGAACGGGCGTGATGCGAGCGACGAGCTGAGCGCGCTCCTGGGCGTGGATCGCGCCGGCTCGTGGCCCGAGTTCCTCGCCGCCGTCTCCGGCTTCAAGTCGCCGGAGCAGAACTGGATCTACGCCGACGTGGACGGCAACATCGGTTACACGGCGAGCGGCGCCGTGCCGGTCCGCCGGTCGGGCGTGGGGCTCTTCCCGACGCCGGGATGGACCGACGAGGGCCTCTGGGAGCGCTACCTCGATTTCGACGAGCTGCCGCGCGCGTTCAACCCGCCCGAGGGCTTCATCGTCACCGCCAACAACCGAGTGATCGGTCCCGAGTACCCGAACTTCCTGGCGCAGGACTGGGACATGGGCTATCGCGCCGCGCGCATCCGCGAGATGATCCTCGCGGGAGGTCCGTACACCGCCGACGACATGCGCCGGATGCAGATGGACACGGTGGACCTCTTCGCGCGCCGTATCAAGGGCATCGCGGCGGACGCCGCCGCGGCGGCGGGACGGCCGGACCTGGCGGCGCGGCTGCGTTCATGGGACGGCACCATGGGCGCCGATCGCACCGAGCCCACGCTGTTCTACGTCTGGTACCGCGACCTCCAGCGCCTGACGTACGCGGACGATCTCTCCGGGTACACCCCGTCCCAGCCGTTGCATCGCTGGCTCCGGGCCGGCGGGAGTCCCTGGTTCGACGACACGCGGACGCCGGAGCACGAGGACCTGGCGGCGCTCGCCACGCGTGCGATGCGCCAGGCGCTCCCCGTCGCCGATGGCGTGCCGTGGGGGCGGGCGCACGTCACCGTGTCCGAGCACGCGCTGGGCCGCATCGGCCCGCTCGACCGCCTCCTCGGCCTCAACATCGGTCCGTCGCCGCGCGCCGGATCGCTGTACACGGTGGACGTGGCCGACTTCGGCGCCTTCGCGCCTCCGTTCGAGAACACGCACGCCCCGTCGTTCCGCGAGGTCGTGGATCTTGCGAACGTCGAGGGGGGGCGCATGATCGTGCCGACAGGAGAGTCAGGGAACCCGTTGTCACGCCATTATCGCGACCAGCGGGACAAGTGGTGGAACGGCGAACTGTGGGAGGTACCGCTCGATCGTGCCCGGGTGGCCGGCGTCGCTCGACTGCAGCTGACGCCGGCCCCCTAGCGCTGGGTTATGGATTCGGACGAAGGTCCTCGAAGAACTGCCCCACACTGAACCCCACCGGATCGATCTCGTAGTACCGGTTCCGGATGAACCGCCCCGTAGTCGGGAAGTACGGCGGCGGCGTCTGGAAGGCGCAGACGTCGTACGCGTACCGCTTGATGTAACCGGTGCCGCCGCCCGTGCCCACGGCGCCGCGCGTGCCCTGGATGATCCCGCCCGTCAGATAGAGGCACCCCCGGCCCCAGTTGGTGCCCTGGCACGGCTGCGCGGAGGTGGACCCGGTGCTGTAGTTCTCCGCCGTGAAGCTGTTCAACGTCAGGATCACCGCCTGGAGGAAGTCGTCGTTGCTGTCGTCGTAGTTGCGGTACCCGGTGCCGATGTCCCAGGGCGCGTTGATGGTGTTATCGGCCTCGAGGACGTCCCCCTGCGAGAGCAGCCCCAGCATGTTGGAGGACAGGCACGGCGAGGACCCCGGCGCGATGGCGTACTGGAGGTCATCCGCGATGGTGATGTTGTCCGTGGCGGCGATGGTCACCCGTCCATTCACGATCCCGCTCAGGATGACCTTGCCGTTCACGTAGATCACGCCCTTGGTGTTGTTGTTGTAGAGGCGTGAGAGCGGCCACAGGTAGTGCGCGAGCGAGTCACGCCCGACCAGCGTGGTATCCACGACGTTCGACGCGACGTTCTTGAGGCCGGCCGACCACTCGGCGGGCGGGGCGTCGGTGTAGCGCACCCAGTAGCCGACCGAGTCGCGTTGACTGAAGGTGTTGTGCTGGAGCGTCCCCAGGCCCGTCACGTTCAACCGATCGCTGCCCGCGAGGAAGCAGCGGAAGGTTCCCGAGTTGAGCGACGCCGTGGCCGCCCCGGTCGATGGCGTGCCGCCATGCCCCCAGACGAGCAAGCCTAGGGTGCGGTGGAAGTTGGCGGTGAAGAACGTGCTCCCATAGCTCGTGTTGTGGAAGTCGCCGCAGTTGAGGGACTGGTTGGCGGTCCCCGGCCGGTCGGCCGCCATCTGGACGCCGTCCACCCGCCCGCTGTCCATGTAGACGCGGAAGAACCCCTCGGTCGGGCCGGTCACGCGCCCGTCACCGTCCAGGTCGATCGAGACGAACTCGATGCGCATGCGTGCCTGCCCCGCAGCCACGGCGCCGGCCGGCGCGGTGAAGGACATCCCGCCCTGCGTGGCGTAGGTGTTGAGCTTGACGAGGTCCGCGGGCGTCGGCAGCGGGATCACCGCGCCGCGCTCCAGGTA
>JBGPHD010000065.1:0-15139 GCA_041484135.1 Gemmatimonadota bacterium
CTACCTGCTCGACGCCATCCGCCACCTCGAGCACGGCGTCGCCAGCGCGCCCGACATGGGCAAGGCGATGCAGCTCGGTTGCGGCTACCCGATGGGGCCGTTCGTGCTGCTCGACTTCGTGGGGCTCGACACGACGTACAAGATCGCGGAGATCATGTTCGCCGAGTATCGCGAGGCGCGGTACGCCCCGCCGCCGCTCCTGAAACGCATGGTGCTCGCGGGGTACTACGGGAAGAAGTCGGGCAAGGGGTTCTACGACTACTCGACGACGCCGCCCACCCTCACCGACCTGGGGCTCTGACATGTTCGGCTACGACTGGGCACGATTGCACGCCGCATTGAACGACTTTCCCGCGGCCCTCCTCCTGGTGTCGGTGTTCTTCGACCTGCTCGGCATCTTCACCAAGCGCGACTCGCTCAAGGCGGCCGGCTTCTGGACGCTGGTGGTGGGCGTCATCGGGACCGGCGGCGCGGTCATCGTCGGCGAATTGGCCGCGGACGCGGCCGAGCACAGCGATGAGGCGCACGCGGTGGTGGAGACGCACGAGACGCTCGGCATCATCGTGCTGGTGCTGTTCGGGCTGCTCGCGATCTGGCGCATCCTGCGCAAGGGCGTGTGGGGACCCACCGAGCAGCCGATCGCCCTCACCGCCGCCGTGATCGGCGTGGCGCTGATGGTGTACACATCGAAGCTGGGGGGCAACCTGGTCTTCGACCACGGCCTCGGGATCACGGCAGCGCGGATGCAGGTGATCATGGACGCTCGCGGCGCCGAGCACCACCACCACGAGGAAGAGGAGGGCGCCGCGCATCCCGACAGCGCGAAAGCGACGACGCCGGGCGACACCGCCGCGACCCATACCCACGCCGACAGCACGACACACAGCCACCAGTGACGGGTGCAGGACGCGCCGCGCTGGCCCTCGCGCTCATCGCCGTCGCGGGATGCGCGAGCATGGGCGGCGTGCGCCCGCGCTACGGCCCGGTGCCCGGCAGCGTCCTCCTGCAGCTCGACCAGCCGGCCGACGCCGTGATCCGCGAGCTGGCGGCGGAGGCACAGAGCGAGGGACTGCGCCTGCTCTACGATTCGCCGCAGGAGGGGTACCTCGAGACCGAGTGGTACGACCTCGGCAGCCGGCAGCCGGTGCAACCCGGCGCCGGCGACCTCGACCGGGTGGTGAAGCTGCGCTTCTTCGCCGACCCCGTCGCGGGCAAGACGCGGCTGATGGCCGAATGCGTGACCCGCATCTTCTTCGACCCCAGTCTGCCGCCGCGGGAGCTCGAGCGCATGACCCCCGAGGGACATCCGGGGCGCGCGCTGCTCGACGAGCTGCTGCGCCAGACCAGGAGGAGGCTCACCCCATGACCACCGCCACCCGGCTCGGGGCCGCCGCGTCCCTGTTCTTCGTTTTCGGCTGCGTGCACTCCAGTCGCACGCACCCGCTTCCCGGCGCGCTGCACACCACCTCGCCGCACAGCGTGCGCGAGATCGCGGCGGCCGCGCTCGCGATCCTCAACGGGCACGGCATCAGCATCGAGCAGTACCGGCCCGATACCGGCCTGGTGGAATCGGCGTGGTTCGACGTGATGATGCTGGAGCCGCGCGCGCAGGACTACCCCGCCGACGAGCGCGAGATACGCTTCCGGTTCCTCGCCTTCGCCGACTCGGCGGGCGGACCGACGAACATCTACCTGGAGGTGGTGCGGCACGGGATGGACCCGCTCGGCGGACGGCTCCGCGAGCGCGAAGTGCCGAGCGATCACCCGGCGATGCAGGTGGCGCGTGACCTGTTACAGAGGCTGACGGACCGGCTGGGGAACTGAGTCACTCCACGTACGTCTTGACCCACTCCTCGAACTTCACCAGGTCCACGAGCGCGTCCTTGCACGGCCCCGATGGCAGCCGCATGGTGAGGCCGAGGACGGGGATCTTGGCCGCCACGTCGTGGAGGCCGCTCACCATGTCACGCTCGCAGGCCACCGCGACCACCGCGCGCGGGCGGCGCTCCCTGATGGCGCGGCGCGCCAGCTGCCCGCGCGTCGCCACGAACACCGGCACCTCGTAACGCCCGGCGATCTCCAGCACGCCGTCGAGCGTGGCCTTGGAGAGGCACCGCGGGATCAGCACCAGCAGCTCACCCTTCCCTACTTTGCGTCCGCGCCGGGCCGCCAGCCCGTTGTAGATGTCCACGGCCGCGTGCTCCACCCAGTCGCGCACGCCGAAGCGGCGCGCGAGCTGCGAGGTCCAGCGCATCAGCCGGAGGAAGGGCCCGCGCTCGGCGAGGCGTTCCGGCAGCAGCAGCCAGGGTCCGTAGAAGGACGCGAGCAGGAGACCGAACCAGACCCACGACAGGAGCGAGACCGCGGAGAGCCCGAGCAGCAGCGCAGTCCCGAGGGGCGCCCAGAGCGACGCGAGCCGCGGCATCAGGAGGAACAGCAGCGCGTACGCGATGCCGTTGGCGGCGGCGAGGGTCAGCGCGGCGTAGCGGAAGAACCGTCCCGGCGGCGCCGTGAAGTCGCCCATGCCGGGCAGGGGCGTCCCGTTCCACTCGTCCCATTCGTGCCCCAGCCGGCGATCCACCTCGATGTGGATGAGCTCGGCCTTGTTGGCGCGGACGTGAGTGGCAGATGTGGCCATGAACCGGCGAGTATCACCGTGCCCTCTCTGCTTGTCAAGCCAACGGCGCGGCCGTTAGCTTGCGCGGGTGCAGACCCCCGCCGGATTCCGTGGCGCCTTCCGTACCGACGATGTCGCGCGTGCGCTCTACAGCGAGGGAGCGGGGATCTTCCGCATCGTGCCCGCGGCGGTCGCCGTCCCGGCGGACACGGACGACATCGTGCGACTGGTGCGATGGGCGGGCGCGACCGGCACTCCGCTGGTGCCGCGCGGCGGTGGCAGCGGGATGGCGGGCGGCAACGTCGGGCCCGGGGTGGTGGTGGACCTCACGCAGGCGTGCCGCGAGCCGGTGGTGGTGGACCGCGAGCACCGCACCGCGCGGACCGGCGCGTCGCTCACCTGGCGCGAGGTGAACGACGCCGCGGCCGCCCGCGGCCTCCGGCTGCCGCCAGACCCGTCGAGCGGCGCCTTCTGCACCCTGGGCGGGATGGTGAACACCAACGCCGCGGGCGCGCGGAGCGTGAAGTACGGCCCGATCCGCGACTGGGTCGAGGCCATCGAGTTCGTCACCGCGGACGGGGAGATCGGCCGCGCGGGACGTGAGGACCTCCCGCCCGACGTGCTCACCGCCGCCGAGCGCCGCCTCCACGCCGATGTCGCGCCGCGGATGCGGCAGGTGCAGCTGGTGCTCGAGCAGTGCCAGCCTTCGACCCGCAAGAACTCCAGCGGCTACTTCCTCGCGCGGCAGCCCGACAACGGCTGGATCCGTCACCTGCTCATCGGGAGCGAAGGGACGCTGGCGATCGTCACCGCCGTCGAAGTGCGGCTCGCGCCGCTCGCCACCCACCGCTCCACGCTGCTCGTCGCCCTCGGGAGCCTGGACGACGTGGCCCGCGCCGTCACCGCGCTCACTCCGCACGCGCCTTCCGCCGTCGAGCTGCTCGACAAGACCTACCTCGACTTCGTGCGCGCGGCCGCGCGCGCGCCGGTGCCGGAGCGCGCCGAGGCGGTACTGTTGGTGGAGTTCGAGGCGCGTGACGCAGCCCGGAGCGGCGCCGTGGCGCTCGCCGGCATCGCGGCGTCGGTCGTGGTCGAGGACGACCCGGCCGCGGTCGAGAAGCTGTGGGAGCTGCGCCACCTCGCCAGCCCGATCCTGGCCGCGCTCCCCGATCACCTGCGCTCGCTCCAGGTCATCGAGGACGGCTGCGTGCCGCTCCCGCAACTGGGCGCGTACATCCAGGGGCTCCGGCGCATCGTCGCCTTACACGGCTTCAACGTGGTGATCTTCGGGCACGCGGGAGACGGCAACGTGCACGCCAACCTCCTCGCCGACGTCGCCGCGCCCGACGTCGCCCAACGGCTGGCGGCATGCCTGAAGGAAGTCTCGTCCCTGCAAATCGCGCTGGGCGGCACGCTTTCCGGCGAGCACGGCGACGGAAGGCTGCGGGCCCCGTTCCTCGAACCGCTCCTCGGCAACGTCTTCGTGGACGTCTGCCGGCGCGTGAAGTCGGCGTTCGACCCGCTGAACATCCTCAATCCGGGCGTGAAGCTCGCCGGGCCCGGGACGCTGCCCGTCCCGCCCGACGCGCTCAAGATCGGCGCCGCAGCGCCCCCCCTCGCGCCCGAGGTCGTGGCGCGGCTCCGGCAGATCGAACGGGACGCCGAGTGGGGCACCTTCCGCCTCGACCTCGCGCCCGACATCGCTCCCGTCCACCCCTGACCCGATACTTCGCTCATGGAAATCCTCCGCGCCCCCGCCGTCACGCTCATCGCCCGGCCGCAGTTCCTCGAGCCGGCGCACCTCCCCGTCCATTGGATGGGTGACGCCACCGACGGCGAGCGGCTCGCCGAGTTCGCGGGCCGGCTCTGCTACATGAGCCAGAAGAACCCGGCGGGGCGCGGCACCCGCGAGTACCTGGAGAACATCAAGAAGCAGGGGCACGGCTCGGTGCTCGAGCACGCGGTCTACGTCCTACTCATCGAGGGGATCTCGAGGAGCTGCTCGCACGAGCTGGTGCGGCACCGCGCGGGCTTCGGCTACAGCCAGCTGTCGCAGCGCTACGTGGACGAGTCGCACGCCGCCTTCGTCCTGCCGCCCGCCATGCAGGGGGACGCGGCGCTCGAAGCCGAGTGGGAGCGGCAGGTCACGGCGGCGCAGGCGGCCTACGTGGCCGCGGTCGACGGGCTGATGAAACGTCATGCGTGGGTGGACGACAAGGTGCACCGCCGCAAGATGGCGCGCGAGGCCGCGCGCTCGCTCCTGCCCAACGCCACCGAGACCAAGATCGTGGTGAGCGGGAACGTGCGGGCCTGGCGCACCATGCTCGAGCTGCGCTGCGGCGAGGGCGCCGAGCAGGAGATCAGGCGGATGGCGGTCGCGGTGCTGCGGGTCCTCCAGGCGGAGGCGCCCGCGTTCTTCGGCGACTTCGAGACCTACCAAGCGGAGGACCGCGCCGAGGCAGCGCGCGTCGCGTACCACAAGGTCTGAGCCGGGCTAGTCGACCCGCAGCGCCTCCATCGGATCCACCCGGCTGGCGCGCCGCGCCGGCACGAAGCACGCCAGCGCCGTCGCCCCCGCGAGCACGAGCGCCACGGCCGCGTAGGTGACGGCATCCGTCGGGCGCACGCCGGAGAGCAGGCTGGTCGCGAACCGGGTCAGGCCGGCGGCGGCGGCGAGACCGATGAGCAGACCCACGCCGGCGAGCGCCATCCCTTCCCGCATGACCATCCGCTGCACCCGTCCCGCGGTGGCGCCGAGGGCCACCCGCACGCCGATCTCGCGGGTCCGCGCCGTGACCGACGCGGCGACCACGCCGTACACCCCCACCGCCGTGAGCGTCAGGGCCAGCGCCGCGAAGACGCCGATCAGCAGCATGTTGAACCGGGGCCGCTTGAGCTCTCCGGCCACGAGGTCGCTCATGGTGGCGACGTTGGACGGGCTCATGTCGGGGTCGATCTCGCGGAGCCGCGCCTCCACCGTGCGCGCGATCGCCGCGGGATCGCCGCTGGTGCGCAGCACGACGTAGCTCGCCCAGCGCGGGGACTGCTGGTACGGCCAGTAGATCTCCGGCGAGGCGGGCGTGCCTGGAATGAAGGGCGGGATGTCCGCCACCACGCCCACGATCTCGATCGGCTCGGCGTGGTTCTTCATCTGCACGATGCGGCCGATGGGATCCGCTCCCGCGAAGTAGCGGCGCGCCATCGCCTCGTTGATGAGCGCCACGCGCGGGGCGCCGGCGCGGTCGGCGTCGGCGAGGGGACGGCCGCGCCGCATCGGCAGGCCGAGGGTGCGGAAGTACCCGGGGCTCATGTCGTACCAGCGCGCCACCACCGGCGCCGCAGGGTCCGCGGCCCTGCCGTCGATCACGAACTCGCTCGTCTCCTCACCGCCGAACAGCGGACCGCTGGACGTCGTGCCGACGCTTGTGACCGACGGGATCGAACGCATCGCGCCGGCGATCCGCTCGAACAGGGCCGCGACGCGCGGCGAGTCCGGGTACTTCCCGTGCGACGAGTAGGTCCAGAAGGTGAGAAGGTGCGCCTGCTCGAACCCGGGATCCCACTTGAGCAGGCCGGCGAAGCCGCGGGTCAGCAGCCCGGCGCCGATCGCGAGTACGAACGCCATCGCCACTTCGGCGACGACGAGGCCGCCGCGGAGACCGAGCACCGAGTGCCACGCGGCCGGCTGCCGCCCCTGCGCCATCGCGCCGGCGAGGTCGGGCCGCGACGCGCGCCACGCCGGGCCGAAGCCGGCCAGCAGACCGGTCAGGCCGGTGAGGAGCACCGCGAACACCAGAACGCGCGCATCCACGCCCGCCTCACCGAGACGCGGCAGGCTCCCCGGCATCAGCGCGAGCAGCACGTCCGTCACCCACGATGCCAGCAGGACGCCGGCGACGCCGCCCACCAGCGCCAGCAGCGTGCTCTCCGCGGCGATCAGCCGGAAGAGCCGCGCCGGCCGCGCACCCAAGGCGGCGCGCACGGCGAACTCCCGCTCCCGCGTCCTTCCGCGCGCGACGAGCAGGTTCGCCACGTTCGCGCACGCGACCAGGAGGAGGATCGCCACGGCGCCCATGAACACCAGCAAGGTCGTCCGCACGCTGCCCACGACATGATCGAGGAGCGGCTCCACGCGCACGCCCCAGTCGCGGTTCGTCGCGGGGTAGCTCTCGCCGAGCTGGCGCTGGATGCCGGCCAGCTCCGCCGACGCCGCCGCCACCGTGACACCGGGCGCCAGCCGGCCGATCGTCACGAACCCGCGCCAGCGCCGGTTCTCTTCGTCCCTGGGGTCGAACGGCAGCGGCACCCACAGCTTGACGTACTCGAGGCTCGGCACGGCGGTCCCCGGCGCGAGGACCCCGACGATCTCGTAGGGCTCGCCGTCGAGCACCAGGCTCCGGCCGATGACCCCGCGGTCGGCGCCGTACCGGGTGTGCCACATCTCGTCGGAGAGGACCGCGACGTGACGGCCCGCCGGCGTGAGATCGTCGGGCCCGAGGAGGCGGCCCAGGGCCGGCGCGACCTCGAGGGTGCGGAAGAGGCCGGGCGTCGCGAGTCCGCCGCTCACCCCTTCGGCGCGGCCCGCCTCCCCCTGCATCGTGAACGGCCAGGCGCGCCCGAGCCCGACCGACGCGAGCGTGCGGCTCCGGCGCGAGAAGTCCTCGACGTCAGGCGGCGAGGCGATGCAGAAGCCTTCGATGGAGGGGTGGGTCTCGCACAGCGCCACCAGCCGGCGCGATTCGGGGAACGGCAGCGGCCGGAGAAGGACCCGGTCCACGATCCCGAAGATGGCCGTGCTCGCGCCCGTCCCCAGGGCGAGGGTGAGGACGGCGATGACGGTGAAGCCCGGACGCCGTACCAGCTGGCGCAGGGCGAATCGCAGGTCCGCGATCAACGATGGCATGTCCGCTCCCGGGTGTGCGGCACCGGACCCCGTGAAGCGCAACATCCGCGCCAGCTTCCTTCATCGCCCAGACGCTTGCCGGGCCGCCGGTTAGGTCCAGGCGCGGCGGCGCCGAGTGTCCGTTCTCGACACCGGCCATTCCGGAATCGGACAGCGGGGGAAACCCGCGAGGAACGCTCGTGATTCAACCTTTGGGGGCCGGTCGTGGTCAAATGAACATCGGACCGATCGTTCCCCCGGGAGGACCCATGCGCCGTCACATCACGCGAGCCCCGCTGCTCGCCTCGTTGGCCCTTGTCCCCTGCGCCGCGGCGGCCACCGCCCAGGAGAGCATCCAGCCGGGCCAGCGCTTCACCGTCTCCCAGCAACGCCTCGACATCTACGACGTGGCCGGACACGTGACCCTGCGACACGGCACCGGCGGCGACATCGTCATCGTCGCCACGCGGGTCGGCGCGGACGCCGAGCGCATCACCTTCGCGTTCGACCGGGAGGCGGACCGCGGCGTGTACCGGGTCGTCTTCCCCGTCGGCGACATCGGCCGGATCGCCGATCCCGAGGGCGACGGCGGCAGCCGGACCACGCTCCGGCTCCGCGCCGACGGCACCTTCGGCGGCGAGAGCGACCGCGACCGGGGCGGCTCGTTCATCCGGCGGGCGATGCGCGCCGGCCGAGGCGAGGAGATCGAGATCGGCGGCCGGGGCGGGTTCCACGGCTCCGCCAACCTCGAGATCACGGTGCCCGACGGGAAGGTGCTCAAGGTGCACATCGCCGCCGGCGGCGTGCGGGCTGAAGGGGTGAACGGCGACGTGCTGGTGGATACCTGGGGCGCCGACGCGGTCGCGACCGACATCGCCGGCTCGTGGCTCTTCGACACCGGCTCCGGCGACGTGCAGGTGACGGGCATGCACGGCACGCTCCGGCTCGATACCGGCTCGGGGAGCTGCACGGTGCGCAACGTGACGGGCGACCTGCTCGACATCGACACCGGCTCGGGCGGGGCGGACGTCTCGGACGTGCGGGTGGACCGGATCCGCTTCGACACCGGCAGCGGCGACGTGCGCGCGGACCGGATGTCGGCGCGGCGCGGGGTGGTGGACACGGGGAGCGGCAGCGCCGACGTGACGTTCATCGACGGACAGATCGAGGACCTGCTGATCGACACCGGCTCGGGCCGGGTGAGCCTGGGCCTCCCCGCCTCGACCGACGCGCGCCTCAGCATCGACTCGGGGAGCGGCGGCATCCAGGTGGCGCGCACCGGCGCCGTCCTGGAGCGGCGGAGTTCGGACGGCATGGTGCTGCGGTTCGGCGAAGGGCACGGCCGGATCCGCATCGACTCCGGCAGCGGCGGCGTGACGATCCGCTAGGCTTCTTCTTCCCTCGTCTCCTTCTTGTGCTCCTCGGAGATCTTCGCCGCGATCTCCGGGGGCACTTCCGCGTACCCCTTGAACCTCGAGCGATAGGTGCCGCGGCCGTGCGTCAGCGAGTGGAGCTGCGTGGCGTACTTGTAGAGCTCCGCCTCGGGCACCACCGCCTTGAGCTTCATCACCTTGCCTTCGTTCTCCGAGCCCAGGATCTGGCCGCGGCGTGAGGAGAGGTCCCCCATCACGGCGCCCAGGTAGTCGTCCGGCGTGAAGACCTCGACGTCGGTCAGCGGCTCGAGGAGGATCGGCTTGCAGTTCGGCGCCACGGTCTTGAAGGCGAGGATGCCGGCCAGCTTGAACGACATCTCGTTCGAGTCCACGTCGTGGTACTTGCCGTCGAACAGCTCGACCTTGAAGTCCACCATGGGGCACCCGGCCAGGATGCCGCGCGCTGAGGCCTCCTGGATGCCGCGGTCCACCGCCGGGATGAACTTGCCGGGGATGGAGCCGCCCACGATCTGGTCCTCGAAGACGTAGCCGGTGCCGCGCGGCACCGGCATCATGCGGATCCAGCAGTCGCCGAACTGGCCCCGCCCGCCGCTCTGCTTCTTGTGCTTCCCCTCGCCCTCGGCCCGTCCCTTGATCGTCTCGCGGTACGGGATCTTGGGCTTGGCCGTCGTGGCGTGCACGCCGAACTTCCGCGACAACCGGCCGAGGATGACGTCGAGGTGCCGCTCCCCCAGGCCGCGGATCCACGTCTGGTGGACTTCGGCGTTATGCTCCCAGTGGAAGGTCGGGTCCTCCTCGTGCAGCCGGGCGAGACCGATGCCGATCTTGTCCTCCTCGCCCTTCACTTTCGCCTCGATGGCGACGTGGATGACGGGCTCGGGGAACGGCACCCGCGGCAGCACCACCGGCAGCTTGGTGGAGGAGAGCGTGTCGTTGGTGTGGGTCTCACGGAGCTTGGCCACCACGCCGATGTCGCCGGCGTGGAGCAGCGGGACCTCGACCTTCTCCTTGCCCTGCGCGATGGAGAGATGGTTCAGCTTCTCCGGCACGCCGCGCGCCGCGTTGAAGACCTCCTCCCCGTTCTTCACCGATCCCGAGATGATCCGGAAGAACGACACGTCGCCCACGTGCGGCTCCGACATCGTCTTGAAGACCAGCGCCGAGAACGGCGCGTCGTCGGACGGGGCGAGGGACACCTTGTCCGCGCTCCCCCACTTCTCGGCCTCGGCCGGGTGGTTCTCCGCCGGCGAGGGCACCAGCTCCACGATCTCGGCGAGCAGCGCGCGCATCCCGTAGGTGAGTTCCGAGGCGCCGCAGAAGACCGGGAAGAGCTCGCCGCGGGTGAGCGCCGCGCGCATCGCCTTCACCATCTCCTCGTGGCCGATCTCGCCGCCCTCGAGATACCGCTCGAGCAGCGCATCGTCGGTGGCGGCCACCGTCTCGATCAGGTCCTGCTCGTACTTCTCGTACTGCTCCTTGACCTCCGCGGGGATCTCTTGCTCGTCGTACTCCCCGGTCTTGGTGCCCTTCCGGTAGAGGTGGGCCTTCCGCGCGATGAGGTTGACGATGCCGTGGAAGGCCGGCCCCTCGCCCACCGGGATCTCGACCGGGATCGCCTTGGCGCTCAGCTTCTCGCGGATGGCCTGGTAGACCCGCTCGAAGTTGGCGTGCTCCTTGTCCATCAGCGAGACGAAGAAGATGACCGGGTGGCCGCAGGTCTGCGAGTACTCCCACACCTTCTCGGTCCCCACCTCGACGCCCGCCGTGCCGGAGAGGACCACCAGCGAGGCGTCCGCCGCGTACACGCCCGCCATCGCGTCGCCCGCGAAGTCGAGGTACCCGGGAGTGTCGACCAGGTTAATCTTGGTGCCCTCCCACTCGGCGTACGCGAGCGCGAGGTTGATGCTGTAGCCTTTTTCGGTTTCGTCGGGAGAGTAGTCGGTGAGGGCGCTGCCGTCTTTGACGCGGCCATGTCGCTTGCTGGATCCGGCCACGAAGGCGAGGGCGTCGACCAGGCTGGTCTTGCCGCTGCCTCCGTGGCCGACTACGGCCACATTCCTGATCGCGGTGCTCGGGTATTCCTTCATCGCCAGCCCTTCGCTCGCGGGGAGCGATAACCTACCCGCAGTGTCGAAGGGGTGTCAAATCAGCGCTTCTCCAACTACGGAGTCATCCCGGTGAACACGAACCGGTAGGACTGCGCGGTGCTGTCGTACTCGGCGCGGAAGTGCGTCGGATGGTGCACGCCCGACGGCAGGCCGGCCACCGCCGGGACGTCGAGATCGAAGCTGCGCCGCTCCAGAAGCGTCGCGCGGGCGATCATCGGCTCCACGAAGATGGACGCGCCGTGGTAGTAGCCCATGACCATGGACTGCCGGAACGGGGCCGTGGCGGAGAGGTCGGCCGCGGGCAGTGCGTGCATCCCCATCTTCGGCACGCAGAGGCCGATGAGCGTGCCCATCCCAGGGATGGCGACATCGGGAAGCTGGTACGTCCCCGGGAGCTGGGTCGCCTTGGACGAATCCGCGCAGTCGATCGCGTCGATCTCGGAAGCGGCGATGGTGTTGAAGTGGAAGTCGAAGTGGGGGACCATGAAGGGCGCCGGCGGATGGCCGTGGGCCTCGAAGTAGAACGTCACGACCCGGAAACCCGTCGCCGCGGTGACGGCCTCGGACAGCGGAATGGTGGCGGCCGAAACCGGCGGCCAGACCATCGGCGCGTCGAGCGGTGCGTTCTCGATCGACCGCACGGGGATCGTCGCCCCGAAGGCCACCACCGCGCTGCCGGCGTTCTCACTCCAGACGCAGACATCGGCGCCGTTCATGGGCCGGCACTCGCCCTGAACGACCTGGTTCTTCTTGGCGCACGACACCAGACCGACCGCCAGGGCGCAGACTGCCGCGCCGGCGCGAAGGTCACGCGAACTCATCGACATGGGGGTCCTCTGTGGGAGTGGCGCGAGGTTACCCAGGAACGCGGGGTTGTGCAAGGCCGCGCCACTCGCCGCCGCGCGGCACGCAAGCTGGACCGCCCGCGCGCAGACGCCCTACCGCTTCCGCGCGCGCCCGCCTATCTCTAGCCGCATGCTCGCTGTCGCCTTGACCGGGCTCCTGCTGCAGGTCACTCCCGCGCAGCTTCAACGCATCCGCTGGGTCCCGAACCCGCGGGCCCTGAACGGGACCTGGGTGGCGGATCCCGCGCACCATCTCGCCGATACCACGGTCGCGGCCCTCAACCGCGAGATCTCGGCGCTGGAACAGGCGACCGGCGCGGAACTCGCCGTAGTGGTCGTGGACTCGACCTCCGGGCTCGAGCCGTTCGACTTCGCGCTGGCCATTCACCGCGGATGGGGCGTCGGCAAGCGCGGCATGGACAACGGCGTCGTGTTCCTCTGGGTGCCGCCTTCACGCGCGGTCCAGATCAGCGTGGGCTACGGGCTCGAGGGCGTCCTCCCGGACCGGAAGGTGGGACGGATCCGCGACGAGCAGGTCTTCGCGGCCTTCCGCAGGAATGCGTTCGACGCGGGCGTCCTGGCGGGCGTGCGGGCCTTGATCGCGGCGGCACGCGAGGAGACGCGCGCGCGGCACGGCATCACACCCCAGCTCCAGCCTGGCACCGCCGCACGCGGCGCATCGCGCGCCGCTGACGAGCGCGGCGGCACCGGCGTCATCAGCTGGCTGCTGGGGGTCGCCGCCGCCGTGATCGCGGTGGTCGGCGGCGTGGTCGGCGTGAGACGCCGGCGACGCTACCGGCCTCGCCCCTGCCCGAAGGGCCACGGGATGATGCGCCTCCTCGATGAGGCCTCGGAAGACGCCAAGCTCGACAAGGGCGCGCAGATCGAAGAGCAGATCAAGAGCGTGGACTGGGACGTGTGGGTCTGTGACGCGTGCGGTGAGACGGAACGCATCCCGTATCGCTCCTGGCACAGCAGCTACGGCGACTGCCCCAAGTGCAGCCGGCGCACCGTGCGCAAGACGGACCGCCAGCTGAGCGCGGCCACGACGATGAGCGAGGGACGCAAGGAGGTCACGCGGACCTGCATGAACTGCGGTTGGTCGAGCGTGGTCGTGGAATCCATCCCGATGATCGACGTCACGTCGAGCGGCTCCGGCGGCGGGCACGGAGGCGGGGGCGGGGGCGGATCGAGTTTCGGCGGAGGCTCGGCGGGGGGCGGCGGCGCGGGCGGCCACTACTAGAGGATCGCGGCGTCTACTTGTAGCCGGCCGCCTGGAGCCCGAAGAGCTCCGCGTAGGTCCCGCCCTGCGCCACGAGCGCGTCGTGTTTCCCGCTCTCGATGATGCGGCCCTGCTCCAGCACCAGGATCCGGTCCGCCATGCGCACCGTGGAAAAGCGGTGCGAGATGAGCACCGCGATCTTCCCCTTCGTCAACTCCGCGAACCGCACGAAAACCTGGTACTCCGCGCGGGCGTCCAGCGCGGCCGTGGGCTCGTCGAGAATCAGCACTTCCGCATCGCGCAGATAGGCCCGCGCCAGCGCGACCTTCTGCCACTCGCCGCCTGAAAGCTCGACGCCGCCCTCGAAGCGCCGGCCCAGCATCTGCTCGAGGTGCGTGGGGAAGCGCGCGACCACGTCGGAGGCGAGGCTCCGGCTCGCCGCCTGCTCGATGCGGCGCGTGTCGTCCACCGCCGCGATCTCCCCGACGCCGATGTTCTCGCGCACCAGCATCTCGTACTTCACGAAGTCCTGGAAGATGACGCCGATGGTCCGGTGCAGCGACGCGACGTCGTACTCCTTGAGGTCCACGCCGTCGAGCAGGATCGCGCCTTCATCGGGGTCGTAGAGACGGCCGAGCAGCTTCACGAGGGTGGTCTTGCCCGCGCCGTTCTCGCCCACCAGGGCGACGCGCTCGCCGGGCTCAAGGGTGAAGGAGAGGTTCCGCACGGCCCACTTCTCGCCGCCGGGATACCGGAAGCCGACGTCGCGGAACTCGAAACCTCTCGCGATGGGCCGGGGCACCGGCCGCGCACCCGGGAGCGAGCGGATCGACGGCCGCATCGCGAAGAAGGTGAACAGGTCCGCGAGGTACAGGCTCTGCTCGTAGATCTGCGACAGCGAGAGCAGCACGTTCTGGATGAGGTCGCGGCTCTGGCGGAACGACGCCGCCAGGAACGTCAGCACGCCGAGGGTGAAGACACCCGCGGGGGAGTGATACCCCGTCACCGTGAGGTAGATGATCCACCCGTACGCCCCGTAATAACCTAACGTGCCGAGGGTGACGAAGAGCGCGGAGACGATGCTGTGCCGGATGGCGAGCTGGGCGTTGGCCTGGTAGAAGGCCTGGGCGAGCTTCGCGTAGCGGCCGGTCAGCCACCCCGAGAGGCCGAAGAGCTTGATCTCCTTGGCGGTCTCGTCGCTCGCCCCCGTGAAGCGCAAGTAGTCGAGCTGGCGCCGCTCCGGCGTCCATCGGTAGAGGAGCGAGTAGCCCAGCGACGCGAAGTGCGTCTCGCCGAGGAAGCTCGGCAGCACCGCGACGGCGAGGAGGAGCAGCAGCCACGGCACGTACACGAGCAGCGCCGCCGCGAGACTCGCCAGCGTGATAAGGCTCTGCGCCGTGCCCAGCAGCAGCGCGATGAGGCCGATGCGTCCCACCGTCTGGCGGCGGGCGCGCTCCAGGTGGTCGTAGAACTTGGGGTCCTCGAACTGCCGGAGGTCGAGCGTGGCCGCGTGCTCCATGAGGCGCACGCTCACCCCGTTGCTGAAAAGGTCGCCGAGAAGGCTCTCCACCAGCGCGTTGCCGCGGGCCAACCCCTCGCCGAACACCGCGATCGCGAGCTCGATCAGCACCAGCCGGACGAGATGGCTCCAGTCCACCGTCTGTCCGGCGGCGTGCGTCTGGACCGCGCCCACCACCCCGTCGATGATGAGCTTGCCGATCCAGAGCACCGCGAGGGGCACCACGGCGCGCAGCGCACGCAGGACCACGATCGCCGCCGCGTAGCCACGATGGGTCTCCCACACCATCTTGATGAGGGGCGGCACGTTGCTCAGCGCCTCGAGGCGCTGGCGCCAGGTGGGCCGCTCGCCGGGAGCGAGCGGGCTCCGGGGCGCGCGCGGGATGTTGGGCTGGGTGCCAGCGGTCATGGGGTACGGAGGCTTAACCCGGACCGGCCTCCACCGTCAACTTCCTCATACGGGATCCCTTCAGTCGGCGGGTGGAGCGATGCACAAGTTGCGATTGGCGTTGACCTTGACCGTGGCTGCCTGCGCGTCGGGCGGGAGTGCGGC
>JBGPHD010000066.1:0-15112 GCA_041484135.1 Gemmatimonadota bacterium
CGCGAAGTGGATCCAGAGCTATCGCGACCTGCCGTTGCTCCTCAATCAGTGGTGCAACGTCGTGCGGTGGGAGCTTCGGACACGGCTGTTCCTGCGCACCACGGAGTTCCTGTGGCAGGAGGGACACACGGCGCACGCGACCGAGGCCGAGGCGGAAGCCGAGGCGCGGAAGATGCTGGGTGTGTACCGGAAGTTTCAGGAAGAATGGATGGCGATGCCCGTCATCACGGGCGTCAAAACGCCGAGCGAGAAGTTCGCGGGGGCGCTCCGGACCTTCGCCATCGAGGCGATGATGCAGGACAACCGCGCCCTGCAGTCCGGCACCACGCACAACCTCGGCCAGAACTTCGCCAAGGCGTTCGACGTGAAGTTCCAGACCGCCGAGGGTGGGACCGCCTACGTGTGGAACACGTCCTGGGGCGTCTCCACGCGGCTCATCGGCGGGCTCATCATGACCCACGGCGACGACGTGGGGATCATCTGCCCGCCGAAGCTCGCGCCCACGCAGGTCGTCATCGTGCCCATCTACAAGACCGACACGGAGCGCGCCGCGGTGATGGAGGTCTCGACCAAGTCGGCGGAGGCGCTTCGGGGCGCCGGGCTCCGGGTCGAAGTGGACACCCGGGAGGGCATGAAGCCGGGCGCGAAGTACTACGAGTGGGAAGGGCGCGGCGTCCCGCTCCGGCTCGAGGTGGGGCCGCGGGACGTGGGCGCCGGCCAGGTCACGGCCGCGCAACGCGGCGGCGGCAAGTCGCCGATCCACGTCGGTGATCTGGTCCCGAGTGTCACGTTCCGTCTTGAGGCGATCCAGCGCGAGCTGTTGGAGAAGGCGAGGGAGCGCCGCGAGCAGCACTCCCGCCGCGGCGTCACCAAGAGCGAGCTGCTCGAGATGATGGCGGGAGAGGGCGGCTTCGCCTACGGCGGCTTCTGCGGCGGCGCGGCGTGCGAGGCCGCCATCAAGGAGCAGACCAAGGCCACCATCCGGGTGTTGCCGGACGAGGAGTTCCGCAGTCCCACGACCCCGACCCGCTGCGTCTGGTGCGACGCGCCGTCGGTGGCCGAGGCGGTGTGGGCGAAGGCGTACTAGCGGTCGAGGGGGTGAGCCTCCGGGCCGTCGCGGAGGCGGCCGGCACGCCGGTGTACGTCTACAGCGCCGCCCACATCCGCGGCCAGTATCGCGCGCTCGCCGCGGCGCTCGCGCCGGTCCCGCACCGCATCTGCTACTCCGTCAAGGCCAACTCGAATCTCGCCATCCTCGCGCTGATGCGATCGCTCGGCGCGGGGGTGGACATCGTCTCCTCCGGGGAGCTGGTGCGTGCGCTCGCCGCCGGCTTCACGGGCGCGGACGTCGTTTTCAGCGGGGTGGGGAAGACGGCGGATGAGATACGGGCCGCGCTCGCGGCCGGCACCGGCATGATCAACGTGGAGAGCGAGGAGGAGCTGGCGGTGCTGGCTGACGTGGCGCGCCGGTCGGGCGTCACGGCCCGGGTCGCGATCCGCGTGAACCCCGAGGTGACGGTCCACGCGCACCCCTACACGACCACCGGCTCGAAGGGCATGAAGTTCGGCGTGGCCTACGACGAGGCGGAAGAGCTGGCACACCGGGCGGCGGGCATGGCGGGACTCTCCCTCATCGGGATCGCCATGCACCTGGGTTCGGGGATCACGGAAGCGGCGCCGTACGTCGAGGCGCTGCTCAAGGTGCTGGCGCTGGTCGACGGCGTGCGCCGGCGCGGCGTCACCTCGCTCGTCGCGCTCGACCTGGGCGGAGGGCTCGGCATCCGGTACCGCGACAGCGATGTGCCCCTGGACGTGAACGCGTGGGCGGACGCGGTGCTGCCCCACGTGGCGACCTCGGGCCTGACGCTGGTCGTGGAGCCGGGCCGGTTCCTGGTCGGCAACGCGGGCGTGCTGCTCACCCGGGTGCTCTATCGCAAGCGATCGGGGGGCCGGATGATCGCGGTGGTGGACGCCGGGATGACCGATCTCATCCGGCCGAGCCACTACCAGTCGTACCACGAGATCAGCGTGGACGGCGCCGGCGGCCGGCCGCGCGTCGCCTACGATGTGGTGGGTCCCATCTGCGAGTCCGGGGACTTCTTCGCGCTCGACCGCGAGCTGCCGGAGTTGATGCAGGGGGACCTGTTGCGCCTCTCCGGCACGGGAGCCTACGGGTTCGTGATGACCTCGACGTACAACGCGCGGCCGCGCCCGCCGGAAGTCCTGGTGGACGGGGACCGCTTCGCCGTGGTCCGCGAGCGCGAGTCGGCCGAGGACCTGATGCGCGGCGAATGTCTCGAGCCGGCGTGGCGGAGCGCGCGGTGAGTGAGGCCCAGCGCATCCTGATCCTCGACTTCGGATCGCAGTTCACCCAGCTCATCGCGCGGCGGGTGCGCGAGGCGCACGTGTTCTGCGAGATCCACCCGCCCACGCGGGACCTGGCCTGGATCCGCGCCTACCGGCCGGCCGGCATCATCCTCTCCGGCGGGCCGAACTCGGTCTACGACCCCGGCGTGCCGACGACCGATCCCGGCGTCTTCGATATGGGTGTGCCGGTGCTCGGCGTCTGCTACGGGATGCAGCTGATGACCCACCTCATGGGCGGGGAGGTGAAGACCTCGGGCGCGCATGAATACGGGCGGGCGGAGATCGAGATCCTGGCCGACGACGCGCTCTTCGCGGGGTTCCCGAAAGGGTCGCACGCCGCGGTGTGGGCTTCGCACGGCGACCGGGTCGAGGTAGCGCCGGCGTCGTGGACGGTCCTCGCGCGCACGACGAACGCGCCCGTGGCGGCTTTCCGTCACCGGGAGCGGCCGCTCTTCGGGGTGCTGTTCCATCCCGAGGTGGTCCACACGCCGCGCGGCGGCGAGATCCTCCAGAACTTCCTGTTCAAGATCTGTCATGCGAGCCCGTCGTGGACGGCGGGGCACTTCGTGGAGACCGCGGTGCAGGGTGTGCGGGCCAAGGTCGGGGACCGGCGCGCCATCTGCGGCCTCTCGGGCGGGGTGGATTCGGCCGTCGCGGCCGCGCTCGTCTATCGCGCCATCGGCAAGCGCCTCACCTGCATCTTCGTGGACCACGGCCTACTCCGGGCCGGCGAGCGGGAGCAGGTCGAACGCGCCTTCCGGTCCGAGCTGGGCGCCGACCTCGTGACGGTGGACGCGCGGCGGCAGTTCTTCGACAGGCTGACAGGCATCGAGGAGCCCGAGGAGAAGCGGCGCCGCATCGGACACACCTTCATCGACGTGTTCGAGGAGGCGGCGAAGGGCGTGGATGGCGACGTCGGCTTCCTGGTGCAGGGCACGCTCTACCCGGACGTGATCGAGTCGGTCTCGCCGCGGGGCGGGCCGTCGGCGACGATCAAGACCCATCACAACGTGGGCGGGTTGCGCCCGGACCTCCCCTTCGCGCTCATCGAGCCGTTGCGGGAGCTGTTCAAGGACGAGGTGCGCCAGGTGGGGCGCGAGCTGGGGCTCCCCGAGGACATCGTGCGCCGCCACCCGTTCCCCGGTCCCGGCCTGGCCGTCCGCATCCTCGGCGCAGTGGACGAGGAGCGGGTCGCGGTGCTCCAGAAGGCGGATGCGATCTACCTGGAGGGGATCCGCGAGGCGGGGCTCTACGACCAGATCTGGCAGGCGTTCGCGGTGCTGCTGCCGGTGCGGTCGGTGGGAGTGATGGGCGACTTCAGGACCTACGCCAACGTGGTGGCGCTGCGTGCGGTGACGAGCCAGGACGGGATGACGGCCGACTGGTACCACTTCCCGCATGACGTGCTGGGACGGATCGCGACGCGGATCACCAACGAGGTGAAGGGGGTGAACCGCGTCGTCTACGACGTCAGCAGCAAGCCGCCAGCTACGATCGAGTGGGAGTAATGGGAGGCAATAGGCAATAGGCAATAGGCAATAGGCAACGGGTTCGCATTGCAAAGCGCCGGCCCGTGGCATTTTGGTACCCGAGGCTGAGGGCGGTGCACGCATGCTTGGCGCATGTCACCGGCGGTTCACGATCTCCGGGATCTCGTGGTGTGGCAGCGAGGGATGATGCTCGCCGAGGAGGCGTACGCGCTGGCCGGGAAGTTGGCGCGGGTAAGGGACTTCGATCTCGCGCGCCAGGTGCGGCGGGCTGCGGTGTCGGTTCCTTCCAACATCGCCGAGGGCTACGCACGGCGCGCGCCGAGGGATTACCGGCGGTATCTCGCGATCGCGAACGGCTCCGTTCGAGAGCTGGAAACGCAGGCGCTTCTGGCGGTCCGGGTGTCACTGGTGAGCGATCTGGAAGCCGGACCGGTACTGAGCCGGTGCGCCGAAGTCGGAAGGATGCTGACCGCGTTACGCCGATCCCTTGTCTGATCCGCGCACCCCTATTGCCTATTGCCTATTGCCTATTGCCCATTCTCCTCTGCCCTCTCACAGCCCTTTCTCTTCGATCAGCTTCAAGAAGTCCGCCGGCGTCGCGACCTCCAGCATCCGCTTCGGCACATCCTCTTCCTTCGCGAACTGGGCGATCTTGCCGAGCACGGGCAGGTACTGGTTCGACACCTCGAGCGGCGGCGCGACGATCATGAAGAAGAAGCGCGCCGGCTTGTCGTCGATGGCCTTGAAGTCGATGCCGTCCGCCTTGCGGCCGAACGCCACCCGGAGGCGGCTCACCACCAGCGAGCGGGCGTGCGGGATGGCGATGCCGCGGCCGATCCCCGTCGAGCCGAGGTTCTCGCGCCGCTTCAGCATCTTGAAGAGGAGGCCCTGGGACTTCTCGTCGAGGTGGAGGAGCTGGATCAGCTCCTTGAGGATGTCGTCCTTGGTCGTGCCGGCGAGCGCCAGGTTGATGGCGTCCTCGGCGAAAAATTCGCGTAGCAGCATAGGGCGTGGAAGCTAGCCGCGGCGCCCGACAGGGTCAAACACCGCGCCGGTGACCGGTTCCGACGGTGCGGCGTCCGCCGTTGCCGCCGCACCGCCGACGTCTTAGCTTGCCCCGCATGACGTTCCCGTATCGGACCGGACAGGCGTTCCCGCTCTTCCTCGCCCCCATGGCGGGGGTGTCCGAATCGCCGTTCCGGCGGCTCTGCCGCCGCTTCGGCGCGGACGTCGTCGTGTCGGAGTTCCTCTCCTCCGAGGGGCTGCGGCGGAAGAACGAGCACACCTTGGAGATGGCGAGTTTCGACGCCGCCGAGCGCCCGATCGGCATCCAGATCTTCGGGGCCGAGCCTGAGGGGATGGCGGAGGCGGCCGCCCTCGTCACCGAGTATTTCCAGCCGGAATTCGTGGACATCAACTTCGGCTGCCCGGTGAAGAAGGTGGTGAAGCGGAACGGCGGCTCGGGGTGTCTCAAGGACCTCGATCTCGTGGAGCGCGTGATCCGCGCGGTGGCCAAGGCGACGAGCTTGCCCGTCACCGTGAAGATCCGCTCGGGCTGGGATGAGACGAGCAGGGACCCGGTCGGCATCGCGAAACGGTGCGAGGACGCCGGAGCCCGCGCCCTCACGCTCCACGCCCGGACCCGCACCCAGATGTTCAGCGGGCAGGCGCGGTGGGAGGAGATCGCGGCCGTGGTGGACGCGCTCACGATCCCGGTGATCGGCAACGGGGACGTGGCGACACCTGAGGACGTGGTCCGGATGCGCGAGCTGACGGGTTGCGCGGGCGTGATGATCGCGCGCGGGAGCTTCGGCAACCCGTGGATCTTCACCCAGGCGCGGGCGCTCCTGGACGGACTCCCCAAGCCGCCGGGCCCCACGCAGGAGGAGCGGTTCGAGACGGCGCTCGATCACGCCCGCCTCACGCTCGCCGTGGAGGGTGACACGCCCAAGGCGGCGGTGGAGTTCCGCAAGCACCTGGGCTGGTACACCAGGGGATTCCCCGGCGCGGCCGAGCTCAGGGCCCGGCTCCACCAGGTGAAGTCGCTCGGCGAGGTGGAGTCCCTGTTCGCGGAGTACCAGGGCTCACAGGCGGTCCCCGCCGCGCTGTGAGCGGCGTCTTCCTCGCGTTCATCGGTGGTGCGGCAGTGGGTGGCCTGGCCGGCTTTCTCGCCGCGCGCCGCGCCCGGCCCCGCCGCGTCCTTCCCATCCCCCTGCCGGACGACCTGGCTGGCTCCGACCCCGCGTCCCTGATCCCCGGGCTTTCCGCGGAGGCCGGGTTCGAGGCGTTGGCGTACGCGCTGGTCGAGCGCTGCGCGCTCCAGGTGGGCCTCCCGTGCGCGCTGATCATGCGGGACGGCGAGGGCGCCCCCGCGACGATCGCCGCCATCGCGGGCGGGCTCGACCCGCGCCTCGTCGGGTTCCCGGTGCCGCTCGACACGCCGGCCGGCCGGGCCATCACGGACGGCATCCCGGTAGTCGGGCAGGGGAACGAGCCGGTGGTCCGCGCGTCCCGCGGCGACCGGCGGCGCGCGGTGCACGGCGGCCTCGCGGTGCCGGTCGGCATCGCCGCGCGGGTGATGGGCGCGGTCGTGGCCTTCGGCGAAGCGCAGGACGGGGCGGGAGAGACGCTGCGGCTGGTCCAGGATCTCGTGGCGCGGTTCGCACCGCGGCTGGTGCCGGCGCACGCGGTGTTCGTGGCGGAGCGGAAGGCCGTGACCGACGACCTCACGGGCCTCCCCAACCGCCGGGCGCTGAACCGGGCCATCGGGCAGGCGGGGACCGAGCGGGCGGCATTGATCATGCTCGACCTCGACCACTTCAAGGATGTGAACGACACGCTGGGCCATCCGGCCGGCGACGCGGCGCTCGTGCACATCGCGCGGCTCTTGCGGGAGGCGGTGCGCGGCGGCGGGCGCGACGTCCCGGCGCGCGTGGGAGGCGAGGAGTTCGCTGTCTGGCTACCGGGGAGCGACCTCAAGCTGGGCCAGGAGGTGGCCGAGCGATTGCGCCAGCAGGTGGAGGCCTCGCCGTTCCGCTATCGCGGCACCGAACGCCGCCTCACCATCTCGTGCGGCGTCTCGGCGTTCCCGGTGCCCGTCGGGCATCCGGGGAACCTGGTGGGCACCGCGGACGCGGCGCTCTACCGGGCCAAGCACGAGGGCAGGAACCGGGTCGTGGTCACCACGCGGGAAACCGGCTAGATTACAGCGTTGCCCCGGGGGCGTCTTGGATTCGACGGGTTTCGTGGGGTGATAGCAGCGTGCCGAGGTCCCTGGATCCTCGTTAATAATCTGGGAATCGTTCAAAAGCCAACGCTGAGTACGCGCTGGCGGCGTAAGGTGTAACAACCTTGCGCTCCTGCCCGAGAGGTAGCCCGCCTGAGGCGACGCTCGGGTATCGAAAAGTCAGGCTGGTCGCGTGTGGTGCTCCGGCGCCCGCGGCGAGACTTCACCGGTGCTCGACCGAACGAAGGCTGCCTGAGAGCCGGCGCGCGGTGACGGTCTGAATCACAGGCTACGCACGTAGAAGCGGTCGCGGATCGATGCTCGGACCGGGGTTCGATTCCCCGCGCCTCCACTGTGGAACGTCAAGAGTTCAAGAGCCTCGGTTCTTGGACTCTTTGATTTTTCCACCCCGCGCTGTACTTTCGGTGCCGACTCCAACCCGGGATGCTCATGGCCGCACCAGAGCCGCAGGCAGCTGCGAAGGGCACGCCGTTCGTCACCGACCTCCTCAGGCTGGTCCGCGCGCCGTTCGCGCCCACCGGCGTCTTCGCGGAGCAGCGGGACGCGCCGACGTTCTGGATGCCGTGGCTGATCGTGAGCGTCCTTTTCGCGGCCATCGGCCTGCTCGCCTCGCCGTTCCAGATCCACGCCATGCGGGCCGCGGCGGAAGCCGCGGGACGTCCGTTCCCGCCGGCCGCGGAGAAGTTCGCGATCTTCGGCGTGTTCTTCACGCCCATCATCACGCTCATCCTGGCCATGGTCGGCGCGGTCTTCCTCTGGCTGCCGCTGATGGCGACCGGCGCGGAGGTGCGGTTCCGCGGCCTCATGTGCGTGACGATCTTCGCCTGGCCGATCGTGATCCTCCAGCAGGTGCTCAACTACGTCGTGCTCTCCATCAAGGGCGTCGAGAGCGTCCAGTCGGTGCGCGACCTCCAGGTCTCACTCGGCTTGGACCTCCTCATACCCACCGACGCGCACGTGAGCGCGTTCATCCGGACCTTCCTCCAGGGGATCGGGCCCCTCCCCATCTGGCAGGTCATCATCGTGGCGATGGGTCTGATGGCGCTGGAGAAGGTCTCGAGCGCCAAGGCCTGGACCGCGGCGATCGTGTCCTACCTGGCACTGCTGGTCGTGTCGGCGGGCGCGGCGTCTATGTTCGGCGGGCGGACAGGGTGAAGAGCAGCGGCTGACCAGAAGCAACGGCTGGAGGTCGGAGTGAGAGGGGCGTTGGGGGGTCCGCGGAGCAGCGGCCCTTCAACGCCTTCTCGTCTTCAACCGCCAGCTCTCAGTGCCTCACGGCCGTGGAGTCGGCGGAACGGAGGAAGGCCCTCACGACCCGCACGTTCTCGTCGCGCGCGTCCCACGGCGTCAGATGGGCCGCACCGGGCAGCACGACGACCTGGGCGCTGGGCGTCAGGCTCGCGAAGCGCCGGATGGTGGGCGGGTTCGCCTCGTCGAACTCCCCCACGGTGTAGAGCGTGGGCACCGCGATGCTGTGGAGCTGCGCCGTGACGTCGTAGAGCTTGAGCGTGCCCGTGATCGTGAACTCGCTCGGTCCCTGCATGTAGTTGTAGATGGCCATGTTCGCGGTGTGCAGCGTGCTGTCGAGGTCGGCCTGCACCGGGTGGCGCCAGACGTAGAGACCATAGAACTCGTTGAGCGCGTTCTGGTAGTCGGGGGCGTCGAACCGGTGCTCGGCCTCGCGGGTGCGGATGGCCCGCTGCGCGGAGTCGGAGAGCGTGCCCACGAGCCGGCGGGCGTTGCGCTCCCAGGTGGGGATGTCGAGCGCGGCGCTCGCCAGGGTGAGGCTCGCCACGCGCTCCGGGTGGGCCTTGTAGTACTCGAACGCGAGGATGGTGCCCCACGAGTGCCCGACCAGGTGGACCTTCTGGTAGCCGAGATGGGCGCGGAGCGAGTCGAGCTCGCGGACGAAGTGGTCGATGGTGAACAGCGTGGTGTCCGAGGTGCTGTCCGACTTGCCGCCTCCCAACTGGTCATAGCGCACCACCGGCCGGTCGTTGCCCAGGTCCTCGAACGGCTTGAGGTAGAAGCTGGAGAACCCGGGACCTCCGTGCAGGAGGATGACCGGCGTGCCGGAGCCGGTGCCGGTGAGCTTGTACCAGATCCTGCCGCCGTCCACGGGCAGCATCGCCTCGCCGGCCGGGAGGGCCGGGCGTGCCTCGGTCCGTGGAGGCTTCTCGGAACACCCAGCCACGGCAGCGATGAGCAGGAGTGGGAGACGGCGCAGCGCGCGCCCCGCGCCCGACGTCGAACGCGCGTTGCTGTTCACATGATCCTCCTCAGACGGTGGCAGCGGTGCGGTCCTCGACGCCCTTCTCCCGGAGCGCGGCCTGCGCGGCGGCGAGGCGCGCGATGGGCACGCGGAACGGCGAGCAGGACACGTAGTTCATCCCCACGTCGTGGCAGAACATGACGCTCGCGGGCTCGCCGCCGTGCTCGCCGCAGATGCCGACGTGCAGATCCTTCCGCGTCTTGCGCCCCAGCTCGATCCCCAGCTTCACGAGCTTCCCTACGCCGCGCTGGTCGAGGACCTGGAAGGGGTCGGCGGGCAGGAGCCCGTGCTGCACGTAGTACGGCAGGAAGCGGCCGGCGTCGTCGCGGGAGAGGCCGAAGGTGGTCTGGGTGAGGTCGTTGGTCCCGTAGGAGAAGAACTCGGCCACTTCGGCGATCTCGTCGGCGGTCAGCGCGGCCCGCGGCAGCTCGATCATCGTGCCTAACAGGTACGGCACCTCGCGCTTGGCCTTGAGGAAGACCTCGGTGGCCACGCGTCGCACGATCTCGGCCTGGTGCCGGAGCTCGGTCACGTCGGCCACGAGGGGGACCATCACCTCGGGCACCGGCTTCCCCCCACGCTCGGCGACGTGCACGGCCGCCTCGAAGATGGCGCGCGCCTGCATCTCGGTGATCTCGGGATAGCTGATCCCCAGACGGCAGCCGCGGTGGCCGAGCATCGGGTTGGCCTCGCGCAGCTCTTCCACCGTATCCGCGAGCCGCTTGGCCGAGACGCCCATGTCCTTGGCGAGGGCGCCGATCTCCTCGGCCTCGTGCGGCAGGAACTCATGGAGCGGCGGGTCGAGGAGCCGGATGGTGACCGGCAGGCCGTCCATCGCCTCGAAGATCCCCTCGAAGTCGGACCGCTGCATGGGCAGGAGCTTGGCGAGGGCCTTCTTCCGGCCGGTGATGTCCCGCGCCAGGATCATCTTGCGCACCCACTCGATCCGCTCGCCCTCGAAGAACATGTGCTCGGTGCGGCAGAGCCCGATGCCTTCGGCGCCGAACTCGCGCGCCCGCTTGGCGTCGCCGGGGGTGTCTGCGTTGGCGCGCACGCGGAGGCGCCGGTGCCGGTCGGCCCAGCGCATGAACAGCTGGACGTGCTCCGAGAAGCTCGGCGGCACCAGCTTCACCTGGCCGTCGATCACGTGACCCGTCGAGCCGTCGAGCGTGATCCACTCGCCACGCGCGACCTTCCTCCCGTCCACGCTGAAGACGCCGGCGTCGTGGTCCACGTTCAGCTGGGACGCGCCCACCACGCAGCTCTTGCCCATGCCGCGTGCCACCACCGCCGCGTGCGAGGTCATCCCTCCGCGGGCCGTGAGGATGCCCTTGGCCGCGGCCATCCCGCGGATATCCTCCGGGGAGGTCTCGGGGCGCACCAGGATCACGGCCTTGCCCTCGGCGGCCCAGGCGAACGCCTCCTCCGCGTCGAAGACGACCTGGCCGCACGCCGCGCCGGGCGACGCGGGGAGCCCGGTGGTGAGCACCGTGCAGGCGGCGTCGGGGTCCACCGTGGGGTGCAACAGCTGCTCGATCATGTCGGGCGAGACGCGCTGGAGCGCCTCCTCCTCCGTGATCAGCCCCTCGGCCTGCATGTCCACCGCGACCCGCACCGCGGCCGCCCCGGTCCGCTTCCCGTTCCGGGTCTGAAGCAGGTAGAGCTTGCCGCGCTCCACCGTGAACTCGAAGTCCTGCATGTCGCGGTAGTGCCGCTCGAGGCGGCCCACCGTCTCCTTGAGCTCGCTGAAGGCGGCGGGGAACTTCGCGGCCATGTGGTCGATCGGTTCGGGCGTGCGGATCCCGGCGACGACGTCCTCGCCCTGCGCGTTGACCAGGTACTCACCGTAGAACTTCTTTTCGCCGGTGGACGGGTCGCGCGTGAAGCCGACGCCGGTCCCCGAGTCCTCGCCGAGATTGCCGAAGACCATCGCCACGACGTTGACCGCGGTCCCCATCGTCTCCGGCAGGTGGTGGATGAGCCGGTACGCGGCCGCCCGTTCGCCGAGCCAGGAGCGCCAGACCGCCTCGATCGCGCCCCAGAGCTGCGCGGTCGGGTCCTCGGGGAAGTCCACGTTGGCGCGGCCGTGGATGGCCTGCTTGAACGCCTCCACCAGGCTGCGCAGGTCGGCGGCGGAGAGGTCGATGTCCCGCTTCACGCCCCGCGCCTTCTTCTTCTCCTCGATGAGGGCCTCGAAGGGGCTCTTGCTCCCCTTGAGCCCCAGGACCACGTCGCCGTACATCTGCACGAACCGGCGATAGGCATCGTAGGCGAAGGCCGGGTTCCCGGTTTCCTTCGCCAGCGCCTCGGCGACGGCGTCGTTGAGCCCGAGGTTCAAGATGGTGTCCATCATCCCCGGCATGGACACCGCGGCCCCCGAGCGCACGGCGAGGAGGAGCGGCCTTTCGGTCGAGCCGAACCGCCGGCCCGTCAGCTCCTCCATGTGGCGCAGGTTGGTCTCGACGTCGAGCCGCAGGGAAGGCGGGTACTGCCGGGTCTTGATGTACTCGATGCAGAGTTCGGTGCTGATGGTGAAGCCGGGCGGGACGGGGACGCCGAGGTTGGTCATCTCGGCGAGGCCGGCGCCCTTGCCGCCGAGGATGGTCTTCATGGCGGCGGAGCCGTCCGCCCTGCCGCCGCCGAAGAAGTAGACGTGCCGTTTCATGAGGTATCCTATAGCGTGCGCGCCAGCTCCGGCGCGTAGCCGGAGGTCGTCGCGTCCGCGGGGATGTCGGTGGGATACTGGTTGGAGAAGCACGCGTGACAGAACCGCCCGGGGTCCACGGCGCTGGCGCGCAGCATCCCTTCGAGCGACAGGTAACCTAACGACCGCACGCCGAGATAGGCGCGGATCTCCTCGACCGTGTGGTCGGCGGCGATCAGCTCTTCCCGGGTGGGCGTGTCGATGCCGTAGTAGCACGGGCCCACGGTGGGGGGCGAGGCCACCCGGAAGTGCACCTCGCGCGCGCCCGCCTGGCGGATCATGGCTACCAGGCCGCGGCTCGTCGTGCCCCGCACGATGGAATCGTCCACCACCACCACGCTCTTGCCGGCGACGATCTCGCGCACGGCGTTGTACTTGATCTTCACCTTGGCGTCGCGGCCCGCCTGCACCGGGTGGATGAAGGTCCGCCCGACGTAGTGGTTCCGGATCAGCGCGTGCTCCAGCGGCAGTCCCGCCGCCTCGGCATAACCTAACGCTGCGGCGTTCGACGAGTCGGGGACCGAGAAGACGCAGTCGGCCCCGGGCGCCGGGTGCTCGTGCGCCAGCGCACGGCCGAGATTCCGGCGGAAGAGGTTGACGCTCTCGCCGAAGACCAGGGAGTCGGGGCGGGAGAAGTAGACCAGCTCGAAGACGCAGCACTTGAGCGGCTTGGGCGGCAACGGGTCGAGGTAGGTGACCTCGCCCCGGTCGATCTTCACGAAGCTGCCCGGCTGGAGCTCGCACACCACGCGCGCGCCCACGATGTCCAGCGCGCAGCTCTCGGAACCCACCACCGTCGCCTCACCCACTCGCCCCAGCATCAGCGGCCGGAAGCCGCGCGGGTCCACGACCGCGTAGAGCACGCGCCCCACCGTGATCAGCAGCGAGAAGGCGCCCTCCGCCTTCATGACGGCTTCGCGGATCTGCTCTTCGGGCGTGGTCTTGGTCGAGCGGGCGATGAGGTGGATGAGCGCTTCGGTGTCGGCGGTGGACTGGAGGAGGCTGCCCGTGTCCACCAGCTCCCGGCGCAGCGCGCCGGCGTTGGTGAGGTTGCCGTTATGCGCGATGGAGAGCGTCCCCTCGCGGTAACGGACGAGGAAGGGCTGCGTGTTGACCGCCGCGCTCCCGCCGGCCGTGCTGTAGCGGGTGTGGCCGATGGCGGTGTCGCCCTCGAGGTTGGCGAGGATCTCCTCGTTGAAGACGTCGGAGACGAGGCCGTTCCCCTTGTGGGCGCGCGCCACGCCGGCGTCGTCCACCGAGACGATCCCCGCCGCTTCCTGCCCGCGGTGCTGCAAGGCGTACAAGCCGAGGTACGTGAGGTGTGCGGCTTCCGGATGGCCCGAGACACCGAAGATGCCGCACATGGCGTCAGGCCCCCACGGCCGCCGCCGCCGCGTCCGGGGCGAGCCGGCGCGGGATGGCGTTCTCGTAGATGTCGCGGAGCCGCTCCACGGGCCGGGACACCGTCTCGGCCCCGAGCCGGATGCGGACCGGCCCGCCGGCCTCACCCACCGTGCCGACATCGCGCGCGGGCACGCCGTGCCGGGACGCGAGGTCGGTGAGCGCGGCGAGGTCCTTGGGGGCGAGGCTGACGACGGCGCGTCCCTGGTCCTCGCCGAAGAGCGCCGCGTGAGGCGCGACCGTCCCGGCCCACGCCGTCAGGTCCACATCCACGCCGAGGGGTGTCGCCGCGCCCAGGGCGCACTCGGCGAGCGCGACGGCGAGTCCGCCGTCGGAAGCATCGTGCGCCGACCGCAGCACGCGCCGCTCGGCCAGGACCACCAGCAGGTCCACCAAGGCCCGTTCGGCCGTGAGATCCACGCGGGGCGGAGCCCCGAACGTGTCGCCCGTCATGAGCGAAAGATACTGCGAGCCGCCCAATTCGCCCCGGCACGATCCCAGCACCACGACCACATCGCCGGAGGTCTGGAACGCGGCGGGAAGGCGGGTGCTCACGTCACGGAGCACGCCGACCATCCCGACCATCGGGGTCGGCAACACGGCGCCCGTCGGGCTCTCGTTGTAGAACGAGACGTTCCCGCCGGTGATCGGCGTGTCGAGGGCCCGGCAGGCGTCGGCGATGCCGCGGCACGCTTCGCGGAACTGGAAAAACACCTCGGGCTTCTCGGGATTGCCGAAGTTCAGGCAGTCGGTGACGCCGAGGGGCCGCGCGCCCGTGACGGCCAGATTCCGCGCCGCTTCGGCGACCGCGGCCTTGCCGCCCTCGTACGGGTCCAGCCAGACGTAGCGCCCGGGGCAGCCGCTCGTCACCGCGACGCCGAGGTTCGTGCCGCCGACCCTGATCACCGCCGCGTCCCCGCCGGGGCCCATCACCGTGTTCGACTGGACCGACGTGTCGTACTGCTCGTAGACCCAGCGCTTGGAGGCGATGGTGGGGACGTCGAGCAGCCGTTCGAGCGTGAGCGCGTGGTCCGGGGAGCGGGGAGCGGCGGGGAGCGGCCGTGACCGGCGCGCGCGCGCTTCGGCGCTCTCCGTGGCTTCGGGCTGGTAGACGGGAAAGCCGCTGACCAGCGACGCGCCCGGGATCTCCGCGACCACGTCTTCGCCCCACCGCACGCGGTAGAGCCCGTCGTCGGTCACGTGTCCGATCACGGCGCTCTCGAGCTCCCATTTGGTCGCGATGGCGCGCACCGCGTCTTCCTTGCCGCGCCGGGCGACCACGAGCATCCGCTCCTGCGACTCCGACAGCAGCACCTCGTACGGGGTCATGCCCTCTTCGCGCACCGGGACCATTCGCGCGTCGATCTCCACGCCGACCCCGCCGCGCGCCGCCATCTCGGCGGAGCTCGACGTCAGGCCCGCCGCGCCCATGTCCTGGATCGCGACGATATGGCCGGAGGCGATCAGCTCGAGCGAGGCCTCGATGAGCAGCTTCTCCGTGAACGGGTCGCCCACCTGCACCTGCGGCCGCCGCGCCTCGCTCTTCGCCGACAGCTCCTCCGACGCGAACGACGCCCCGTGGATGCCGTCGCGGCCGGTGCGCGCGCCCACGCAGACGATGGGGTTGCCCG
>JBGPHD010000067.1:0-14887 GCA_041484135.1 Gemmatimonadota bacterium
ATGTGGGCGACCTCGTGCAGGATCGTGGAGAGCCGGCCGAGCCGCTGCGGCAGGGTCGGCCGTTCGCGGAAGATGAAGCGGTCCTCGTTGAAAAAGACCGCGCCCGGGTGCTCCATCCCCCCGAACGGGAACGCCGGCGCGAGGACGAAGGCGAACTTCTCGAACGGATAGGGCCGCGCGAAGTACAGCTCCATCCAGCCCAGCGCGCGGTGGTTCGCGGCCAGCAGCGAGTCGAGGTCCGCCTCCCGCGCGCGGGACCGCCTGACGTACGCATCGATGGTGCGGCCGTTCACCGTGCTGCTCGCCCGGCGCCAGGGGCCGGCGGCGAACGCGATGAGGTAAGTGCTGAGGGGCCGGGTCTCCGTGAAGTGATGCGTGACGGCCGTGCCCCCACTGTCCGCAGCGGCCTCCGAGCCGTTGGCGACCGCGGTCCAGCCCCGGGGGGTCGTCAGCGTGAGGCTCACACGCGCCTTGAGATCGGGCTGGTCGAAGCACGGGAAGAGCTGGTTGGCGTCGGCGGGAACGAGGAGCGTGTAGAGGTAGTCGCTGCTGTCGGCGGGGTCGTGGAAGCGGATGATGCTGGCGCCGGAGGGAGCGATCTCGCTCACGAATGCGGCTTCGAACCGGTTCTCGCCGGGAATGAGCATCGCCGCGGGGACCAGGATATGCGCGCCGTTCGCGATGCCCGGCGGCAGGGGGCGGCCGTTGATGGCGGCGGTGAGGAGGCGCCGGCCGCGGAAGTCGAGCACGAGGTCGCCGGCGCCGGAGCGGGTGAACCGCACCGCGACCATGCCCGTCGCGCTGTCGAGCGCCGTGACGTCGAGGCTCAGCGCATAACGTACGTCGCCGATGGTGCGGGCGCGGTGCTCGGCCAGCGCGTGCGAGACGCCGCGGCCGAGGAAGGTCTCAAGCGAGTCCGCGCCCGGTCGGCGCGCGGGGCCGGCGGCGGCGCCCCATGCCAGCAGCGCCGCCACGAAAGTCATCGGTGGCATGCGGTCAATGATGGATGACCGGCCTTCCGAAGGCCAGCCGCTAGTCCACGAACACCCAGAGCAGCGCCCGGCTCTCCCTGTCCAGGGCGGCGGGATCCCGGAAGTGATAGAGGTCGCCCGCCACGTCGCGGATCAACAGGCCGCCGTGCGGCAGCGAGCGCGGCCATTCGTCGAGCCGGGTCTGGAACGACCGCGGCCCCTGGCGCGTCTCCACCGTCCAGTGCCGGACCTCCACCTCCTCCTCCACCGCGACGACCCGGGTCACCTCCAGCACGAACCCGGCGACCACGAGCGCCTCCTCGAGCGCGACGCGCGAGACGGGATCGAGGGAGGCGGCGTCCTCGATCAGCGCCAACTCCTCCTCGTCCTCGTCCCGGAGCGAAAGGAACCGCGCCGGCTCGGTCCAGGGGAACGCCGGACGCACCCACACCGCGTGCGACCGGCCCTCGCGCTGCGCCGTGAGCCGCCCGTCCGCCTGGCGCGCCAGCGCCAGCCCCGCGTGCCGCGGGCCCCCCGCCCCCTCGCCAGGCGAGCGCTCCCGTTCGAACAGTGCTTCCGTCATGCGACCTCCTTCCTCATTGGAGCTGCATCTGCAGCTCGACCAGGCGCCGGTACGTGCCGTCCGGATGCTGCATCAACTCGTGATGGGTCCCGCACTCCGTGAGGCAGCCGTCCTCGATCACGAAGAGCCGCGACGCCTTCCGCAGCGTCGAGAGCCGGTGCGCGATGGCGAACACCGTGCGCCCGGCGATGAGCCGCTCGAGCGCCTGCTGGATCTCCCGCTCCGTCTCCGTGTCCACGCTGCTCGTCGCCTCGTCGAGGACGAGGATCTGCGGGTCGTGCAACACCGCCCGCGCGATCGAGACCCGCTGCCGCTCCCCGCCCGACAGCGTCTGCCCCCGCTCGCCCACCACGGTGTCGTACCCGTGCTGGAGCTTGCAGATGAAGTCGTGCGCGTTCGCCGCCTTGGCCGCCGCGACCACCTCGGCGAGCCCGGCCTCGGGAAGGCCGTAGCGGATGTTCTCCAGCACCGTCCCGTGGAACAGGTACGGGTCCTGGAGCACCATGCCGATCTGTCGGCGGTAGTGCCCACTGTCCAAGACCCGCACGTCCACGCCATCCACCAGCACCCGGCCGCCGGTGACGTCGTAGAAACGGGCGATCAGGGAGACGAGCGTGGACTTGCCGCCCCCCGAGGGCCCCACCAGGCCGATCAGCTCGCCCGGTGCGACGTCGAAGTTCACGCCCTTCAGTACCTGCCGGACGCCGTCGTAGCCGAAGGTCACGTTCTCGAACGTCACGCGGCCCTTGACCGGCTCGAGCCGCACCGGATCGCCCACGTCGGTGATGTCGGGCTCGGTGTCGAGCACCTCGAAGACCCGGTGCGCCGACGTGGTGGCACGGTTCATCGTGCGGGCCACCTGCCCGATCACCTCGATGGGCGCCACGAACATCGTGGTGTAGAGCAGGAACGAGACGAACGTCCCCGCCGAGAGCGCCGCGCCGCTGCCTAACAGCCTCGGCACCGCGAACGCCCACACCACCACCGTGGTGCCGTGGACCCCGAGCATCAGCACCGGCCAGAACGTGGTCCAGAGCCCGTGGATCCGGTTGAACTCCCGCGTCACGTCGTCGTTGTGCTCCCCGAAGCGCCGGACCTCGCGCGCCTCCTGGTTGAAGGCCTTCACCACCCGCACGCCCGGGATGGTGTCCGAGAGCACGTCCGTCACGCGCGACCACTTGCGCCACGCGCGCAGGCAGAGCCGCGCCAGGGCCTCGCCGTAGCGGTAGATCGCCCAGCAGAAGACCGGCACCGGCAGCGTCATCACCAGGCCGAGCCGCCAGTCCAGGGTGAGCAGCACCGCCGAGAGGCCGACCAGCATCACCAATGACAGCGACACGTCCACCACGCCGAAGGCCAGGAAGTCCCACAGCCGGTCGGTGTCCGACGAGACGCGCGTGATGAGCCCGCCCGTCCGCTTGCGCGCGAAGAACGCCAGGCTGAGCCGCTGCAAGTGCTCGTACAGCTCGCCACGGAGGTCGCGCGCGACCCACTCGCCGAGGACGGCGAGGAGCCGGAGCCGCACCACCGCCGCGCCCTGGCGGACCAGGTAGACCAACGCCATGGCCGAGACCGCGAGCCACGCGATGGCGGTCGCGCGAGCGGCGGGCACCGCACCGGTCTGCGCCGGACGGATCACGCGGTCGATGAGGTAGCCCGCGAGATACGGCGGCACGAGGCTCACGCCGGTGATCACCACCGCGGCGCCCATCCCCCACGCGAGGGGAACACGGTACGGCCGGAGATAGCCCAGCAACCGGCGCAGCACCGCCGTGTCCCGGCCCGCGACGAGCGCCTGCGCGTCACGGATCGGGCGCGCCACGCCGTCGGCGTAGAGGGCGTCCGGATCGTCGGAGGTGGGCGCGCGACCTTCGAGCGCCTCCTCGAGCACGAACCGGAGGTTCTCCACCGCGCCCCGCTGGCGGTGCGTGAAGCGCAGCACCGCGAGCGGCGGGTCCCCCGGCGCCCCGACCAGCGTCAGCGTGCTGGCGGAGAGGCCGGGCGCCTCGTGCACCACGGTGATGCGCGCCCGCTCGAACGTCCGCACGTCCCACGACCAGTCATCGGGGACGCGGCGCGCGAGCGCGACGTGCCGGGGGCCCAGGGCCAGCCACGATTCGGTGAGCCGGAGGGCGTGGTCGAGGTCCACCAGCGCGTAGAGCTGCACCGGGTCGCCGTCCATCGCCTGTTCGATGCGCCGGCGCAACTCGGCCGGCAGGCGCGATGGCTGGCCCGTGTAGCGGGCGATGATGTCGCGATTCGTGTCGAGCAACGAGCTATCCATGTTCGTGATCCCCAGGCGTTCGGGCATGAAAAACGGCCTTCCAGGTCTGCCGAAGCACCCAGAAGGCCGGATCACGACATGGTCTCCGTGACTTCTAGGGTCTTCGACCTCGGGTCGTGGCGTCAGCGTCGCCGGTAACAGGCGACGCGGACAGGCGCACCACGCCCTTCGCCGCAACGAAGAGCGGCAAGAGGATGGTGCGACGCTGGTAGGTCATCACGGACATGTGTTCCTTTGGGGTCATCAGGAGTTGGACCGCGAACCCAAGTTAAGAACTCGCATTGCTCCTCGCAAGACTGCGGTGACGTTGCACATCGAACACGCCCGTCGGCCGCGCCTCACGCCGGCGCCTTGGGGTCGAGCTTCAGCGAAGCCGAGTTGATGCAGTAGCGCAGGCCGGTGGGCCGCGGGCCGTCGGGGAAGACGTGGCCCAGGTGCGCCCCGCAGCTCCCGCAATGCACCTCGGTGCGCTTCATGCCGTAGCTCGCGTCCGTCTGCTCCTCGACGTTCGCGGGCACGGCGGGTGCGAAGAAGCTCGGCCAGCCGGTGCCAGAGTCGAACTTGGTCTCCGAAGCGAACAACTCCGCGTCGCAGCAAACGCAGCGGTAGGTGCCCGCGTCGTGGCAGTCCCAGTAGACGCCGCTGAAGGCGCGCTCGGTGCCGTGCTGGCGGGCGACCCGGAACTGTTCGGGCGTGAGTTGGGCACGCCACTCGGCGTCGGACCTCTCGATCTTGTCGGTCATGCCCTGACGTTAGATGACCCCGAGCGCGGACGCGAGGGTGCGCCACGTTGCAGGCTGCCGCTTGACGGGACCCGCTCGCGGCCGCTTATATATGGCATCGCCATATATGGGGACAACAATGACCGGCCGGGCCTGGCAGAAGGGCAGCGCCGAGCTGCTGATCCTCTCCCTCCTCGAGCACGAGCCGCGCCACGGCTATGACCTCAGCAAACTGATCGAGGCGCGCTCGGGCGGAGTGCTCCGTTTCCACGTCGCCTCGCTCTATCCCCTGCTCTACCGGCTCGAGCGGCGCCGCTGGATCGGGGGCCGGTGGGTCGAGAAGGCGGGACAGCGGCGCCGGCGTTACTACCGTCTCACCGCCGACGGTCGCCGGGTGCTGGAGACCAAGCGACGTGACTGGCGCACCTTCGCCCAGGCGATCGGCGGGATCGTGGGGGTGGAATATGCCTGACTGGCGCGGAGAGCTGCGCCGCCGCCTGGCCGCGCTGCGCCTCGATGCCGCGCGCGAGGACGAGATCGTCGAAGAGATGGCCCAGCACCTCGAGGCGCGCTATGCCGAGCTGCTCGCGCGCGGGAGCGACGCGGAGGAGGCCCGGGCCGCCGCGCTGGCGGAGGTGGACGCGGACGCGCTGGCCCGCGAGCTCGGCGCCGTGGTGCCTCCGGCGGAGCAGCCCATCGAGCCGGGGAGCGGTGGCATGCTCGGCCTCACCGCGCGGCTCGCACAGGACGTGCGCTTCGGCGCGCGCACCTTGCGCAAGCACCCCGGCTTCACCCTCCTCGCCGTGCTGACGCTGGCGCTCGGGATCGGCGCCATCACGGCGATCGCGAGCGCCGTGCGGGGCGTGCTGCTCCGTCCCCTGCCCTTCGCCGATCCGGACCGGCTCGCCACCTTCTGGCTCACGGCTCCGGAGAAGGGCTTGCCCGTCGTGGCCCTCCCGAACGCCGTGTTCGACTTCGATCGCACGCACAGCCGCGCCTTCGAGGCGATGGCGGCCTATACCACGGGGAACGTGATCCTCACCGGGACCGACGACCCCGAGCGCGTCGCCGGCGCCGGCGTCACGCACGAGTTCTTCACCGTCCTCGGCGTGCCGCCGCTCCTCGGCCAGGGATTCCTCGCCGCGAATGAAACGCCGGGCGCTCCGCGGATGGCGATGCTCAGCTATGCGCTCTGGCAGCGGCGCTACGGCGGCGACTCTTCGGTGATCGGCCGGACCATCGCCCTCAGCGAATCGCCGGTCACCGTCGCCGGGGTCATGCCGCCCGGCTTCGACTTCCCGAGCCACTCCGAAGCCTGGTGGACGATCCAGATCGACCTCACCCGCTTCAACCCCTGGTATCTCTCCACCGTCGGGCGGCTGCGCACCGGTGTCACAACGGAGGAAGCGGGACGCGAGGTCGCATCCCTCATGGACGACATCAAGGCGCGGCATCCCGAGCGCTTCAGCGGGGCCGATGCCGGGCACTCGCGCGCCGTGGCGAAGCTGCTGCGCGAGGACCTCGTCGGCGACGTCCGCACACCCCTGCTCCTGGTCCTCTCCGCGGTGGGCCTCGTGCTGCTGATCGCGTGTGCGAACGTGGCCACGCTGCTGCTCTCCCGCGCCACCAGCCGCGCCCGCGAGATGGCGTTGCGCTGCAGCCTCGGCGCCAGCACCAGGAGGATCGGCGCGCAGCTCCTCACGGAGAGCCTGTTGCTGGCCGGACTCGGCGGCACCGCCGGCCTGCTCCTCGCCACCTGGATGGTGCCGGTGCTGCGTGGACTCGCTCCGGCGGGCTTCCCCCGGCTCGAGCTGGTGCGGCTCGACACGCCGGTGCTGCTCTTCGCCACCGGCCTCACGCTGGTCACGGGCATCCTGGTGGGCTCCGCGCCCGCGCTCCGCGGATCGCGCGTGAATCTGACGGACGTTTTGAGCGACGGCGCCCGTGGCAGCGCGTCGGTCACCAACCGTCGCTGGAACGACGGGTTCGTCGTGTTCCAGTTCAGTGTGTCGCTGCTGCTCCTCGTGGGCGCCGGGCTGCTGCTCCGGAGCTTCCAGCGCCTGCGGGCGGTGGACCCGGGGTTCCGGGTCGAGCGAGTGGTGCGCGCGCGGATCTCGCTGCCGGGCCGCCGATACGACACCACGGGGAAGATGATCGCGTTCTACGGGCAGCTGCTCGAGCAGCTCAACGCCATGCCGGGAGTGGCCGCCGCGGGCCTCACTCAACAGGCGCCGCTCGCGCGTGGCAATCCGCAGAACGAGTTCGTCGTCGAAGGACGCGAACCGAGCGCCGGCGAGCCGGTCCCCGTCGCCGACATCCGGAACGTCACGCCGGGCTACTTCGCCGCGATCGGGACGCCGCTGCTCCTGGGCCGTGCGTTCGAGGCATCGGACGATTCCGCCGCTCCACCGGTCGCGATCGTGGACGCGGCCATGGCACGGCACTACTGGCCTTCCCTGGACCCGATCGGCAAGCGGGTACGTGACAGCCAGGATCCGTCCGTTCCGTGGCGCACGGTGGTGGGCGTCGCCGCGACGGTGAAGCACGCCGGTCTCGACGCCCGTCCGTCGCCCCAGATCTACCTGCCGTATGCCCAGCGCCCGCAGTGGTCCATGTATGCGGTCCTCCGCGCGCGCGCCGACCCGACGTCCCTGATCCCTCCCCTGCGGCGCATCGTGTCGGCCCTGGATCCGAACGTGCCGGTCTACGACGCGACGACGATGGAGAACGCGCTGGGGCAATCGCTCGGCACGCGGCGCTTCACGGACATCCTGCTCGCGGGCCTCGCGGCGACCGCCCTGCTGCTCGCCGCGATCGGCATCTACGGGGTGATGTCGCTGAACGTCACGGCACGGGGGCGCGAGTTCGGCATCCGCCTCGCGCTGGGCGCTTCACCCGGCACCGTCCGCTGGCAGGTGATGCGTCGCGGCCTGGTGCTCGCCGGCATCGGCACGCTGCTCGGCGTCGCCGGCGCGGCGGCGCTGACGCGCTTCCTGAGGAATCTGCTCTTCGAGGTCGGCCCGCTGGATCCGCTGACGTTCGGCGCGGTGGTGGCGGTGCTCGCGGCGGTGACCCTCGCCGCGTCCTGGGTGCCGGCCCGGCGCGCGACGCGCACCGATCCGATCGTGACGCTGCGGCAGGAGTAAGCCGCCTACGGCACGTAGCCCATCTTGCGGAATCCGTCGTAGCCCCGGCGGGTGAGGTCTGCCAGCTCCTTGAAGAGTGCCGGGTCGGGCGCGGTGAAGTTGAAGCAGGCCTTGCCCTGCATCCGGACCTTCAGCTCGGGTGAGATGCGGGCCTGCAGCTCCGGGTTCATGTAGATCGGCATCAGGTGGTAGCTCACGTAGTTCTTCATCGGCCGGGCCGCCGCGAACATCATGCCGCCCGGGTACTTCTTGGTCGGCGTGCCGGACACCATGAGTCCATTGGATGCCCATATCGACAGCTTGAGCGTCCTCCCGTATGGGGTCAGGATCTTCTCGAACCCGGCCATGGCGGCGCCGAAGTCCTTGGTGCCGCCTTTGGTGCTGCGCCTGGTGTTGCCTTGCGCCGCCGGCTTGCGCGTGCGGGTCGCCATGAGACCAGTCCCCGTGTGAGGTGACCTCGCGACGTTAGCGCGGAGCGGCGCCGGTGGTCAAGGCGGGCCGTCGATGGCCGCGAGGACCACCCGGCCTGTAGATTGGGCGCCCATGCCCACGGTCACCGTTCAGTCGGGACGCCTCACGCGGATCACGACTCGCGTGCTGGTGGCGCTCGCGCTCTTCGCCGTGCCACGAACGGCGGTGCCGCAGGCGGGGGCCCCGTTCCCCTATCGAGATCCCCGCCGCCCGGTGGAGGCGCGGGTCCGCGACCTGCTGAGCCGCATGAGTCTCGAAGAGAAGTTCTGGCAGCTCTTCATGGTCCCGGGCGACCTCGACGACCCCTCGCACGACTGGTCCCACGGCGTCTTCGGGCTCCAGATCGTGCCCGCGGCGGCGGACACCGGCGCCGGCGCGGCCCGCGCCCACGCCGAGCGGATCAACGCCATCCAGCGATACTTCGTCGAACACACGCGGTTAGGCATCCCGATCATCCCGTTCGAAGAGGCCGTGCACGGCTTCGTGCGCGAAGGAGCAACCGTCTTCCCGCAGGCCATCGCCCTCGCGGCGACCTGGGACACCGCCCTGGTGGAGCGGGTCGCCGCGGCCGTCGCGCGGGAGACGGGAAGCCGCGGCGTGCGCCAAGTCCTCTCGCCGGTGATCAACATCGCGAGCGACGTGCGCTGGGGCCGCGTCGAGGAGACCTACGGCGAGGATCCATGGCTCGTCTCGGCGATGGGGCGCGCGTTCATCGGCGCCTTCGAGCAGGCCGGGATCGTCGCCACACCGAAGCACTTCGTGGCCAACGTCGGGGAGGGCGGGCGCGACAGCTATCCCATCGAGATCAGCCTGCGCCGCCTCGCCGAGACCTTCTTCCCGCCGTTCGAGAGCGCCGTCAGGCAGGCCCACGCGCGGTCGGTCATGACGGCGTACAACTCGGTGGACGGCGTTCCCGCGACGCAGAACCGCTGGCTCCTGACCGATGTGCTGAGGCGGGAGTGGGGATTCCGCGGCGTCGTGATCTCCGACGCCGCGGCCACCGGCGGCGCGACCGTGCTCCACATGACCGAGCCCAACACGCCCGTGGCGGCGCAGCATGCGTTCGCGGCGGGCCTGGACGTGGTCTTCCAGTCTTCGTGGGAACAGCATCGCCCGTACTGGGACGCGTTCCGGCGCGGCCTGATCCCGCCCGCCCAGATCGACTCCGCGGTCGCCCGGGTGCTGCGGGTGAAGTTCGCGCTGGGACTCTTCGAGCATCCGTACGTGGACCCGGACAGCGCGGCCTGGTGGAACGGCAACGCCGCGCATCGCGCGCTGGCGCTCGAAGCCGCGCGTGAGGGGATCGTGCTGCTCAGGAACGAGCATGGCCGTTTGCCTCTCAGCCGGACCATCGGGTCCGTCGCCGTGATCGGGACCGACGCCATCGAGGCGCGGCTGGGCGGCTACAGCGGCCCCGGCACTCGGCGGGTCTCGATCCTCGACGGCATCCGCGAGAAGCTCGGCCTAACGGTCCATGTCAGGTACGCGCCCGGCCCCGGACGGACGGCAAACGAGGTAGCGGTGATCCCGACCGCGCAACTGACGTGGGATTCGGGAGGCCGCGCGGTACCGGGGCTCCGCGGTGAGTACTTCGACAACATCCGGCTCGAGGGAACGCCGCGCATCGTCCGCACCGACCCCAGAGTGGACTTCGGCTGGACGCTGAACTCCCCGGGCCGAGGGATCCCGTTCGACTGGTACTCGGTGCGGTGGACCGGCCGAATGACGGTGCCGGAGGGCGGCGTGCGCCGGCTCGGCGTGGAGGGGAACGACGGGTATCGCCTGTACGTGGACGGCCGGCTCCTCCTCGACAACTGGCGGAAGCAGACGGTGCGCCGGCTTCTCGCCGACGTGTCGCTCGAGCCAGGACGGTCGGTCGACATCCGGCTGGAGTTCTTCGAGAGCACCGGCAACGCGCACGTGAAGCTGGTCTGGGATGCCGGCATCGTGGACGATCACCGTCCCGCTATCGACAGCGCCGTGAGCATCGTCAGGCAGAGTGACGTGGCGGTGATCGTCGCGGGGATCGAGGAGGGCGAGTTCCGGGACCGCGCGTCCTTGAGGCTGCCGGGATACCAGGAGCAGCTGATCCAGGAGGTCGCGGTCACGGGCAAGCCGTTGGTCGTGGTCCTCGTCGGGGGGAGCGCCATCACGATGGGGCCATGGCTCGACCGGGTGGACGCCGTGCTCGATGTGTGGTATCCGGGCGAGGAGGGCGGCCACGCGGTGGCGGAGGTCCTCTTCGGCGACGCCGATCCCGGCGGCCGGCTACCGATCACGTTCCCGGTCGCCGAAGGACAGCTGCCGCTCGTCTACGATCATCTGCCCACCGGCCGCGGCGACGACTATCTCGATCTCACCGGCCACCCGCTCTTCCCGTTCGGCTTCGGGCTGAGCTACACGACCTTCGAATACTCAGCGCTCGCGATCGAGCCTCTGGTGATGGGTCCTCACGGGACCGCGCTGGTGCGGTGCCGGGTGAGGAACACCGGCTCACGCGCCGGCGACGAGGTCGTCCAGCTCTACATCAGGGACGTGCTCGCCTCGGTGGCGCGTCCCGTTATGCAGCTCGAGGGGTTCCGCCGCGTGCACCTCGCGCCCGGCGAGGAGACCGAGCTGACGTTCCCGCTTTCGACGGAGCACCTGCGCATGCTGGATCGCGACCGGCACTGGGTGGTGGAGCCGGGGACGTTCCGCGTGATGGTGGGCGCTTCGTCGCAGGACATCCGGCTCCGCGGCGAGCTGACCGTCCGTTAGGCCCTTCAGCTCGCGCGGAGGCGCGCCGACTGGATGAGCCGCTGCCGCGCCGTGTTGCCCGGCACCGCGATGTGCGTCGAGGGATCGAACTCCCGCCCCACGGCGGGACTCCCCTCCGGCACCCAGATCTCCAGCCGGGTCGAGCTGTAGCCGCTCGGCAGGTAGCGCACGTAGTAGCCGTCGGGGTGCCGCGACCAGCGCCCACGCGGTATGTCCCGGCTCCCTTCGCCGCGCGGCGCCATGCCCGCGAGCACCGCCACCCGCTCCATGTCGTCGAAGCTGGCGGTCGTGCTCGTCAGCATGCCGCGCAGCTGCCCCTCGGCGCGCATCAGCTGCTGCGCGGGCTCGGGGAGCGAGGCCATCGCCCGCTCGAGCACCGGACCGGCGAGCTCGAGTGCGCTGCGATTCAGGGTGGCGATCTGCTGCGGCGAGAGGAGCAGCACGGCGGCGGCCTTCAGGTTGGGCTGCAGCTCCTCGAACTTGGCACGCGCGACGATCGCCCATAGCAGAAGCTGGACGTCGTGCTGTGGGATCTCGGGATGCTGGTCCGAGTTCCGCACCACGCTCTCCACCTGGTCCTCGGCAGACCCGCGGGGCGGCGCGTAGAGGTAACCGTCTCCAGCGCCCGGCCCGTGAGTCCCCGCGTGGAGACAGTAGCTCTGATCCTGCATCGCGAAGTGCCCCACCCGCAGGATGAACCCGCCGTGCGGGCCCCGCTGGAGCGAGTGCATCGGCGCGAACATGGACGGATCGGGGTTGTGGCCGTCGAGCGAATCCACGCCCCAGACGGCGTCGGGCAGGCGGGTCGTGATGGGCGGCGGGCTTTCCAGGAGCCGCCGGGGATCGATCGCCTCCGCGGCGCCGGCCGCCGCGCGGCGCAGCCGGCCGATCTGCGCCTCGAGAGGGGCGGCGACGCTCAGCGCCAGCAGCGCGGAGAACGCGAACGCGTGAGCGGTGCGGGCGGAGTGGATCCTGCGCATGGGACCTCCGGAACGGCGGGTCGAGGTAATTAGTACGCGCGACTCCCTGACGGGAAGGGGTGCCGACCCGGCGCGCCGGTCGAGCGGTCAGTCCTTCCAGTTCCACCACTTGAGCTTCTCGGCGTTAGGCCGAGGCGTGCTCGCGAAGTAGACCGCGCAGCGGAACACGTAGAGGAGGCAGCGATCCTGGTGGACGCCGCGCTGGAGGCAGAGGCGGTCGTAGAGCACTTCGGGGTCCTTCCCCACCAGGTCCGCGACCCGGTTGACCTTGAGGTCGCGCAGGTCCTGCGCGATGCTCGGGCCGACGCCGGGGATAGTCATGAGCTCGTCCTTGGGGGCGGCGGTGCGGCGGACGCGGCGGGCGGTGGCTTGGGGCATGGCGATGGATCCTCCGGTTCAATGCCTATTGCCTATTGCCTATTGCCTATTGCCCCTGTCACGGGGAAACAGAGGCAATGGGCAATAGGCAATAGATGGTATGGGACGTACCCGAATAAATACCGAACCTCAGGCGTTCCGTCAAGCGCGGCCGGGCCCTAACTTGTCGCCCATGCCCTTCCTCGAGTCCATCGCCCGCAAGCCCGGTTCCGACGCCGCGAGTGCGTTCCCCTACACCGTCCCGGCGATCCGCACGCTGGAAGCGCTCGAGCTGGGCGCCGCCGTGACGTGCTTCGTAGGCGAGAACGGGTCAGGCAAGAGCACGCTGATCGAGGCGCTCGCGCTGGCCGTGGGCTTGCCGGCGGTCGGCGCCGACGACCTCGCGCGCGACGGGACGCTGGGCGCCCAGCGCGCGTTCGCGCGGACGCTGCGCCTGTCGTGGTCGCGCCGGACCTCGCGCGGGTTCTTCCTTCGGGCCGAGGATTTCTTCGGGTTCGTGAAGCGCCTGAGCCGGGAGCGCGCCGAGCTGGAGGCGCGTATCGTGGAGATCGAGGCGGAGTACCGTGCCCGGGCCCGGTCGTCGATGGCGCTGGGCCTGGCGCAGATGCCGGCGCGCACCTCGCTGGCCGAGATGACGCGCCGGTACGGCGTGGACCTCGACGCCAACTCGCATGGCGAGAGCTTCCTCAGGCTCTTCCAGTCGCGGTTCGTGCCGGGCGGCCTCTACCTGATGGACGAGCCAGAGGCGGCGCTCTCGCCGCAGAGCCAGCTGGGCCTGCTGGCGATGCTGATGGACATGGTGGAGCGGGACGCGCAGTTCGTGATCGCGACGCACTCGCCGATCCTGCTGGCGTTCCCAGGGGCGAAGATCTACAGCTTCGACGCGACGCCGGTGGCGCCGGTCGCGTACGACGACCTGCCGCACGTGGCGCTCACGCGGTCATTCCTGAACACGCCGGAGCGCTATCTCAGGAAGCTCGGGCCGGCCGCGGAGTAGAACGCCGTCGGTCCCGGGTAGGGCGTGGGTCGGGTCGAGCGCCGGCGGCTAGCGGCGGCACGCGGGCGTGGCCCGCAGCCACCGGGTGGCCGTCTCGAGCGGTGCGTCCCGGCCCGGCTCGGCGACCACGCGCTCGTCAGGCTCCACCCGCTCGCCGTACCGCACGCCGCTGCGGTCGGCGTCCCGCGCCACCGTCAGGAAGATCTGGGCGCTGTCCGGGAGGGCATACGTCTGATTCGCCGTGGAAACGCCCGTGGTCGGTTGGCCGAAGGAACGAGTGTCCGGACGCCCGCGAAAGCTGACCACGATGATCTCTCCCGAGCTGGCGGTCAGGCTGTCGGTCAGGACGGCGACCGGCGCGTCGGGCCGGCGCAGCCGGTACGCAGTGCCGGGCACCCGCACGACCTCACCGGATTCCCCCACCGACGCACCGTCGCGATAGCCCCACCTGGCTCGATGGTCGCCGGGTGAGACCCAAGCACCGACCCAGCCCTCGCCGAGCACCGGCCCGATCCCGGCCAGCATCGGCCACATGTTGCCGCCGCGGTTGCCGCGCAGATCCACCACCCAGCCACACACCCCCTGAGCATCGAGGTGACTGATGGCGTCCTGCATCGCCCGGGCGAAGCGCCGCATCGCCTCCGGCTCGCTTCCGCCATACGTCGGGACGGGCACGTAACCGATCCCGCCATCCAGCAGCCGGGCGCTGGCATCCTGGTAGGTCGCGCCCCCGCTGCGGTTCGCCTGGGCGGCCCGCGGCGTCATGAGGAAGCTGTGATGGTCACCCAGCTCGGCAAGCGCGGCGCGGATGGCCGGGTACGTGTCGGCGGGCCGCTGCGCGCCGGCGGCGCGGTTCACGGCCCGGGCGCGCAGCGCCGGCCAGTCGAGCCCGTCCCGGTTCACAGAGTTCTGCTGCATGATGTCGAGCGCCGCTGCGAGGTACGATCGTGCCTCGCTGGAGAGCGGCGACGTGCTCGCGTTCAGCGGTGGCAGCACCTCGAGCGACGCGCTGTCCACCCACACCTTACCGTCACCGGACAACAGGACCCCGAAGTAGATGAAGTCGGCATCGTCGGCGACCTCGCCCGTGATCTGGTAGGCCTGCCAGTCGCGGCCCGTAATGGATCGGTCCTGCATGTTGTCGAAGAACCCCTGCATCCGCTGGGGTCGGTCCACCCGCACCCACAGTCCGGCCCACGCCGGCGGCTCAAGGTCCACCCGCACGTACGCGCGCCAGCGCACTCGCTGACCGCGGAACCGGTCGGCGGCGATGCCCTGCGTCATGGTTCCGAACGCACCGGCGGGCCCAGCGTCCGGAGCGCGGGCCAGCAACGCGGCCCAGCGGCCCTGGAGCGCGCCGGAGTCGGTCACGATGAGGCTGTAGCCGTTCTGGGGGCGCCACGACCAGCCGGCCGGAGCGCCGGAAGGCAACGCCCCGGCCTCGAAGTCGAGGTTGGCGGGGGCCGGCGGCGGAGTCGGAGGCTGTTGCGCGCCCGCGCGCGGGGCGAACGCCAGCAGCGCCGCGAGTGGAAAAGCACGTCGCATCATGTCGAAGAAGATAACCGCGGAACGGACGCAGGCCACCGCGGACCCCGACC
>JBGPHD010000068.1:0-14877 GCA_041484135.1 Gemmatimonadota bacterium
CAGGAGCAGGAAGGTCGCGGGGTCGTCGAGGGGCAGGGTGTCGAGGTCCACGGTGACGCCGTGGCGCTCGCGGATCGTCTTCACGGCGCGGTCGAGCACGGTCAGAGTCGTCAGGCCGAGGAAGTCCATCTTCAGCATGCCGATCTTCTCGAGCCCGACCATGTCGTACTGGGTGATGATGGCGTCGTCGGCGGCGCCGGCGCCGGTCCCCTTGCCCGGCATCGTGCAGACCGGCACGTAGTCGGTGAGCGGTCCCGGCGCGATGACGATGCCGGCCGCATGCACCGAGATGTGCCGCGACATCCCCTCGATGGCGCTGGCGTACTCGACCATCTTCTGGTAGGTCGGGTTCTGCCGCACCAGCTCGCGGAGCTCGCCCACCTGCGCCACCGCCTCGGGCAGCGTGACGGGTGGCTGGCCGGGGTTGAACGGGATCAGCTTGGTGATCCGGTCTGCTTCGCCGGGCGGGATGCCGAGGACGCGGGCCACGTCCTTGACGGCGGCGCGCGCCTTCATCGTGCCGAAGGTGACGATCTGCCCGACCGACTGGCGGCCGTACCGCTCGCGCACGTACTCGATGATCTCGCCGCGGCGCTCCTCGCAGAAGTCCACGTCGATATCGGGCGGCGAGATGCGCTCGGGATTGAGGAAGCGCTCGAAGAGGAGATCGAAGACGAGCGGGTCCACGTTGGTGATGCCGAGGGCGTAGGAGACCAGCGAGCCCGCCGCGGAGCCGCGGCCCGGCCCGACCGGGATGCCGCGGGAGCGCGCCTCGCGGATGAAGTCGGCGACGATGAGGAAGTAGCCGGAGTAGCCGACCTTGGTGATGACGCCCAGCTCGTAGTCGAGCCGTTCCTTCACGGGAGCGGGGAGCGGGGAGCCGTAGCGGCGGTGCGCGCCCTCCGTGGCGAGGCGCACCACCAGCTCGTCGGCGCTCGACGTCCCCTTGGGGAGCGGGAACTCGGGAAGGAAGAAGCGCTTCTCGAAGTCGAACTCGCAGCGGTCGGCGATCGTCTGCGTGTTGGTGAAGAGGTCGTCGCGCGCGGGAAAGGCGCGGCGCATTTCTTCTTCCGACTTCACGTAGCTCTCGGTGCCCTCGAACCGGAACCGCTTGGGGTCGTTCAGGTCCTTGCCGGTGCCGATGGCGAGGAGCACGTCGTGGGCGGGGGCATCCTCGCGCCGGAGGTAGTGCGCGTCGTTGGTGGCGACCACGCCGAGGCCCAGCTCGTCGGCCAGGCGGAACACGCCCTCCTGGACGAGGGCTTCTTCGGCGATGCCGTGGTTCTGGACCTCGAGCCAGTAGTTGCCCTCGCCGAAGAGCCGCGCGTGCCACGTCGCCGACTCCTTCGCCTTGTCGACCTGTCCCTGGCGCAGCCACAGGGCGACCTCGCCGGTGAGGCAGGCGGAGAGGCAGACGAGGCCGCCCGCGTGCTTCTCGAGCGTCTCGCGATCGATCCTCGGCCGGCGGTAGTAGCCTTCGACGAACGCGATGGAGGTGAGGCGGACGAGATTCCGGTAGCCTTCGCGGTCCCGCGCCAGCAGGACGAGGTGGCTGTAGTTGCCCGGGGCATCGGGGAGCTTCTCGCGCAGGTGCCGCGAGCCGAACGCCACGTACGCCTCGAAGCCGAGGATGGGCCTGATGCCGGCGGCGCGCGCCTGCTCGTGGAAGGTCCAGGCCCCGAAGAGGTTGCCGTGGTCGGTGAGCGCGAGGCTGTCCATCCCGAGCTCCTTGACGCGCGCCACCAGGTCGGAGATGCGGTTGGCGCCGTCGAGCAGCGAGTATTCGGAATGGGTATGGAGGTGGACGAAGGACATCTCCCGGGCAAGCTAGCGGCGCGGCCGGAAGGTGTCAAAACAATGTGACGCGCGACCTTGACACGTTACCGCGGCCCCGCGACCGTAGTCGATACCCAGGAGGTTTCGCGTGAGTCGAGTGAGCGTGGCAAGCGGTTGGCGGCGTCTGGTGGCGGGTGCGGTGCTGACGGTGTCGGCGGCCTGTGGTGGCCATCGCGACGTGACGCAGCCACCGCTGCAGGTGACCGCGGATGTCGCGCTCGCGGCGGCGGACTTCACGCTGCTCTCCGGCACGCAGGTGAGCGGGAGGGTGCGATTCCCCGCCGCCGGCGCGCAGGGCGCGCAGTATCTGGTCGTGGGCCAGTTCGCGACGGGCACGCCCGACGTCACCGCGAACTTCGCTTTTGGTGGCGCGACGGACAGCGGCGCGGCGGCCGCGGCGGCGGACCGGGTGTTCCGGCCCCTGGACCCCGGCGCCCGGTTCCACGCGGCGCTCCGGAGCTGGGACGCCGACCTGGTGCGGCAGGCCCGGGCCTCGGGCGCGCGGGTGGCGGCGGCGCCCCCCGTGCCGGCGCCCCCGCCACAGGTGGGGGACAAGCGGACCTTCAAGGTGTGCGCCACGCTCGATGCCACCGGCTGCGCCACCTTCAAGAACGTGCCGGCCACCGCGAGCTACGTGGGCGCGCACGCGGCGATCTTCGTGGACGACAGCGCCCCCGCGGGCGGGCTCAGCGCCGGCGACATCGCGCAGATCGGCGCCCAGTTCGACAACGACCTCTATCCGATCGACGTCAACGCGTTCGGGTCCGAGTCGGACGTGGACGCCAACGGCGTGGTGATCGTGCTGCTCACCAAGACGGTGAACAACCTGGTGCTGAAGCCGGACTGCACGACGTCGTTCATCGTCGGGTTCTTCCTGGGTGCCGACATCTTCCCGACGACGCGCGCGCAGTACAACAACGGCGAGGTCTTCTACGGGCTGGTGCCGGAGCCCACCCCGCCGGCCACCCGCTGCGCGTACAGCGTGAACACGGTGAAGCGGCTGCTCCCGTCCACGTTCATCCACGAGTTCCAGCACATGATCTCGTTCAACCAGCACGCGCTGGTGCGGAGCGGGGACACCGAGGTGCTGTGGCTCAACGAAGCGATGTCGCACACCGCCGAGGAGCTGGCCGGGCTGCACTACGACAGCCTCGGGCAGACCACGACGGCGAACAACTTCCTGATCGGCAATCTCTACGACGCGTTCCTCTACCTCCGGAGCCCGAACGCGCACACGATGGTGACCGAGTCGTCGACCGGGACCCTCGAGGAGCGCGGCGGGGAGTGGCTGTTCCTGCGCTACCTGACGGACCGCTTCGGTTCGGGGATCCTGAAGCAGCTCGACGCGACCGCGAGCACCGGTGCGGCGAACGTGGTGGCGGTGACGGGGACCCCATTCGCGACGCTGCTCGGGCGGTGGGCCCTGGCCGTGTACGTGACGGACCTTTCGGGCTTCACGCCGCCGGCGCCACTCACGTACGACACGTGGCGGTTCCGCACCACGTTCGCGAACCTGAACGCGAGCGACGCGATCGACTTCCCGCTGCCGTACCCGCTGCTGCCGCTGGCGCAGACCAACGCCGCGTTCACCCAGACGGGACCGATGAACTCCGGGTCCGGCACCTACGTGCTGATCACGCAGGCCGCCTCCGCCGCCGGGTTCGCGCTGACCTTCCGCACGGCCGCCGGCGGGGCGTTCGCCGCCACCGCGGGCGCCCAGCTCGCGATCGTGCGCATCCGCTGAAAGCGGCCGCGCCGCGCGCCTTGCCCGCCGGCGCGCGCGCCCCGACATTCGAGGCGTGATGAGCCGCGCCGCCACCCTGTTCCTGCTGACATCTGCCGCCCTGCCGGCGGCCTTCCCGTGCCCGCTCGCCGCGCAGGGGATCGGGACGACCGCGGGGATCCTGCTCGAGGTCCCGGCCACCGCGCGCGCGCTGGCGCTGGGCGGCGCGTACGCGTCGGTGGTGGGCGACGAGGGGAGCGTCTTCATGAACCCCGCGGGCCTCGCGCCGATCCACCGGCTGGCGGCGGGGATCAGCCAGGAGCGCGGGCTCTTCGGCGCCACCTACACGACCGGCGCGGCGGCGGTGCGGATGGGCCGGCTCGACCTCGGGCTCGGGATCGCGTACCTCGACCTCGGCGGCGACAGCGTGGTGGTGCCGGATCCCGCCTTCGGTGGCGACCGCGGCATGACGACGGGCGGGCTCATCACCGCCTATCACGCGCTCGCGGTAGGGTCGATCGCGTACCGCCGCGGGATGCTGTCGGTGGGCGCGAACGTGAAGTTCCTCCGCGAGCACGTGGGCACCGGCGGGGCGGGCGACTGGACGGCGCACGGGGTGGGCGCCGACCTGGGCATCGCGGCGGCCCTGTTCGACATCGCCGCGCTCGGGGTGGTGGTGCAGAACATCGGCGGCGACGTCAGGTCCAGCGACGGGGCGCGCACCCCGCTCCCCCAGACCGTGCGGGTCGGCTTCACGCTCAACTTCATCGATCCGTTAGGCGTGTCCCGCCTCATGGCGACCACCGACTGGGTGCGGCCGCCGGGGGGCGACGCGTACTGGGCGCTCGGCGTGGAGGGCGGGGTGGTGTCGCGCAACGTGGGCGTGGTGGGGCGGGCCGGCCTCGCGGCCGGGCGCGCGGCGTCGGACCGGTCGGGCCTCACGTACGGCGGCGGCCTCATCTTCCACGCCCTGCGCCTCGACTACGCGGTCCAGGGCTACGACGTCACCGGGCTGCCCTCGCACCGCATCGGCATCCGGGTGGTGCGCTAGCCGTGCCCCGCCACGGGCGGCGGCGGCTGCTGCGCCGCCTCGCCCTCGCGCTCGTCCTCACCGCGGTGCTGGGCGCGTGCGGCGTGTGGATCGCCTTCCCCGAGGCGCGGTACGTGGCCCGCGCCGGGTACGAGGAGGCGCGCATCCTGCTCGCGCGTCATCCGATCGCCGCGGTGGCCGCCGACCCCGCGACCGACGCGGCGACCCGGGAGAAGCTCGCGCTGGTGCTCGCGGCGCGGCAGTTCGCCGCCGATTCGCTGGGCCTCAGCGCCGGCAAGACCTTCACCACCTTCGCGCGCGTCAGGCACGACACGCTGGTCCTCGTCCTCTCGGCGAGCCGGTACGACCGGCTGGCGCAGAAGCTCTGGCGCTACCCGGTGGTGGGCGAGGTGCCGTACAAGGGCTTCTTCGACTTTGCGCAGGCGTTCCGCGAGGCGCGGCGGATGGAGCAGGCGGGGATGGACACCTACATCCGTCCCTCGAGCGCGTTCTCGACCCTGGGGTGGTTCAACGATCCGCTGCTGTCCACCTCCCTGCGCGACGACCCGGTCGAGCTCGCGGGGACGGTGATCCACGAGATCCTGCACAACACGATCTTCATTCCCGGCCACGTGGACTTCAACGAGTCGTTTGCCAACTTCGTCGGGTACCGCGGGGCGGAGGCGTTCTTCCGGAGCCGCGGCGATACCGCCCGCGCTGCGCGGGCCGCGGCCCGCTGGCGCGACGAGATGCGGCTCGGACGCTACTACGAGGGGCTGGCCGACTCTCTGGAGCGGCTCTACGCGCCGGGCCTCGCCGGACCGGCCTTGAAGGACGGGCGGCAGCGGATCTTCCGTCACGCGCTCGCGGACCTGGCGGGGCCGGTGGGGCGGACCCTGGAGACGATCGACGGCCGCAGGCTCGCGGAGCGCCCGGTGAACAACGCGGTGGTGATCGCGCAACGGATCTACTTGACGCGGCTCGAGCAGTTCGAGGCGGCGTTCACCGCCGGTCACGGGGACCTCCGCGCGACGATCGCCGCCGTCCGTCGGCGGGTGACGGGCGGCGGCGATCCGTGGAGCGCGCTGGCGGACCTGGCGCGGGCGGCGGCTAGCTCCCCCGCAGCTTCTCCGCCTCGGCGACGCGCGCGATAGCGATCGCGTAGGCGGCGGTCCTGAGCGAGACCTTCCGGTCGCGCGCGGTATCACGCACGGCGGCGTAGGCCGCCACCATCTTCTTCAACAGCTCGCTCTGCACGACCTCCAGCTCCCAGCGGTGCTGCTGCAGGTTCTGGGTCCACTCGAAGTAGCTCACCACCACGCCGCCGGCGTTGGCCAGGAAGTCGGGGACGACCGGGATACCGCGCCCTTCGAGGATGACGTCGGCGGCCGCGGTGGTGGGCGCGTTGGCGCCTTCCACCACGACCTTGCAGGCGAGGTGCGCCGCGTTCCTGTCGGTGATGGCGTCGCCGAGGGCGGCGGGGCACAGGTAGTCGCAGGAGAGGCGGAGGAGGTCTTCGTTGGAGATGGCGGTGCCACCCGCGAACGTGTTCACCGGCTGGCGCGCGGCGGTGTGCTGGAGGAGCCGGGGGATGTCGAGCCCCTGCGCGTTCATCACCGCGCCGTCCACGTCGCTCACGCCCACGAGCCTGGCCCCGTCTTCCGCGTGGAGGATGCGGGCGAGGTGCCCGCCCACGTTGCCGAACCCCTGGACGACGACGCGCGCGCCCTTGAGCGGGAGTTTCAGGTCCCGGGCGAACTCGCGCATCACGAAGACCACGCCCCGTCCCGTGGCCTCGTCCCGCCCCAGCGAGCCACCTAACGCGATCGGCTTGCCGGTGACGGCGGCCGGGGTGTAGCCGCGGCCGCGCGAGTATTCGTCGAAGATCCACGCCATGGTCTGCGCGTTGGTGTTGACGTCAGGCGCGGGCACGTCGCGGTAGGGGCCCAGGCACAGGGCGATGCGCGAGGTGAAGGTGCGGGTCATCCGCTCCAGCTCGCCCGAAGACAGGGGCCGCGGGTCCACGGTGATGCCGCCCTTGGCGCCACCAAAAGGGATGTCGGTGAGCGCCGTCTTCCACGTCATCAGGCGCGCCAGGCCGAGGACCTCGTCGTGGTCGGCGTGCTGGTGATAGCGGATCCCGCCCTTGGTGGGCCCGCGGGCGCCGTTGTGCTGGATGCGGTAGCCGGTGAAGACCTGGGTGTGCCCGTCGTCCATCTTGAGCGGCACCTGGACGGTGATCTCGCGGAAGGGGCGATCGAGGATGTCGCGCAGGTGGTCGCTGAGTCCGATCAGGTCGGCGGCGGCGTCGAACTGCGGCCGGGCGCTACGCGCGTCGGAGGAGGGCGGAGCGTCAGGCATGACAGCCTCGGTGGCTCAGGGTCGTTCGCCGGTCCGCTGCCGCCAGAGGGCGGACGCTTTCCCGGCGAGCAGCACGGCCTCGCCGATGTCGAAGGGCGGCGGCGGCGTCCGGGCGAAGGCGCGGCCGGTCGCCGCGTAGACCGACGTCGCGTCGCCCAGGCGCCGCAGGGTGCCCACCACGTCCGCCATCTCGATGACGCCGGGCGCCTGCACCAGGGCGAAGCTGGCGCCGCTCTTCCACCGCACCAGGCGGGCGAGCTGCTTGGACCACTCCTCGCCGCCGTGGTTGTAGGCGGTGACGATGAGCGGGCGGTCGGCGGGATCGAGCACGGCGGGCCGCTGGGCGTGGGTGCCGAGGGCGCGGGCGACGGTGTCGGCGAGCTGGGCGTCCTCGGCCTGGGCGCCGGCCACGGCGGCGGGCCGCCAGCCGAGGGCGCGCACCAGCGGCGCGAGCGACGCGAGGCAGCGGGCCAGCAGCGGGGAGCCGTCGTCGTCGGCCCCGGGCGCGACGTCGGGCGCCCCGTCGTCGAGGAGGAGGCACCCCAGCTCCGCGAAGGCGCGCTCGCGCGGCGTGAAGTCGCTGGCGCGCTTGCCCCCGAGCGCGGCGGCGCGGCGGGTCGCCGCCACCTCGCGCTCCGCGTCGCGGCGCGGGATCTCGTGCTCGGCCGATTGGCCGGCCCCCTCGAACGCCACCTCGGCGGCGTCGTACTGGCCCGCGTCGCGCAGGATCCTGCCGCGGAGCATGAGGGTGTCGGTGTGCGGCTCGAGGGCGAAGGCGCGGTCGAGCGCGAGCAGCGCGCGCGAGTACTCCCCGGTCCGGTAGGCGGCGTAGGCCAGCTCGTGCCAGGCGAGCGCGAGGTTGCCGTCGTTCTCGAGCGCCCGCTCCAGCGACTTCACCGCTTCCCGGGTCTGGCCCAGCTCGGCCAGGGCGGCGCCGCGCAGGGCGAGCGGCATCGCGGCGTCGGGCCCGAAGTGCTCGGCCGCTTCCGCCGCCATCGTCAGCGCGTCGAGGTGGCGGCCGCTGCGACGGAGCAGCTCGAAGAGTTCCAGCCACCCGGCCATGAGGTCGGGATTGCGGCCCAGCGCGCCGCGGTATTCCTCCTCGGCCGCGTCGAGCCGGCCCTCGCGGCCGTACCAGCGCGCCTTGGCCAGATCCTTCTCGTGAGGATCGTAACGGAACACCGCGAATGAGGACGTGAGCCGCATACGAGGGAGAAGATACCCCTCGAAAAAGGTTCGGCTAGAGCGACTGGCGACCCCTGCCGGGGAGGAGGTAGGTTGTCTCCCATGAGCGACCTTACCGCCTTCGTCGACCGCGAGCGCTCCCGGCTGCTCGCGGACCTGCAGAGCTGGCTTCGCATCCCCAGCATCAGCACCCTTCCCGATCACGCGGGCGATTGCCGGCGGGCCGCCGAGTGGCTCGCGTCGCGGCTCACGAACCTCGGGTTCCGCGTCACGACCATCGAGACCGACCGCCATCCCATCCTCTGGGCCGAGGGCCCGGCGGTCCCGGGCGCGCCCACGGTGCTCTGTTACGGGCACTACGACGTGCAGCCGCCCGATCCGCTGAACGAGTGGGTCACGCCGCCCTTCGAGCCGACGGTGCGCGACGGCAAGCTCTACGCGCGCGGGACCGCGGACGACAAGGGCCAGGTCTTCTGTGTCGTCTCGGCGCTCGAAGGTCTCAAGGCGACCACCGGCCGGCTGCCGCTGAACGTGCGCCTGCTCATCGAGGGCGAGGAGGAGGTGGGCTCCAAGAGCCTCACCAAGTTCCTCACCGCGGAGCCCGACAGGACCGCGGCCGACGCGGTCGTGGTCACCGACGTGCACATGGTGGCGCCCGGCTATCCGAGCGTGGACGCCGCCCTGCGCGGCATCGTGCACGCCGAGATCCACGTGCGCACGCTGAAGTCGGACCTGCACAGCGGCCTCTACGGCGGCGCGGCGCCCAACGCGATCGAGACCCTCTGGCACCTGCTCGAGCACCTCAAGGGCCCGGACGGGAAGATCAAGATCCCCGGCATCTACGATCGGGTGCGGAAGCCCACGGCCAAGGAGCTGAAGGCGTGGAAGTCGCTCCCCATCAAGGAGAAGGGGTTCCGCGCCGAGGCGGGCGCCAGCGCGCTCAACGGCGAGCAGCGGTTCACGTTCCTGGAGCGCATCTGGGCCCGGCCGACGCTGGAGGTCCACGGCATCGTGGGCGGGTTCACCGGCGCGGGGGCCAAGACGGTGATCCCGGCCGAGGCGACGGCGAAGATCTCGCTGAGGCTGGTGCCCGATCAGCGGGCGAAGCAGGTGGCCGCGCTGCTCCAGAAGGCGGTGAAGAAGGGCGCGCCGAAGTACGCCAAGGTGACCGTCTCCATCCTGTCCGAGAGCGATCCGGTGCAGACGCCGCTCGACTCGTGGCCGTTCCAGGTGCTCGACGCCGCCTACCGCGAGGTCTGGAAGCGGGGGATCTCCCCCATCCGGAGCGGCGGGTCCATCCCGATCGTGCCGCTCCTCCAGCAGCGGAAGGCGCCGGTGCTGCTCACCGGCATCGGCCTGCCGGACGACGGGCTGCACGCGCCGAACGAGAAGCTGAACCTGGATCAGCTCTGGAAGGGGATCGTGCTCTTCGGACGGTTCTTCGAGCGGATGGCGGCCCACAAGGCGTAGCGCCGCGCCGCATGCCGGAGTCGATGGGGGCCGCTACTTTCGCGGCCCCCTTCGCATGCGTGCCGGGTCGGGGCGCCCGTAGCGCTCCTCCGCCCACGGGTCCCCGCGCATGTGATAGCCGTTCTGTTCCCAGAAGCCGGGCTCGTCGCCGTCCATCAGCTCCAGCCCCGTCACCCATTTCGCCGACTTCCAGAGATAGAGGTGCGGCACCAGGAGTCGGACCGGCCCGCCGTGCTCAGCGGAGAGCGGCTCGCCGTTGTGATGGGTGGCGACGAGCACGTCGTCGCGGTCGAGGTCCGGGAGCGGGAGGTTGGTGGTGTAGTCCGGCTCGGCGTGCACGAGGACGTGTGACGCCACGGCTCGCACGCCCGCGAGACCGAGCAGGGCCTTCACCGGCACGCCGCCGAACAGGTTGTCGTAGCGGGACCACTTCGTCACGCAGTGCATGTCGCAGAGCACGTCGCGCCGGGGCATGGCGGCGAACTCGGCCCACGAGAGATCGAGGGGACGCTCGACCTCGCCCCACACCCTGAAGCGCCATTGGGCCGTGTCCACCCTCGGCACGTGGCTGTAGTGCAGCACGGGCCACTTCACGGTCGGGATCTGACCCGGCGGGAGCCGGTCGCGGTCGCGCGGCCGCGCGTCGAGGGGTTCGGTCGTCATGTCGTGCTCCTTAACGACGGGCGAGGGCCCGGAGTTCCAGCGGCTGTGGCCCGACACCTGCAAGCTCGCCGATCCGGCGCCCGGCCGCCTCGCCGTGGACTTTCGGTGTCGTGCCCCTTTCTTTGCATGCGCTGGCAGACCCTGCGGCCGGTGTGGCTGCGACGGGCAGCGGTGCCCTGGACCTCAAGACGGAGTGCTTGTGAAGATCGGTGTGCCGATCCTGGTCGGTGTCCTGGCCGTTGGCCTTCCCGCGAGTGCCCGAGCGCAGCAGGCGCCGGCGCCCGCTCCCACCCCCGCGGGCGTGCACGTGGCCGGCGAGATGCAGTTCCGCTACGTCGTGAACCACGCCCGGACCGGCGGCACGCCGCTCCTCGACCAGGATGAGGCGGGCTTCCAGCTCCGGCGCGTGCGGCTGGTCTTCACGGGCTCCTTCATCAGTCCGCGGCTGACGTTCCGGGTGCGACCCAACTACGACCGCACGGTCGGCACCCTCGCGATCGACGACGCTTGGGTGGCGTACGCGCTCGCGCACGGCTGGAAGGTGCAGGTGGGGCAGTTCAAGCCGCAGTTCCTCCGCGAGGAGCTGGTGAGCGGGTACCAGCAGCTCACGGCGGAGCGCTCCTACGCCAACGACTACTTCACGGTGGACTACTCGCAGGGCGTGGAGCTCACCCGCGCCGGGCGGCGGGTCCATGCGTCGATGACGTTGCACGACGGTTCCTATGGCGCCAACACCGACTTCAACACCGACCGCACGACCTTCGCCGTTTCGGGCCGAGTCGAGATCCTGGGCGCGGGTGACTGGGCGCAGTTCGCGGACGACGAGGGCTGGTCGGAGCATGGCAGGGGGCTGATGGTCGCCCTCGCGGCCGACTACGAGCACGGCGAGACCGACACCACGCGCGCCGTACCGAACGTGTTCAAGCTCGCCGCCGACGTGGCGGCCAAGGTGCGCGGCGGCAGCCTGGCCGCCGCTTGGTACCACCAGCGCTTCACCACGGATTCGCTGACGGGCCTGCCCACCAACCTGCGGGCGGCGCGCCAGTCGGCGTTGGTGGTGCAGGGCGGCGCCTTCCCGTTGCGGGACCGGCTCGAGCTGTTCGCCCGGTACGAGCACGTGGACTTCGACGGCCTGTACTACCGGAACGGCAATGGCGTCGAAGCCGCGCAGAACGGCAGCCGGAACCTCACCAGCAGCACCCTCAACACCGTGACGGTCGGCGCGAACTGGTTCTTCCACCAGCACGCCGCGAAGCTCACCACCGACATCATCGTCGCCAGCGACCCGGTGCCGGTCACCAACACCGCCGGCGGACTCCTCCGCACCGACGGCGACCGCCAGCTGGTCGTGAGGTCGCAGGTGCAGTTCCGCTTCTAGAACCGGGGGACGGGGCCGGGAGCCTCTCCCCTCGCCCGTTCCCGTTCCACTATACTTGCGCCGTGCCCAGGCGCCCGCCCCCATCTCCCCCGGTTCTGATGGTCCTCCTCACCGTGGCGGGCCTTGCCGCGGGGTGGATCGCGATCGCGGTCGTGGCGGCGGTGCGCGGCGCCGCGGGGCTCGCGGTCGGGCTCCCGCTCACCCGGTTCGCCCTCTCCTCTACCTACACGCTGGTGGCCGTTCAGGGATCGTCCGAGGCGCTCGGCGCCGGGGCGCTGGCGTTCGTGGTGCTCGCCGGCCCCGCGGCGCTGCTGGTGATCGCCGTCACCATCCACGCCGTGTCCGGTATCTTCCGAACGCCGGGATGGCTGCGTGGCCTGGCGCTCCAATTCGCGGTGCTGGCGCTGCTGTGGATCCCGTCGATGGTGGCTGTCGCGGTGCTGGCCTCGGCGGGCGGCCCGGTCTCGGAGCTGTACCGGCGGCTCGGCGAGCCCAAGGCGGGTCGGTGGGGGGCGGCGGGACTGGGGTGTCTGGCGCTCTGGCTGCTCGCGCGCGTGGTCGCGGGGCGCGCCATCGGGACGGCGAAAGGGTGGATGCGGACCGACGGACTCGAGTTCCGCCGCCGTCTGGTGCGCGTCGTGGCCGGCTATCCTGGGGCGGTGGCGCTCGGGACGGTGATGACGGTCACGAACTGGGCACCGCCGCTCTGGACAGGGGTCTGGATGGTGGCGGTGGTCGGGGTCCTGGTGGCGCGGACCCCCTAGCGGCAGGGGCGCCGGTTACCCGATCGCCCACCTGAAGTTCCACGCTCGGCCCCGAATCTCGACTGCAACTTTTTCCCTGTCTCAGGCGTCTATACCTATGCAATCCTCCGGCCGGATCCGCGCCTCGCAGCCGTGGTCCCCGGCCATCCCTCAGTAAAGCGCGGATGGGGTCCAGGACACCGGATCCCATCCGCGTCCTCTATGCCGGACGCGCAGACAGCAAGGACGGACGCGCAGACGCACAGACGCGCAGCGGTCGTCGGTTGGCAGTTGTCAGTGACGGACTGCCGACTCCGTTGATTCGAAGGCGAAGGTGCTCATGAAGCCGGCGACGACGGCATCACGAACCGCGGCCGCGAGCTGGGCGCCGGTGTGAGCGGGCGCGGCGGCCCCGTCGCGCGGAAGTTCCTTCTCCACGCTCGTCATCACCACACCCGGGATACCGCAGGGCACGATGAGGTCGAAGGCCGAGAGGTCGGTCGTGACGTTGAGCGCGAAGCCGTGCCAGGTCACCCATTGCCGCACGTGGATGCCGATGCTGGCGATCTTGCGGCCCGCGGTCCAGACGCCGGTGTAGCCGGCGCGCCGCTCGCTCGCGATACCTAACGTCCTCAGCGCGGCGATGAGCGCCTCCTCGAGCTGGCGCAGGAACCAGTGCAGGTCCCGGCGGTGCTGCGTGAGGTCGAAGATGGGGTAGCCCACCAGCTGGCCGGGGCCGTGGTAGGTGACGTCCCCGCCGCGCTCGATCTCGAAGACGTCGATGCCGCGCCGCCGGAGGGCCTCGGGGTCGATCGGGAGACTGGTCTGCTTGGTGCCGCGCCCCAGGGTGACCACGGGCGGGTGCTCGAGCAGGAGGAGCGTGTCGTGCGGGAGGCGCCCGGCGATGCGGTCGTCGGCGAGGGCGCGCTGCCGCTCGAGCGCGTCGCCGTAGGGGACGAGGCCGAGGTCCTGGACGAGGAGGAGGCGCTCGGTCATCGAGCGGGGAGCGGGTGCGTCACCGGGACGCGGGCGCCACCAGGCGCTTGGCCCAGACGATGGCGCCGATGCAGAGCGCACCGAGGACGGCGAGGCCGGCCTTCCCCGCGATCATGTCGGCGACGGTGGTGAGGAAGCCGACGAACGTCGCGCCCGCCACGGCGATCACGCCGGCCATGATCCGACGCATGGGCGCGCCGAGAGGCCGCGCGAGCTTGCCCGTGACCAGGGCGGCGGTGGCGAGCCCGCCCGCGAGGGCGAGCCCGGCGACGGCGGCGAAGCGCCCGTCGGGGGTGCGGACCATGAAGTAGGTGGCGAAGAGGACGAGGCACATGAGGGCGCCGCCCGCGCTCGCGCCGATGACGATGCTGCCAAGGGCCACGCCGACGGGATCGGCGGCCGGAGCGGGACCGCTCCCTTTGGTCGTCAGATGTGGATGACGCGGCCCAGGGAGTCGAGCGCCGCCTCGGACACCGCCTCGGCCAGGGTCGGGTGCGCGTGGATGGCCAGCTCCACCTCTTCGACCGTGTATTCGTTCACCCGCGCCACAGCCAGCTCGTGGATGAGCTCGGTGGCGTGCGCGCCCGCGATGTGGGCGCCCAGGATCTCGCCGTACTTCTTGCCGCGGATGATCTTGACCAGCCCCTCGGTCTCTCCCGAGGTACGGGCGCGCCCGCTGGCGCTGAACGGGAAGCGGCCCACCACGTAGTCGAGCTTCCTCTCCTTGCACGCCTCCTCGGTGAGGCCGATGCTGGCCACCTCGGGATGGCAGTAGGTCGCGCCGGGCACGTTGGAGTAGTCGATGGCGGGGGGCTTGTGGCCGGCGATGGCCTCGGCCGCGGTCATGCCCTCGCGGCTCCCCTTGTGGGCGAGGAGCGGCGGGCCCGCCACGTCGCCGATGGCGTAGATCCCCGGCGCGCTGGTGGCGCACAGGGCGTCGATCTTCACGAACCCCTTCTCGAGCTTCACGCCGTTGTCTTCCAGGCCCAGGCCTTCGACGTTCGGTGCCCGTCCGGCGGCGACCAGGACGCAGTCGACCTCGAGCGACTCCTTCTTGCCGCCGCTCTCGAACGAGAGGGTGATGCCCTTCGCCGTCGCCTGCGCCTTCTCGATCTTCGCGCCCGTGACCACGGTGATGCCGCGCTTCTTGAAGGCCTTGGCGACCACGTCGGACATCTCGGCGTCCTCGACGGGGAGGACCCGGGGCAGCGCCTCGACGAGGGTGACCTGCGTGCCGAAGGCGTTGAAGACGTCGGCGAACTCGGTGCCCACGGCCCCGGCGCCCACGATGGCCATCGCCTTCGGTGCGGCCTCGAGCAGGAGCGCCTCGGTGCTGGAGAAGATGGTCTTGCCGTTGAAGACGAGGCCGATCGCCGGGATGTCCTTGGGCCGCGAGCCGGTCCCTATCACCACCGCCTTCTTCGCCTCGAGGGTCACCGTGCCGCCCTCGGCCTTCGCGACCTCGACCTTCTTCCCGGGCTTCAGCTTCGCC
>JBGPHD010000069.1:0-14758 GCA_041484135.1 Gemmatimonadota bacterium
CTCGTCCACGAGGATCGAGTCCACCTCGTCCACCATGGCGAAGACGTGGGTCCGCTGCACCCGCTGGGTGAGCGAGAACACCATGTTGTCGCGCAGGTAGTCGAAGCCGAACTCGTTGTTGGTGCCATAGGTGATGTCGCAGTCGTAGGCCGCGCGCCGCTCCGGCGTGCCGGGCTCCGTGTCGTCGATACACCCGACCGTCAGGCCGAGCCAGCGGTAGAGGTGGCCCATCCACTGGGAGTCGCGGCGGGCGAGGTAGTTGTTGACCGTGACGAGGTGGACGCCGGTGCCGGGGAGCGCGTTGAGATACGCCGGGAGCGTGGCGACGAGGGTCTTGCCCTCGCCGGTCGCCATCTCGGCGATCTTCCCCTGGTGCAACACGATGCCGCCGATGAGCTGGACGTCGTACGGCACCATGTCCCACGTCAGCTCGTGGCCCGTCACCAGGAACTTCGAGCCCATCAAGCGGCGGCAGGCCTCGCGCACCGTGGCGAAGGCCTCGGGGAGCATCTCGTCGAGGATCTCCGCCGTGGCCTTCTGGAGCGCGCGCTCCTGCTCCAGCAGGTCCTTGTCGAGCCCGTCGCGCTCGTCGGGGTCGGCGCAGGCGTGCTTCGCGGCCTTGAGGCGCAGGGCCTCGGACTGGATCGCGGCCACCCGTTCGGTGATGCGGGCCCGGAAGCGGACGGTCTGCTGCTGGATGTGCTCGTCGGGCGTGCCACGCAGCGCCTCTTCATGGCGGTGCGTCGCGTCCACCAGCGGGCGCATCTTCTTGAGCTCCCGCGAGAAGCGGGAACCCAGGACCTTCGTGACCAGCTCCTGTATCGCCATGCTAGCGTACCACTCTCATTCCCGTGTCTGCGCGTCCGAGCGTCGGCGCGTCTGCGCTTCCGCCATCTCGTACAGGTGGTGCCGCCCGATGTAGTCGGCCACCGCGTCGGGCACGAGGTACCGGATGCTCTTGCCGGTGAGGCAGCGGGCCCGGATGTCGCTCGCCGAGATCTCGATGGCCGGCGTGGCCACCAGGTGCTTCACGAACGCCGAGGTCACGTCGGGCACGCCCGGCCGGGTGAGCACGGCGATCTCCGCCAGCCGCGCGACCTCGTCCGCCGCGCGCCACTTCGGCAGCGTGGCCGCCGCGTCCGCGCCGAGGATCAGCACCAGCCGGTCGTCGGGCCAGCGCTCCCTCAAGATACGGAGGGTGTCCACCGTGTACGACGGCGCCGGCCGGTCCAGCTCCATCGTCTCGATGGCGTAGCGCGGGTGGCCCTGCACCGCGATGCGCAGCATCTCGCATCGCTGCTTGGCGGTCGCCGCCGGTCCGTTCGCCTTCAGCGGCTGGCGGGCGCACGGCACGAAGAGCACCGTCTCGAGGCCGAGGGCCTCGGCGGCCCGGTCGGCGGCGATCAGGTGCCCGTGGTGGACCGGGTCGAAGCTACCTCCGAATACTCCCGATGCCACAGACCTGCCTCACGTCGGCCCGCGTCGCGTAGTACTGCAGGAGATGCGCGCACGTCTCCTGCTCCTCGTCGCGGTAGCCGATGGCGTGGTACGACCGGACCAGCTTCACCCAGGCGTCGGGGACGACCGCGGTGGAGCCGTAGGTCGCGATGAGGGCCTTGAAGTAGAGGATCGCCGAGTCGAACGCGCCGCGCCGGAAGTAGAAGAGCGCGTTCTGGTACTCCTTCGCCGCGAAGTCCTCGTTGAGCGCGCCGATCCGCACGCCGGCGACCGCCGAGGCGCGCGCGTCCGGGAACCGGCCCTGGAGCTCCTGGTAGGTGGCGAGCGCCGTCTGCCCGTTGGTGGGATCGAGCTCCGGCCGGCGCCAGAGCTGCGCGTAGGCGTCCCCCGCGCGCAGCAGCGCGTCGGGCGCCAGGGCGTCGGTCGGGTTCTCGTCCGCGACCCGGCGGAACTCGCGCGCCGCCGTCACGTAGTCGCGCAGCCCGAAGTAGCTCTCGGCCATGAGGAAGCGCGCCCGGGGCGCCAGCGTGTCACGACCCGGCAGATCGAACGTCAGCTTCTGGAACCCCAGGAAGGCATACTGGTAGCGGCCGGCCCTGAACTCCCGCATCGAGGCGCGGAAGAGGTCCTCGGGGTTGGTGTAGCTGCGCGCGCTGAAGTGGTGGCAGCCGCCGAGCGCGAGGGCACAGAGGGCACCGAGGGCACCGGCTCGCAGGCGTTCGAAGACTCTCATCGCGCTCCCCGGTACCCCGTTCATGGCTGCGGGTTTCCCCCGCCGAGCAGCTTCTGCATCTGCGCCTCGGCCCGCTGGACGACCGGATCGTCCCGGTCGCCGCCCGCCACGGCCTTGCGGTACGCCTCCAGCGCGACGGCGGTGTCCCCGCCGGCCCAGCGCGCGTCCCCCACCAGCAGCCAGGCCACCCGCACGGTGCTGTCGGGCACCCCGAAGGCGATGGCCCGCCGGAGTTGCGCCTCCGCCTCCTCCAGGTGCCCGACGCCTAACGCCGCGCGTCCCGCCTCCACCGCGCAGCCGGCCTCGCCCCCGCGCGCCGCGCGCGCCAGCAGGGAGACCGGCCCGCGCCGCAGCACCGCGTCGTAGACCCGGGTCGCCACGTCGCAGCGGCCGCTCCGGGCCACCAGGTCGCCCCAGAGCACCAGCAGCGAGTCCAGGCCCGCCGCGTCGGGCCGCACGGCCGCGGCCGCCAGGATGACGTCCGCATCGGCCCCGCTCCGGCGCTCCGGGTCGAGCGCCGCCGACAGCCCCCCGCCCAGCCCGGTGAGCCCGCGTTCGGGCGCCACCGCCCGGAGCGCGGCGATCGCGCCGCGGAGCGCGCTCGGGTCGTGGGCGTCCACGGCCAGCCGCGCGGCGCGCACCAGGCCGTCCGCCGCCTCGGGCCCCGCCGCCGGATCCGTCTCGGCCATCTCCCGGTAGGCGCGGACCGCCTCGTCCAGCGCGCCCACGTGCAGCGCCGAGAGGCCGAGCTTGGCGCGCAGCGTGGTGTTCGGCTGGTGCTGCCGCGCCGCGAGTCGGTACTCCGCCAGCGCGTCCACGAACGCGCGCTCGGCGTAGCGCCGGTCGCCCATCCGCTCGTGATCCGTGCCCGTGGCGCACGCCGGCAGGAGAAGACACGCCCCCGCGGCGAGGACCGCCCGGCGGAGGCCCCGCGCGCTCATGAGCTGACGCGCGCGAGCAGCTTGAGGTACGCGGCGATCCGGAGGTCGTTCGGCCGCTCGGCGCCGCACGTCTCCCACTCCTTCCGCGCGCAGCCGAGGTCCTTCATGAGGTAGCACGCCATCCCCAGCGAAGCGCGCGCCGCGAAGAAGCCCGGCCGCTCCTCGAGGATCTTCCTGAGGTCGTGGCGCGCCCGCTCGATCTGGCCGTTGTCGAGCAGCAGCCGGGCGAGACGGTAGCGGAGGTCGAGGAACGACGGCCGGAGCTCCACCGCGTCCTCCAACTGCATGATCGCCTGGGCCAGGCCCCCGGCCTCCACGTACGCCTCCGCCAGCTCGGCGTGCAGGTTGGCGAGCCGCGAGGCCACCGGCGCGGGGAAGCCGGTGTGGTCCACGGCCCCCAGCTGCTGCGCCGCCGCGAACGCGTGCGTCGCCTCCGCGTCGCGCCCCAGCTCGCTCAACGTCACCGCGCGGTTGAGGTGCGCCTCCACGTAGCGCGGGTTGAGCCCCAGGGCCCGGTCGAACTCGACCACGGCCTCCTCCCGCTTGCCGATGAACGAGTACGACAGGCCGAGCAGGTTGTAGGCGTCGGCGAACGCCTCCCCCGACGCGACGACCTCGGTCAGCAGGTGGATGGCCCCGTAGGCGTCCCCGGCGTCGAAGCACTCCCACGCCTTGGCAACCAGGCGATCGGGTCTCATGTCCATCGGACCTCTCCCCGTCACGAAAGCCTGCGACGAAAGTAGTCGATCGTGCGCTTGAGACCTGTCTCCAGATCCGTCCTGGGCTCCCAGCCGAGCAGGCTCCGCGCCCGCGCGATGTCGGGCTGACGGACCTTGGGGTCGTCCACCGGCAGCGCTTCCTGCACGATCCTGGACGCCGAGCCGGTGAGCGCCAGCACCCGCTCCGCGAGCTGCCGCACCGTGAACTCGTTCGGGTTCCCGATGTTGGTCGGGTCGGCGGTGCCGCGCTCGAAGAGCCGCACGATCCCGTCCACCAGGTCGTCCACGTAGCAGAACGACCGGGTCTGCGAGCCGTCGCCGTACACGGTGAGCGGCTCGCCCTGGAGCGCCTGCACGATGAAGTTGGACACCACCCGGCCGTCGTGCGGCCGCATCCTGGGGCCGTAAGTGTTGAAGATCCGCACGATGCGGGTGTCCACGCCGTGAAAGCGGTGGTACGCCATCGTCAGCGCCTCGGCGAAGCGCTTGGCCTCGTCATAGACGCCGCGCGGCCCCACCGGGTTGACGTTCCCCCAGTACGATTCGGGCTGCGGGTGGACCAGCGGGTCCCCGTAGACCTCGGAGGTGGACGCGGTGAGGAAGCGCGCCTTCTTGGCCATGGCGAGCCCCAGCGCCTTGTGGGTGCCGAGGGAGCCTACCTTGAGGGTCTGGATGGGGAACTCGAGGTAATCCCGCGGGCTCGCCGGCGAGGCGAAGTGGAGGACCCCGTCGAGCGCGCCCTCGACCTCGATGAACTCGGTGACGTTGTGCTCCCGGAAGCTGAAGCGCGGCTCGCTCGTGAGGTGCGCGATGTTGTCCGGGCTGCCGGTGATGAAGTTGTCCATCCCGACGACCTCGTGGCCGTCGGCGAGGAAGCGGTCGGCCAGGTGGGAGCCGAGGAACCCCGCCACGCCGGTGATGAGGACGCGCACCTTCAGCGCCCGATCGCGTCGTAGGTGATCCCGTGCTGCCGCATGCGCGCCGGGTCGTACAGGTTGCGCGCGTCGATGACGACCGGGCGCTTCATGAGCCCCTTCAGCCGGTCGAAGTCGAGCACCCGGTACTCCTGCCATTCGGTGAGCACCACCAACGCGTCCGCGCCCTCCACCGCCTCGTACCGGTGCTCGCAGTAGGTCAACCGGTCACCGTAGCGGCGCCGGGACTCCTCGAGCGCCTTGGGGTCGTGGACGCGGACCCGCGCGCCGCCCGCCAGCAGGTCGTCCAGGACCGCCAGCGCCGCCGCCTCGCGCATGTCGTCGGTCTGGGCCTTGAAGGCCAGCCCCCACACCGCCACCGTGGTGCCCTGCACCGTGCCACCTAACGCCCGCCGCACCTTCTCCACCGGCACCCGCTTCTGGCGCGCGTTGACCGCCTCGACCGCCTCGAGCACCTCGAGCCGGCTCCCCTGCTCCTTCCCGGTGGTGATCAGCGCCTTCACGTCCTTGGGGAAGCACGAGCCGCCGTACCCGGGCCCCGGATAGAGGAACGCCGGGCCGATCCGCGCGTCGGTGCCGATGCCGCGCCGCACGTGCTCGATGTCCGCCCCCACCTTCTCGCACAGCGCCGCGAACTGGTTCATCAGCGTGATGCGCGCCGCGAGCATCGCGTTCGCCGCGTACTTGGTCATCTCCGCCGACGGGATGTCCATGAAGAGGAGCGGGTTCCCGGACCGCACGAACGGCTCGTAGAGCTCCCGGAGCAACCGCTCCGCTTCGGCGCTGTCCACGCCGAGCACCACCCGGTCCGGCTTCATGAAGTCCTGGACCGCGGCGCCCTCCTTCAGGAACTCGGGGTTCGACGCCACCGTGAACGGGGTGCGCGTCTCCGCCGCGACCGCGGCGCGCACCTTCTCCGCGGTGCCGACCGGCACGGTGCTCTTCGTCACCACGACCTTCGGCGCGTTCATGTGCCGCCCGATGGTCTTCGCCACCGCGAGCACGTGGGTGAGGTCGGCCGAGCCGTCCTCGTCGGGGGGCGTGCCGACCGCGATGAACACGACGTCGCTCGCCGCGACCGCCGCGCCCACGTCGGTGGTGAAGACCAGCCGGCCCTCCGCCTGGTTGCGCACCACCAGCGTCTCGAGGCCCGGCTCGTAGATCGGGACGTCGTTGGCACGGAGCCGGGCGATCTTCGCTGCGTCCACGTCGGCGCAGTGGACCGTGTTCCCGCTCTCGGCGAACCCTGCGCCGATCACCAGGCCGACGTACCCTGTCCCCACCACGGCGACATTCATGCGCGGCGCTCCTCGTACCAGGCGCGGTAGAAATCACGATAGGACCCGTCCTTCACGGGGCGCCACCAGGGCTCGTGGTCGAGGTACCACCGCACCGTGGCGGCCAGGCCCTCCTCGAACGAGCGCACGCTCCGCCAACCCAGCTCGCGCTCGGCCTTGGTGGGGTCGATGGCGTAGCGCCGGTCGTGCGCCGGCCGGTCCAGCACGTGCCGCACCAGCTCGGGCGGCGCGCCCACCAGCACCACGATCCGCTGCACGATGTCCAGGTTATGCCGCTCCGCCCGGCCGCCGAAGTTGTAGACCTCGCCCCCCTTCCCCCGCTCCAGCGCGGCGAGCACGCCCGCGCAGTGATCCTCCACGTGGATCCAGTCGCGCACCTGGCGGCCGTCGCCGTAGACCGGCAGCGGCCGGCCGTCCAGCGCGTTGGTGATCATCAGCGGGATCAGCTTCTCGGGGAACTGGTACGGCCCATAGTTGTTGGAGCAGCGGGTCACCACCGCGTCCATGCCGTGGGTGCGCGCGTACGCCAGCACCAGGTGGTCGGCCGACGCCTTGCTCGCGGCATAGGGGCTCGTCGGGTCCAGCGGCGAGTGCTCCGTGAAGGCCGGCGCCTCCGGCGCCAGCGCGCCGTACACCTCGTCGGTCGAGATGTGCACGAACCGGCACCCGGGGCTCGCGCGCGCCGCGTCGAGGAGGACCATGGTGCCCACCACGTTGGTCCGCACGAACGGCTCCGCCGAGACGATGGACCGGTCCACGTGGCTCTCGGCCGCGAAGTGCACCACGGCGTCGGCCCGGGCCTCCAGCGCGCGGCGGACGTCATCGGCCCGCGCGACGTCGCCTTTGAGGAAGCGGTAGCGCCCGTCCCCCGCCAGGTCATCGAGGTTGGCCGGATTGCCGGCGTAGGTGACGAGGTCGAGGTTCGTCACCGTCCACGAGGGCCGCTCGCGCAGCACCATGCGGATGAAATTCGAGCCGATGAACCCCAGCCCGCCGGTGACGAGGAGGCGCACCCTCAGCCGTCCTGGCGCGCCCAGTCGTACGGGATGCGCGGATCGTGCGCGTCGGCCCGGAACTCGTCGGGATGCTGGTAGTCGTAGAGCTCCGTGGCCAGGTTCACCACCAGCGCCTCGCGCTCCGAGATGCACTTGAAGCCGTGGAAGACCAGCGGCGGGATCTGCACCAGGAGCGGGTGATGGTCCCCGATGAAGAACTCGTTGACGAGTCCCTTGGTAGGGGACGCCTCGCGCTCGTCGTAGAGCACCACCTTCATCATGCCCCGCACGCACACGAAGTGGTCGGTCTGGCGCTCGTGGTAGTGCCACGCCTTGACCACGCCCGGGTACGCCGCGGTGAGGTACATCTGCCCGAACTTGAGGAACAGCTCGTCGTCGGAGCGCAGCATCTCCATCAGGCGGCCGCGCTCGTCGGCGATCACCTTGAGCTGCTTGGTCTTCACGCCGTCGATCAGGCGCCGGGACGGCGGCTCGAACCGCCGCATCCCGCCCTCCCCTCCGGGCTTCGTCTTCCCGCTCACGTCGTCGCTCCTCCGATGCCGCCGGCCCGCTCCTTCGCCTTTGCCCGGCTGGCGATCGCGTGGCGCGTGTCCACCAGGGCCCGCGCCTCGCGCGCCACCATCGCGTAGTCCAAGCCGCCGTGGTCGGTCACGATCATCACGCAGTCGGCCCCCCGCACTTCCTCCGGCGTGAGCGCGCTCGTCCGGAGCGTCGCGCCGTCGTCGGAGAACTCCGCCACGTACGGGTCGTGGTAGCGCACCCGCGCCCCCATGCGCTGCAGCAGCCGGATGATGTCCAGCGCCGGGCTCTCCCGCACGTCGTCGATGTCCCGCTTGTACGCCACGCCGACCACGAGCACCGTCGAGCCGCGCACCGCCTTGCTGGCGTCGTTCAGCGCGTCCACGACCTTCTGCACCCAGTACTCGGGCATCTCAGCGTTGATCTCGCCCGCCAGCTCGATGAAGCGGGTCCGGTAGTTCAGCGTCCGCATCTTCCACGCGAGATAATGCGGATCGAGCGGGATGCAGTGCCCGCCCACGCCGGGGCCCGGCGTGAACCGCATGAACCCGAACGGCTTGGTGGCCGCGGCGTCGATGACCTCCCACACGTCCACGCCCAGCTTGTCGCAGACGATCGCCATCTCGTTCACCAGGCCGATGTTCACCGAGCGGAAGGTGTTCTCGAGCAGCTTCACCAGCTCCGCCGCCTCGGGCGAACTCACCGGCACCAGCGTGTCGATCGCCGGCTGGTACAGCGCGCACACCACGTCGGTGCATAACGGCGTGATGCCGCCCACGATCTTGGGCGTGTTGCGGGTGTTGAACTTCGGGTTCCCCGGGTCCACGCGCTCCGGACTGAAGGCGAGGAAGAAGTCCTCCCCCACCTTGAGCCTCCGCTTCTCGAGGGCCGGGAGCATCAGCTCCCGGGTGGTGCCGGGATAGGTGGTGCTCTCCAGCACGATGGCCTGCCCCGCGCGCAGCGAGGCGGCCACGCTCTCGGTGGCGGCCACCACGAACGACACGTCGGGGTCCCGCGTCTTGGAGAGCGGCGTCGGGACGCAGATCGCGATGCAGTCAGGCTCCCCCATGCGCGTGAGGTCGGAGGTGGCCGCGATCTTCCCGCTCTGGACGTAGGCCGCCAGCGTCGCCGAGGGCACGTCCTGCACGTGCGAGCGCCCCGCGTTGATGCCGTCCACCACCCGCGCCGTCACGTCGAAGCCGAGCACCCGGTAGCCGGCCCGCGCCATCTCGATGGCGAGCGGCAGCCCCACGTACCCCATGCCCACGATGCCGATCACCGCCGACCGGTCGGCCGCCTTGGCGCGCAGCCGTGCCGCGTTCGGACCTTCCTTCATGCGGCCCCTCCGATGTCCACCGGCTGCCCGCCGTTGCGCAGCGACGCCGTCGCCGCTTCCAGCACCCGCACCACGCGCACGCCGTCCATCGCGTCGCTGCGCGGCGCCGTCTCGCGGCGCGCCACCTTGAGGAAATGCGACAGCTCGGCCGTCAACGGCTCGGTGTTGGGGATCCGCGGAATGAAGATGTCCCCTTCGCGCACCTGCAACGACTCGCCATACGAACGGTACTCGGGCGGGCGGTCCACGCCCTTGTCGTAGATGCGCAGCTTCTCACGGGGCTGCATGTCGTCGAACACGACCATCTGCTTCGCGCCCACCACGGTGATCTTCCGTTCCTTGTGCGGGTCGAGCCACGAGAGCTGCACGTGGGCGAGCGTCCCCGTCGCGAACTCCATCGTCAGGAAGACCACGTCCTCGATCCCGGGCTGGAGATAGCTCTTGCCCACCGCCGACACCCGCACCGGGCCCTCCCCCAGCACGAACAAGGCGACCGAGACGTCGTGCGGGCCGAAGCTCCAGAGCGCGTTCTCGTCGGGCCGCACCTGCCCGAGATTCACGCGCTGCCCGTAGAGATAGTAGACGCGGCCCATCGCGCCCCCGGCCACCAGCTCGCGCAGCCGCTCCACCGCGGGATGGTACTCGAGCAGGTGCCCGGCGAGGAGCGGGACCCCGGCCTTCGCCGCGCGGTCCGCCATGTCCTCCGCGTCCCGGACCGAGAGCGCGAACGGCTTCTCGACCAGCGCGGGGATCCCCGCGGCCACCGCCTGGCGGGCGTAGTCCGCGTGCGTGGTGGCGGGGCTCGCGATCACCACCGCCTCGACGGCCTTGAGCAGCTCGGCGGCGTCGGCGGTCACCTGCACGCCCGGATACTGGCGCGCCATCTTCCCGCGCACCTGCTCCGAGAGGTCGCAGACCATGACCAGCTCGGCATCGGCGTGGCCGGCCAGCGTGCGGACGTGGTTCTTGCCCCACATCCCGGCGCCGATCACCCCGACCTTGAGCCGGCTCACGCGCCGTAGAACTCACCGATGGACGCCACGACGTGCCCGGCCTGCGCATCGGTCAGCTCGGGATAGACCGGCAGGGCCAGCACCCGTCCCGCGGCCGCCTCGGCGGCGGGCATGGAGCCGGCCTGGTAGCCTAACGACGCGAAGCAGGGCTGGAGATGCAGCGGCAGCGGGTAGTAGACCGCGCTGCCGATGCCCTGCGCCTTGAGGTGGGCCTGCAGCGCGTCGCGCCGGTCCGCCTCGATCACGTACTGGTGGAAGATGTGCTCGTTGCAGGGGTCGGTGACCGGCGGCCGTACCCCTGCGACGCCGGCCAGCGCCCTGGTGTACCAGCCCGCCCGGGCGCGGCGCGCCTCGCTCCACGATTGGAGGTAGGGCAGCTTGGCCAGCAGCACCGCCGCCTGGAGCGCGTCGAGCCGCGAGTTGGTGCCCACCTCGTCGTGATGGTAGGTCTTCATCCCGCCGTGGGTGCGCAGCAGCCGGACCCGCGCCGCCATCTTCTCGTCCGGCGTCACCACCATCCCGCCGTCCCCCCACCCGCCGAGGTTCTTCGACGGGAAGAAGGAGAACGCGGTCGCGCGGCCCAGCTCGCCCGCGGTGCGCCACTCGCCGGCGGCCTTCCGCCGCGCCCCGATGGCCTGGCAGGCGTCCTCGATGATGGCCAGGCCGTGCCGCTCGGCCAGCGGCAGCAACCGCTCCAGCGCCGCCATCTGGCCGAACAGGTGCACCGGCATGAGGGCGCGCGTCCGCGGCGTGATGGCCGCCTCGACCGCCGCCGGGTCGAGGTTCAACGTCGCCGGGTCCACGTCCACGAACACCGGCTTCGCGCCGGCATTGTGGATGGCGCCCGCGGACGCGAAGAAGGTGAACGTGCTGGTGATGACCTCGTCGCCCGGCGCGAGGTCGAGCGCCTTGAGCGGCAGCAGCAACGCGTCGGTGCCGCTCGCGACCCCGACCCCGTGCGCCGCGTGCGACAGGGCCGCGATGCGCACCTCGAGGTCCACCACCGGCTGCCCGAGGATGAACTGCTGGGATTCCACCAGGGCCAGCACCCGCGGGAGCAGCGTGTCCTTGATGGCCGCGTGCTGCGCCTTGAGATCGAGCAGCGGGACGTTCATCGCGCGACCAGCGCCCCGCCCTGTTCGGCGTACGTGTCGCCGCAGCGGGCGCAGGCGCCCTTGCCCTCCTTGAGCTGCAGGCGCTCGCCGCACTGGCACATCCAGCCCAGCTGCCGGGCCGGATTGCCCACCACCAGCGCGTAGTCCTTCACGTCCTTCGTCACCACGGCCCCCGCGCCCACGAAGCTGAAGCGGCCCAGGGTGACGCCGCACACGATGGTGGCGTTGGCGCCGATGCTCGCGCCCCGCTTCACCAGGGTGCGCTCGTACGCGCCGCGGCGGTTCACGTGGCTGCGCGGCGTGCCCACGTTGGTGAACACCATGGAAGGGCCGCAGAACACGTCGTCCTCGAGCTCCACGCCCTCGTAGATCGACACGTTGTTCTGCAGCTTCACGTTGTTGCCGAGCTTGGTGCCCGGCATGATGACGCAGTTCTGCCCGAGATTGCACCGCTCGCCGATCACCGCGCCGGGCATGACATGGCAGAAGTGCCAGACCTTGGTGCCGTTCCCCAGCACCGCCCCGTCGTCCACGAACGACGACGGATGTACGAAGACGTCGCTCACTTGGCCTCTCCCAGGACTTTCACTTCCAGCTCCAGCTCGATCCCGAACTCCTTGAAGACCGCGGTGCGGGCGATGTCGATCAGCTTCAGCACGTCGTCCGCCGACGCGTTGCCGCGATTGATGATATAGTTGGCGTGCAGCGTCGAGATCTCGGCGCCGCCCACCCGCCGGCCCTTGAGTCCGCACCGGTCCACGAGCCGGCCCGCCGTGGCGTCGGTAGTGTTCTTGAAGACGCTCCCGCAGCACGGCTGGTCGAACGGCGTGCCCTCGCGCCGCTTCTTCAGCACCATCGCGAGGTCCGCCTTCACCCGCTCGGCCGCGTCCTCCTCGAGCTTGATGGCGCACCCGATCACCACGTGCCCGTCGAGCCCGCTCGTCCGGTAGGCGAAGGGGATCGCCTTCCGCTGCTTGTCGGTGACCTCGCCGCCCGGCGTGAGCACCGTCGCCGAGAGGAGCACCGAGGCGAAGTCCTGCCCGTGCGCCCCGGCGTTCATGAACACGCCTCCCCCCACCGTGCCCGGCACGCCGATCAGGCGCTGCACGCCGGTGAACCCCGCCTCGGCCGTCTTGCGCGCGAGCAGCGGCATCGGCAGCCCCGCCCCGACCTTCCAGGTCCCGGCCCGGTGCGAGAAGGTATCCAGACCCTTCCCGATCTTGAGGACCAGGCCGCGGAAGCCGCCGTCGCGGATGAGGACGTTGGACCCCAGCCCGAGCACCAGCCACGGCAGCCCGTGCTGTTTCGCCCATTTGACCGCGCCCTCCACGGCCTCGGGGGTGGCGGGCTGGAAGTGCACCAGCGCCGGCCCTCCGATGCGGAAGGTGGTGTGCCGGCCCAGCGGCTCGCCCGATTTCACGATGCCCGCCAGCTGGTCGGCCGGGAATGGGGGCGCGGCGCCGGCCTTGGTCTTCGCGGGCCCCTTGGTCTTCGCCGCCGGGGCCGCGTGCGCCGCGGCCGGCTTCTTCTTCGGATCCTTCGCTGCAGCCATCAAGCCACCTGCACGTTGGAGTGCCCATGACGCTGGTACCGCTCCTGGAGCGACAGCACGTCCCCGTGCGAGCTCCGGAGCGCGATCGCCGCGTCGCACGCGGCGGATGCGGCGGACATCGTGGTCGTATACGGCACGCGGTGGGTCAGCGCGGCGCGGCGCAGCTCGTAGTCGTCGCGCTGCGAGTACTTGCCCAGCGGCGTGTTGATGAGCAACTGGATCTGCCCGGTGACGATGAGGTCCACCGCGTTGGGACGGCCCTCCCACACCTTGAGCACCTTCTGGCACGGGATGCCGCGCTTCTGGAGGTAGCGCGCCGTCCCCTCGGTGGCGATCAGGCGGAACCCCATCTCGTGGAACCGGCGCACGATGGGCGCCACGGTCGGCTTGTCGCTGTCGTTCACCGTGACCATGATCGCGCCCTGGAGCGGGAGCGCGCCGTCCGCCGCGATCTGCGCCTTGGCGAACGCCCATCCGAACGAGTCGGCGATGCCCATCACCTCGCCCGTCGAACGCATCTCCGGGCCGAGCACCGTGTCCACGTTGGGCAGCTTGGTGAAGGGGAAGACCGCCTCCTTCACCGCCACGTACGACATCTCGACCTCTTCGGTGAACCCGAGCGACTCCAGGGACCGCCCCACCATCACGCCCGCCGCGAGCTTGGCGAGCGAGACGCCGGTGGCCTTGGAGACGAACGGGATGGTGCGCGAGCCCCGCGGGTTCACCTCGAGGCAGTAGACCACGCCGTCCTTGATGGCGTACTGCACGTTGATGAGCCCCACCACGCCGAGCGCCGCGGCCAGCGCCTTGGTGGACTGGCGCATCTCCTCCATCTCGCGCTCGCCGATGAGGTACGGCGGGAGCACGCACGCCGAGTCACCGGAGTGGATCCCGGCGTCCTCGATGTGCTGCATGATCCCGCCGATCACGCACCGCGTCCCGTCGGCGATGGCGTCCACGTCGGCCTCGAACGCGTCCTCCAGGAACCGGTCGATCAGCACCGGGTGCTCGGGCGCGACCCGCGCCGCGGTCGCGAAGACCTCCTTGAGCTGGCTGGCGTCGTACACGATCATCATCGCGCGGCCGCCCAGCACGTAGGAGGGCCGCACCAGGACCGGGTACCCCACCTGCTCCGCTACGCCCAGCGCCTCCTCGGTGCTGGACGCCGTCCCCGACGGGGGCTGTGCGATCTTGAGCCGCCGGGCGATGGCCTCGAAGCGCCGGCGGTCCTCCGCGATGTCGATCGCGTCGGGCGAGGTGCCGAGGATCCGCACCCCCGCCGCCTCGAGCCGCTTGGTCAGCTTGAGCGGCGTCTGGCCGCCCAGCTGCACCACCACGCCCATCGGCTGCTCCAGCTCCACGATCTCGATCACGTCCTCGAAGGTGAGCGGCTCGAAGTACAGCTTGTCCGAGATGTCGAAGTCGGTGGACACCGTCTCGGGGTTCGAGTTGATCATGATGGTGCGGTAGCCGAGGTCGCGGAACGCGAGGCCGGCGCGCACGCAGCAGTAGTCGAACTCCACCCCCTGCCCGATCCGGTTCGGCCCCGACCCGAGGATCACGATCCCGCGGTCCCCGAACGGCACCGACTCGTTCTCATCGTCGTAGGTCGAGTAGAGGTACGGCGTCGCCGACGGGAACTCGCCCGCGCAGGTGTCCACGGTCTTGAACGCCGGCCGGATGCCCAGCGCGTGCCGCTCCGCCCGCACCTCGTCCTCCGTCAGGCCGCCCAGCCGCGCCAGCTGCACGTCCGAGAACCCCATCCGCTTCATGCGCCGGAGCTGGACCTCCTGCTCGGCCTTGGGATAGGTGGGCCAGTTGATGCGCCGGTTCACCGTCCAGCCGCGCTCCGCCTCCACCAGCTCCTCCAGCTGCGCGACGAACCACGGGTCGATCCCGGTGAGATGCGTGATCTCCTCGCGCCCGATCCCGGCGTACAGCGCCCGCTTGACCTGGAAGATCCGCTCCGGCGCGGTCTGGCGCAGCGCCGCCCGGATCGACGCCGGATCGTCGTGCTCCAGCCGGTCGTCCTCCAGCCGCGCGCCGATCACCCAGCCCGGCCGGTCGATCTCCAGCGCGCGGATCCCCTTCTGGAACGCCTCCTTGAAGGTCCGCCCGATGGC
>JBGPHD010000070.1:0-14539 GCA_041484135.1 Gemmatimonadota bacterium
AGGAGGCGCGGCTCGGGTACGCGCGGCGGCTCGCTATCGGCATCGACACGGTGATCGTGGCGTTAATTGACGTGTTCCGTGGGACGTCCGGCCAGCCGTTGAGCGGGGCCACCGCTCCGGAGGCGCTGTCGACGCGTGAGCGCGCGCGATGGTCGCGATGCCGGGACTTGCACTGGGACCTCACGACCTACGCCACGGCCACCTCGGCCCTGCTCGACGGGCTGCCTGACGATCCGTCTCTCCGACATGCCGCCGCGGCGCTGGACTCCGCCCTGTCGCAGCTGGACGCCACGGCGGAATGCGACAACATCGTCAGCATGATCGAGGCGCCGCAGCGGTGGAGTCCCTGGCAGGAGCAGTATGAGACGGTCGCCCGCCGCTTCTACCGCGATTGGTACGGGCAGCTCCGCGCCATCCACGAACGGGACCGCGCCTTCGCCCGTGCGCTCAACGCGGTGGTCCCAGCCGCGAACCGGATCGCGGTGCCTCCGGGTCTGCCGGCCAACGCACCCTATGCGGGCGCCGCGGTCCGCTAGCGTGATTCGCCACTCAGGGACCCTCTCGGGCGGCGGTATGCTGCTGGCGGCGTGCCTGGCGCTCCCCGCGGCGGCTCGTCCGGCTCGGGCGCAGGCGGCCCCGGCGGCCCCGGTCCAGGCCGATACCACGATCCTGCCGCCGGCGGAGATCGGCACGCTGCGGGTCGGTCAGACGGTGCGCGGCCGCCTCGAGCCGGGAGACCACACGATGGGCGACGGCACTTGGGCGGATGTCTGGTATGTCGAGGGCACCGCCGGCCAGCGCCTGGTCGTGGAGTTGCGGTCGCGGCAGTTCGACGCGTACCTGATCCTGCTGGACGCGTCCGGCGCCAAGATCACCGACGACGATGATTCCGCCGGCGGCGGTGACGCGCGCATCACCGTGACGCTGCGGACCGCGGGCCGCTACCAGATCGTGGTGAACAACTTCGGGGACACGCCCCAGCAGGGTGCGTACACGCTCCAGGCGCGGTGACGTAGCCCGAGCCCCAGCACGAGAACGGGCGGCCCGCAGGGGCCGCCCGTTCGTTACTCGGGGTACGTCAGGCGTTCAGCGACCGACCCGCAGTCCGACGCCGAACTGGAAACCGATGCCCATCTTCCCCTTGAAGTTGGTGGGGGGCGGGGCGGCGTTCAGATCGTCCAGGCCGGTGCTGGCGTAGGCCGTGATCGACTGCGCCCGTCCGAAGATCTGCACCGACGACCGCGGTCCGATCGGGAAGTTCATGCCCGCGCCGACCATGCCGAACGGCCGCGTGCTCTTCCAATCATTCGCGGGTATTGCCGTCGAGCCGACGATGATGTTCTTGAACCCGTAGAAGTTCATCCCGCCGCCGACCTCGATGAACAGCGGGGTCGGTGCGCCGTTGGGGCGCCGGCCGCCCGGACGGAAGATCAGCGAACCGGTCGCCTGCGTCATGGACATGTCGGCGGTGGCCTGGGAGGGGTCCGTGTTGTCGCCGATATCCATGGTCTGGCTGAACGTCCGGTTCCCGCCCACCGCGATGCTGATCGTTTTGCTCAGCCCCAGCTCGATCGCGATCCCGCCGAACCCGGCGGCCTTCGGCGCCAGAATGAACGCGGGGTCGTTGACCAGCTTGGCGGCAATCCCGAATCCCGCATAGGGGATGATGGCCAACCGCGTAGGAGACTGCGCGGCGAGGCTGGTCGCCGCCGCGCCCACCAAGCTTGCCACAAGCACCTGGGTCCGACCTCTCATACATCCTCCTGGCCTGGTTTTTCTCGGGAACCCGTCCCACCACAACGTCGCTGAATATTCAGCCTCGACGTGCGTCCCGCAACATCCGCGGTGTCCCGGAAGAGGTGGAGCGATGCTACTCTTCGGGGCATGACCCCCCTCACCGACGTTCGTCCGGGCCCCCGATCGGGGAGCGATGCGCGATGATGCCTGTCGGCTCGGCGCGCCCCCACGCCGTCGGGGCGCTGGCTCTGGCGCTGTTCGGGAGCGCGTGCGGAGGCGGTCTTGAGAATCCGTCTCCGGGGGTCAGCCTCACGGCCATCAGCGCCGGCTTCCATCACACCTGCGGCCTCACCGTCGCCGGCAGCGTCATCTGCTGGGGCTTCAACCTCTACGGCCAGCTCGGCCATGCCGATACCGTCTCCCGGACCCGGCCCGTCCCGCTCGAGGGCGGCGCGACGTTCCGGCTGGTGAGCGCCGGCCATGGGCACACGTGCGCGCTCGACGCCGGCGGCGCGGCGTTCTGCTGGGGGCGCAACGAGCACGGCGAGCTGGGGAGCCAGGCGGGGGACAGCGTCTTCCTGCCGGCCCCGGTCTCGGGCGGGCTCGCGTTCACCACGATCAGCGCCGGCAACGGCTACACCTGCGCGGTCACGGCGAGCGGGCTCGCGTACTGCTGGGGCTTCGACGCCACGGGGCAGTTAGGCATCGGCAGCCAGACCAGCACGCCCGTGGCCCTGCCGGCCCCGGTGACGGCCGGCCCGCCCGTCTTCGCGTCGGTGACCGCGGGGGACGGCGAGCACACCTGCGGCCTCACGCCGGCCGGTGAGGCCTGGTGCTGGGGCGACAACCTCTACGGCCAGCTCGGCGACGGCACGACCGCCACGCGGACCAGCCCGGTCCGCGCCGCGAGCGGCCTCAGCTTCTCGAGGATCGGGGTGGGGGAGGGCTACACCTGCGGCCTCACCGCGTCCTCGGTGGTGTATTGCTGGGGCCTCAACGACTTCGGCCAGCTGGGGACGGGGACCACCGCCAACGACACCACCCCGGCCGCCGTGGGCGGCACGCTCCGTTTCAGCACGCTCGGCGTGAGCACGTATCACGCCTGCGCCCTCACCGCGGCCGGGGTCGCGTGGTGCTGGGGCCGCAACGACTATGGCCAGCTCGGCGACGGCACCACCTCGACGCGCCGCGTGCCGGTGCGGGTGGCCGGCGGGCCGCGGTTCGACCGGCTCAGCGCCGACGACTACCACACCTGTGCGCTCACCGCCGCCGGCGCCGCGTACTGCTGGGGCCGCAACGACCGCGGCCAGCTCGGCGACGGGACGAGGCTCCAGCGTGGTGCGCCCGTGCGGGTGACGACACCGGCTTGACGCCGGCCGGCGCGCGCCGTAATTGCCAAGTCGCCGGTCGTCACCCACTTCGAGGACCACGATGAGACTCGCCCTTGTCCCGCGGCCCCGCGCCCTCGCCACGCTGCTCGCGATCGTCCCGCTCGCCATCGCGGCCTCCCTCGCGCGGGCGCAGACGCCCGGCGCCCATGCGGACACGCCGCCGCCCGTCGCGCCTCGGCGAGCTCACGTGGATACCGTCCACGGCTACGTCCGCAGCGACGACTACTTCTGGTTGCGCGACAAGAACGATCCCGCGACCATCGCGTATCTCAACGCGGAGAACGCCTACGGCGCGGAGCAGCTCGCGCCCATGCAGGCGCTCCAGGACACCCTCTTCGGCGAGATGATGCGGCGCATCCGGCAGACCGACCTCTCCGTGCCGTACCGGGAGGGAGAGTTCTTCTACTACAGCCGGACCGAGGAGGGGAAGCAGTATCCCATCTACTGCCGGAAGGTCGGCTCCCTCACCGCGCCGGAACAGGTGCTCCTCGACCTCAACGAGCTCGCTGCCGGGCAGGTCTTCATGGGACTCGGCCGGTTCACGGTCAGCGACGACGGCAACCTCTTGGCCTATTCGCTCGATACCACCGGCTTCCGGCAGTATGCGCTGCACGTGAAGGACCTGCGCACCGGGCGCGACCTCCCCGACCGCGCCTACCGCACCGGCTCCGTGGTCTGGGCGGCGGACAACCACACGCTCTTCTACACCATCGAGGATGCGGCCAAGCGGCAGTACCGGCTCTACCGGCACGTCCTCGGCGAGACCGCCGACAGCCTGGTCTACGAGGAGGCGGACGAGCGGTTCTCCGTCGATGCGTACCGCACGCGGAGCCGGGCCTGGCTCGTCATGGACGTGGGCAGCCATACCACGTCCGAGGTCCGCGTCCTCCCCGCCGACCGGCCGGCCGGCGCCTGGCGGCTCATCTCGCCGCGGCGCCAGGACCGCGAGTACGACATCGACCACCATGGGGACCGTTTCTACATCCACGTCAACGATACCGGGCGGAACTTCCGGCTGGTGTGGGCGCCGGTGAGCGATCCCTCCGAGGCGAACTGGCACGAGGTCGTCCCGCACCGCGCCGACGCCATGCTCGAGGGGATGGACTTCTTCGCCACCTACTACGTCCTCTACCAGCGGCAGAACGGCCTGCAGCGGCTGACCGTCACGGACCTCGTGTCGGGCGAGGCGCACGACATCGCGTTCCCCGAGCCCGTCTACAGCGCGGGCGGCGGGACCAACATGGAGTGGAACACTTCGGTCTTCCGCTACAACTACCAGTCGTTCGTCACGCCGGCGTCCGTCTACGACTACGACATGGCGGCGCGCCGGAGCACGCTCCTCAAGCGGACCGAGGTGATCGGGTACGATCCCGGGCACTACACCTCCGAGCGGGTGTACGCCACGGCCTCGGACGGCACCCGCATCCCCATCTCGCTGGTGTATCGCCGCGGGCTGCGCCGCGACGGCCACGCCCCGATGCTCCTCAGCGCCTACGGTTCGTACGGCTCGTCGTCGAATGTGACGTTCAGCGCCAACCGCCTGAGCCTGCTCGACCGCGGGATGGTGTTCGCGCTGGCCCACATCCGGGGCGGCGGGGAGATGGGGAAGGCGTGGCACGACGACGGGCGCATGATGCACAAGATGAACACGTTCACCGACTTCATCGCTTCGGCGGAGTATCTCATCGCGCAGCGCTACACGGCGAGCGAGCGGCTGGTGATCCAGGGCGGGAGCGCGGGGGGGCTGCTGATGGGCGCCGTCACCAACCTCCGGCCCGACCTCTTCCACGCGGTGGTGGCCAACGTGCCGTTCGTGGACGTGATCAACACCATGCTGGACGCGTCGCTGCCGCTCACGGTGGGCGAGTTCGAGGAGTGGGGCAACCCGCGCATCCGTGCCGAGTACGACTACATGATCCGCTACTCGCCGTACGACAACATCGCCGCCCGGGACTATCCGGCCATGCTCGTCACCACCTCGCTCAACGACAGCCAGGTCCTCTTCCACGAGCCCACCAAGTACGTCGCGCGCATGCGGGCGCTGAGGACCGACCACAACCCGCTGATCTTCCAGATCAACATGGGCGCGGGGCACGGCGGCGCGTCGGGCCGCTACGACCGGCTGCACGAGATCGCGCGGGACTACGCGTTCATGCTCTGGGAGGCCGGCATCCGCGACGTGACCACGCCGAGTCCGCGTCTCACACCCCCCTAACGTCCGCGAACGGGCAGGGAACGATCGAGCCCCGCGCGTCGCGATCGACGGCGGGGCTCGGTGTCATTCGTCATGCGCCGGACAGGAGTCGAACCTGCGACCTCCAGCTCCGGAGGCTGGCGCTCTATCCAGCTGAGCTACCGGCGCATCTTCAAAGTCGGGGCGAGAGGATTTGAACCTCCGACCTCCTGGTCCCGAACCAGGCGCGCTAACCGGACTGCGCTACGCCCCGAATGCCGTCGTCGCCGCCTGACGCACGGACGACCTTCTCCGCTTCTCAGTGCGCCCAGAGGGAGTCGAACCCCCAACCTCCTGATCCGTAGTCAGGCGCTCTATCCATTTGAGCTATGGGCGCGATGGGCGGTACAAGATTCGAACTTGTGACCTCTACGATGTCAACGTAGCGCTCTAACCAGCTGAGCTAACCGCCCGGCGGCGCTCGGTGGGCGCCGGCCATGGCCGTCCGGCGCGGAGGAGCGGGAAACGGGACTCGAACCCGCGACCCCAACCTTGGCAAGGTTGTGCTCTACCAACTGAGCTATTCCCGCTGGTGGAGGCGAGGGGGATCGAACCCCTGACCTCTTGAATGCCATTCAAGCGCTCTCCCAACTGAGCTACGCCCCCAGGGGTCCCGGCGGCGCCCCTCCTGGGGGGTCTTCCGCTGGGAGCCCGGAAACGTATTTTGATGGCCCCGGAGAGTCAACGAGGGTCCCGGAAACATCGGGGCCTCCTTCTGGGTATCACGCGGCAACTTGTCGGGTGACCACGAGCGCCCCCTTGGGCGCCTTGCATATAAGGAAAGCGATGAAAGAGCCGACCACCGTCCGCAAACGCCGGCGTCCGAGCAAGCCGCTCCTGCCGCTCGGCCCAGGCGAGTCGGATCGGGATATCCTCGACCAGTACCTCTACGAGGTGTCGGTCACCCCCCTCCTCAAGCCGCATGAGGAGATCGAGCTGGCCAAGAAGGTCCGCTCGGGGGATCATGACGCCATGCAGGAGCTGGTGCGCCGCAACCTGCGGTTCGTCATCTCCGTCGCCAAGAAGTACCAGAACCGGGGCCTCCCGCTCACCGACCTCATCGGCGAGGGGAACGTCGGCCTGATGACGGCCGCGCGGAAGTTCGACCCGGACCAGGGCGTGAAGTTCATCTCCTACGCCGTGTGGTGGATCCGTCAGGCGATCCTCGCCTCGCTCGCGCGCCAGGGCCGCACCGTGCGCGTGCCCCTCAACCGCACCGCGGACCTTTCCAAGATCGTCCGCACGGCGGAGGCGCTGCGCCAGTCGATGCGGCGCGAGCCCACGCCCGAAGAGATCGCCAAGGCCACCGGCCTCTCGCTCGAGGTGGTGCAGTCGCTCGCCGCGCTCAACAGCGGCGAGGTCCGCCTCGACGCGCCGCTCGACCCGGACGGGGACCGCTCGCTCATCGAGCGCTTCGTCTCGGACGAGGGGCCGAGCACCGAGGACCGGGCGATGGACCGCTTCCTCGCCCAGGAGATCGAGAACGCGCTCGCCACGCTCCCGCCCCGGGACGCCAAGGTGCTGCGCCTCTACTTCGGGCTCGACGGCGGGCGCGAGCACACGCTGGAGGAGATCGGCGGGATGCTCGGGGTCACCCGCGAGCGGATCCGCCAGCTCCGGGACCGCGCCCTGAAGCGGCTCCGCGAGGGCACCGTCGGCAAGGCGCTCGCCAGCTTCGCCGCGTAGGATCCATCGGCAGGGCGGCCCCGCACGGGGCCGCCCGCCATCACATTCTTTACCTCCATCCCCCCGCGCCGTATCTTCGCTCCGTGCTAGCGGTTATCGGCCGGCAAGCGGTCGGCGCCATCGCCGGGTTCGGGCGGTTCGGCCATTTCCTGGCCGACTCGGCCCGCGCCCTCCTTGACGCCCGTACCTGGGGGCGCGTCCTCGCCCAGCAGATGCGGCGCGTGGGCGTGGACTCCCTGCCCATCTCGCTATTCATCGCGGCGTTCACCGGGATCGTGCTGGCCCTGCTCGCCTCGTACACCTTCACCGGGGCCGTCCCGCCCTACCTCGTGGGCACGCTCGTCAGCAAGACCATGCTGATGGAGCTGGGCCCCGTGCTCACCGCGCTGGCGCTGGCCGGCCGGGTGGGCGCGACGATGGCCGCCGAGCTGGGCACCATGTGCGTCACCGAACAGGTGGACGCGCTCGAGACCCTGGCCTACGACCCGTTCGCGTACCTGGTGGTGCCGCGGGTGATCGCGGGCACCCTGATGTTCCCCATCATCGTCGCCCTCGTGATGGCCACCGGCCTGGTCACGGGCTGGCTCGCCGCGATCACGCTCCTCCCCGTCACCACCGCCGAGTTCATGCGGGGGATCACCAACTTCTATCTCCCGTTCGACTGGCAGTACGGCCTCATCAAGTCGGCGTCGTTCGGCTTCGTCATCACCCTCATCGGCTGCTTTCTCGGCCTCTCGACGCGCGGCGGCGCGGAGGGAGTCGGGATGGCGACCACCCGCACCGTGGTCTACAGCGCCGCGATGATCCTGGTCCTCGACGCCTACTGGGCCGTCACCCTGCTCCGGCACGGATGATCGAGTTCCGGGACCTCCACAAGGCGTTCGGCCCCAAGCGGGTGCTGGACGGCTTCTCGCTCACCGTCAACGACGGCGAGACGATGGTCATCATCGGCTACTCCGGCACCGGCAAGAGCGTGGCCATCAAGCACGTGGTCGGCCTCCTCGAGCCGGACGCGGGCGGCGTGGCGGTGGACGGCGAGGTAGTGTCCGAGCTCGACCGCCCCCGCCTGACCGCGCTCCGCGCGCGCATCGGCTTCGTGTTCCAGTTCGCGGCGCTCTTCGACTCGATGTCGATCTACGAGAACGTCGCCTTCGGCCTCAGGCGCCGGACCGAGCTGAGCGAGGACGACATCGGGGCGCGGGTGGCCGAGGCGCTCAAGCTGGTGGATCTCGCGGGCACCGAGCAGCGCATGCCGGCCGAGCTCTCGGGCGGGATGCGCAAGCGCGTGGGGCTGGCCCGCGCAATCGCCATCCGGCCGGCCTACATGCTGTACGACGAGCCCACCACCGGGCTCGATCCCGTGACCTCGGCGGTGATCGACCGGCTCATGGTGCGCACCCGTGAGGCGCTCGGCGTCACCAGCATCGTCATCACCCACGACATGCGCTCGGCCTATGCCGTGGGCGACCGCATCGCGATGCTCTTCCAGGGGCGCGTGCGCGCGGTGGGAACGGTGAACGAGATCCGCACCTCCGCGGACCCGGTGGTGCGGGGATTCGTCGAGGGGCAGGCCGACGCCCGCGGCACCGAGGACGCGACGCCGCTCTCGCAGGCCGAAGAGGTCGCGGTCGAGGGAGCGCAGGGATGAAGCGCGCCAACGAGGTGCTGGTCGGCCTGGTGGTGCTCTCGGCCATCGTGGTGCTGGTGGTCGGGTCGGTCTGGCTGTCGCAGTCCCGGTTCGGCGGCAGCGACATCATCAACGAGGCGCGCTTCCGGAGCATCGGCGGCCTCCAGAAGGGCAACCCGGTCCTGCTGCGCGGCGTGCGCATCGGCCGGGTCGAGGACATCACGTTAGGTGCCAGCAACTGGGTGAACGTCGGGCTGAAGATCCGGCGGGGCACCGAGCTGCCGGCGCAGCCGGTCGCGATCATCCGGTCCACCACGCTCTTCGGCGACTGGGGCGTGGACATCAGCTCGCGGGACGCGCTCCCCGACGAGCCGGAGATCCGCCGCCAGCTCGCGGACGCCGCGCGCGCCGGCGCCGACAAGTGGCCCGGCGCCACCCTCCCCGACGTGGGACAGCTCACCGCCCAGGCGGGCCGCATCGCCTCCGACATCGCCGTGATCTCGAGCCGGGTGCAGGACGCCTTCGACTCGACCTCCGCGGTGCGGCTGCGCGGCGCGTTCCTCGACCTCTCGCGGCTCTCGCGCCAGCTCGCCGACATCACCCGCGCCCAGCAGGCCACCCTCACCCGGGTGGGCGAGAGCATCGACACCGGCACCGCCGCCCTCGCCCGCTCCGCCCAGGCGCTCCAGCGCACCACCCAGCGCGCCGACTCGGCCACCTCGCGCGAGCAGCTCCAGCGGATCTTCTCCCGCACCGACTCGATCACCGGCGACATCCGGAGCGTGGCCTCCGACCTCCGCGGCCTCTCCGCCTCCGCGGCCCGCCAGCAGGCCGCCTTCGACAGCATCGTCACCCACACCGATTCCATCCTGGCGCGCCTCGCGCGCGGCGAAGGCACGCTGGGACACCTGATGCGCAACGACTCGCTCTACAACGAGTCGGTCCGCACCGTGCAGTCGCTCAGGACCATGCTCGAGGACATGAAGGCGAATCCGCGGAAATACTTCTCCTTCTCGGTCTTCTGATGTCCAGACGCGCGCAGCCCGCGGAGGAGACATCGGCGGGCGGAGTGATCTTCCGGCGCGGCGCGGAGGGGACGCGCGTCCTGCTCATCCGCGACTCGTACCGGAACTGGGGCTTTCCCAAGGGTCACGTCGAGGAGGGTGAGGAGGCCGCCGCCGCCGCCGAGCGCGAGGTGGCCGAGGAGACCGGCCTCACGGACCTCGTGCTGCACGGCCCCATCCAGGAGATCGACTGGTTCTTCCGGTTCCGCGGCCGGCTCATCCACAAGACGTGCACCTTCTTCCTCTTCGAGAGCGCGGACGGCGAGGCGGTCCCGCAGGCCGAGGAGGGGATCACGGCCTGCCGCTGGCTCGGCGTGGAGGAGGCGATGCGCACCATCTCGTACGCCAACGCCCGGGACGTGCTGCGCGCGGCGGGCGCCATGGTCGAGCCGCTGGTCGCGCCGCCTCCCCCGTGAGCCCGCCGGCCATCCTGACCTGGTTGGGCTCGGCCGGGGCGCGGCGCTGGCTCCGCCGCTCCGTCCCGCGCACCCGCGCCCGCCTCCTGGCGTGCCGGAACGGCGCCGAGCTCGAGCGCGCCCTCGCGGGCGCCCTCGTCGATGCTGTGGTCGTGGACGGGCGGCTCCCCGGCGCGCCCGAGGCGCTGGCCCGCGTCCGCGCTGCGTTCCCGCGGGTCCCGCGATTCGTCTACACGGCGTTCCGCCCCGACGATGGCCGGCTCCTCGCCTCCTGCGTCGGCGACGCGGCGGCGCATCCCATCGTGGAGGGGGTCGAGGACGCGGTGGTGGGCGACCTGGTCCTGCCGCGCACTGCCACGGCGCTGCGCCTCGACGCGCTCGCCAACGCGCCGCGGCTCCTCCGGCTCACTGATCCGCTGCAGGCCCGCGCCTGGGCCGAGGTCATGCGGCGCGTGGGCGGGCGCCTGCGCACCACGGACGTCGCCAAGGCGCTCCACGTCTCGCGCGAGCACCTGTCGCGCCAGTTCGGGGCGGGAGGCGCGCCGAACCTCAAGCGGGTGATCGACCTCGCGCGCGCGGTGACGGCCGCGGACCTGCTGGCGAACCCGGGCCATTCGGTGCGCGGCGTGGCGCGCCTGCTGGGATTCGCGTCGGCGAGCCACCTGTCGGGCTCTTCCCGGCGGGTGGCCGGCGTGACGGCGCGCGACCTCGCGGACCTCGGCCCGCGCGGCGTCCTCGACGCCTTCCTCAGCGGCCGCATGCGCAGTCGGCACTGACGGTGAGAGCGCCGTTTGCGCTTTGACTCTGCCGCGCATTCGTGATTAATTTCACAAGCTATTCTCGGAATTCCTTCAACCCTGAAACCGCCCCCAAATGGCCAACGAAACCGCCTTGCGCCCCGGTGAACTGAAGGACGTCCTCCTCCGCGAGATCGAGGCCGCCGACCTCGCCGCGGTCGATCTCGAGGAAGTGGGCACCGTCCTGGAAGTGAAGGACGGCGTCGCCCGCGTGTACGGACTGACGAAGGCGCTGGCCGGCGAGATGCTCGAGTTCCGCTCCTCCACGACCGGCGACACCATCACCGGCCTGGCGCTGAACCTCGAGGAGGACAACATCGGCGCGGTGATCCTGGGCAACTACCTCGAGCTGCGCGAGGGCGACGAGGTGCGCCGCACGTCGCGCGTCTTCGAGGTGCCGGTGGGGAAGGCGATGATCGGGCGGGTGGTGGATCCGCTGGGCCGCCCCCTGGACGGCCGCGGGCCGATCGCGGCGGAAGGGTCGCGGAAGGTGGAGATGGTGGCGCCGGGGATCGTGGTGCGGCAGCCGGTGAAGGAGCCGCTCCAGACGGGCATCAAGGCCATCGACTCGATGATCCCGATCGGGCGCGGCCAGCGGGAGCTGATCATCGGCGACCGCGGCACCGGCAAGACGGCCATCGCGGTGGACACGATCATCAACCAGAGCGCCGGCGACGTGATCTGCGTGTACGTCGCCATCGGCCAGAAGAACTCCACGGTGGCCTCGGTGGTGGAACGGTTGAAAGAGAAGGGCGCGATGGAATACACCATCGTGGTCGTGGCGTCGGCGTCGGACCCGGCCCCGCTCCAGTACATCGCGCCCTACTCGGGGTGCACGCTGGCCGAGCACTTCATGTACGAGGAAGGCCGCGCGACGCTGTGCGTGTACGACGACCTCTCCAAGCAGGCCGCGGCGTACCGCCAACTCTCGCTGGTGCTGCGGCGCCCGCCGGGCCGTGAGGCGTATCCGGGCGACGTCTTCTACCTGCACTCGCGGCTGCTGGAGCGCGCGGCGAAGATCTCCGAGGACCCGTCGATCATCAAGCAGGACCCGCGCATCAAGAAGCCGGGCGGGTCGCTGACCGCGCTGCCGATCATCGAGACCCAGGCCGGCGACGTGTCGGCCTACATCCCGACCAACGTCATCTCGATCACCGACGGCCAGATCTTCCTCGACACCGACCTCTTCTACTCCAACGTGCGGCCCGCGATCAACGTCGGCATCTCGGTCTCCCGCGTGGGCGGCAACGCGCAGATCAAGGCGATGAAGCAGGTGGCGGGCCGGCTGCGGCTCGACCTGGCGCAGTACCGCGCCCTCGAGGCGTTCGCGCAGTTCGGGTCCGACCTCGACCAGGCGACGCTCCGGCAGTTGGCGCGCGGCAAGCGCACCGTCGAGGTGTTGAAGCAGGGCCAGTACCGGCCGATGGACGTCGCGGAGCAGGTCGAGATCATCTTCGCGGTGTCGAACGGCCTGCTGGACGACATCGAGGTGGAGTCGCTCAAGGCCTGGGAGCACGGCTTCCACGAGTACATGGCGGCCAACCACCCGAAGATCGCGGAGGAGATCCGCGTCAAGAAGGCGCTCTCCGACGAGCTGTCGGCGCAGCTGCGCGCCGCCGTCGAGGCCTACCGGGCGCTGCACAAGTAGATGGCGAAGACGCGCGCCCTCAAGCGGCGCATCCGCTCCGTCGAGAACACCCGCAAGATCACGCGGACGATGGAGATGGTCTCCACGTCCAAGCTCAAGCGGGCGCAGGACCGCGTGGTGGCGGCGCGTCCCTACGCGCAGGCGCTCGCGGCGGCCATCGGCGATCTGCTCACGCCGGAGCTGGCGGAGCGGTTCCCCCTGCTCCGGCAGCCGGCCCCGCCCGACAAGGGCGGTCCTCGGAAGGCCGCGATCCTCCTCGTCACGTCGAACCGCGGGCTCGCGGGCGCCTTCAACGCCAACCTCATCCGGGCGGCGCGGCACCTCATCCGGGAGCGTGAGGCCGACGGGTTCGAGGTGGATCTCGTCGGCGTGGGCAAGAAGGGGATCAAGTTCTTCCAGTTCATCCGGCGCACCTTTGCCGTGGCGCGGATCGACGTCGGCGACCGTCCCACCGCGGCCCATGCCGAGGAGCTGGCCGCGCCGCTGATGGCCGAGTACGCGGCGGGAAGGCTCGCGTCCGTGGACGTGGTCTTCGCCCACTTCAAGTCGGCGCTCTCGACCCCGCCCGCCGTGCTGCGCGTGCTTCCCGTGGAGGCGGGCGCCCCGAAAGCCGGAGGGGCGGCCGGCGCGGAGCGGAAGGCCGGCGTCGCGACCAACTACATCCTCAAGCCGGGGGCCGACGAGCTGGTGGGCGCGCTGCTCCCGTTGTACGTGAAGAACATGGTGTACCGCGCCCTGGTGGAGACGGCGGCGTCGGAGCACGGCGCCCGGCGCACGGCGATGAAGAACGCGACCGACAGCGCGGGCGAGATGCTGGACATCCTGACCCGCAACTTCAACCGGGCGCGGCAGGCGCAGATCACGCAGGAGCTGGCGGAGATCGTGGGCGGAGCCGAGGCACTGAAAGGATAGAGGGCGTCATGGCGGACAATATGGGCAAGGTCGTGCAGGTCATCGGCCCCGTGCTCGACGTGGAGTTCGAGCCCGAGCATCTCCCCGAGCTCTACACGGCGCTCAAGGTGCGGGGCGAGAACGTGAGCCTGACGGCCGAGGTGCAGCAGCACATCGGCCGCAACCAGGTGCGCGCGGTGGCGATGACCTCGACCGACGGCGTGGTGCGCGGGATGGGGGCCCTGGACACCGGCGGCCCCATCACGGTGCCGGTCGGCAAGCACGCGCTGGGGCGCATCCTCAACGTGCTCGGCGAGCCGGTGGACGGCGGGCCGCCGATCCCGGCCGACGTGGAGCGGTGGCCCATCCACCGCGACCCGCCCAAGTTCACCGACCTCGAGCCCAAGACCGAGATCTTCGAGACCGGGATCAAGGTCATCGACCTCATCGCCCCGTTCGTGAAGGGCGGCAAGATCGGGCTCTTCGGCGGCGCCGGCGTGGGCAAGACCGTCATCATCATGGAGCTGATCAACAACGTGCAGAAGGGGCACGGCGGACGCTCGGTCTTCTGCGGCGTGGGCGAGCGCACCCGCGAGGGGAACGACCTCTACCTCGAGATGAAGGAGAGCAACGTCCTGGGCTCGGTGGCCTTGATCTACGGCCAGATGAACGAGCCGCCGGGCGCCCGGCTCCGGGTCGGGCTCTCGGGCCTCACGGTCGCCGAGTACTTCCGCGACGTCGAGGGCCAGGACGTGCTGGTCTTCATCGACAACATCTTCCGGTTCACGCAGGCGGGGTCCGAGGTGTCGGCGCTGTTAGGCAGGATGCCGAGCGCTGTGGGGTACCAGCCCACGCTGGCCACCGAGATGGGCGACCTCCAGGAGCGCATCACCTCGACCAAGAGCGGTTCGATCACGTCGGTGCAGGCCATCTACGTCCCCGCGGACGACATCACCGACCCGGCGCCGGCGACGACGTTCGCTCACCTCGACGCCAGCACGCTCCTCTCGCGGCAGATCGTCGAGCTCGGGATCTACCCCGCCGTCGAT
>JBGPHD010000071.1:0-14404 GCA_041484135.1 Gemmatimonadota bacterium
CACCAGGTCGTCCCAGGTGGCGCCGGTCGCGCGCGCGGCCATCACGCCGGCGGTCGCGTAGGTGACGTTGTTGTAGGCGTAATGCGAGCGGAAGCTCGACTGCGGCGGCACCAGGCTCAAGTGCCGCGCGATGGTGGTGAAGTCGTCATCCCGGCCATACCACAGGTATTCCGGGTCGCCGAACCCGACGCGGTGGCTGAGCAGATCGCGCAGGGTGAGCTCCTGCGTGACGTACGGCTCCCGCATCACCAGTTCGGGCACCAGGCGCGAGACCCGGTCGTCGAAGTGCAGGGTCCCCGAGTCCACCAGCATCGCCACCACCATGGACGTGAAGGCCTTGGTGGTCGAGGCGTTGGCGAAGAGGGTGTGCGGGGTGACGGAGTCGGACGAGCCTAACGTGCGCACGCCGTAGGCATGGACGAAGACCAGCGAGTCGTCCTTGACCACGGCGATGGCGAGGCCCGGCACGTTCCAGTCGCGGACCGCCTGGGCGACGTAGGCGTCGAACTCGCGCCAGGGATCCCGGGCGCCGCGGGCCTGCGCGGCGAGCGGCGACGCGATCGCAAAGGCGACCGCGAGCGCGGCCGCCACCGCGCGCCGGCTAATTGCTCGCCTGCGGCGCCGGCTTCCGCGGCATCATCTCGTCGCGGTTCGCGATGGTGTACACCGACCAGGCCACGATCGTCGCCGCCTGCCGGAGGTCGTCCATCACCAGCCGCTCGTAGGTGTCCACCTGCGAGTGGTGGGTGCGGGTGTCGTACTCGATCGGGTCCTGGATGAACTGGAAGCCCGGCACACCCGCCGCGTCGAACGAGAGGTGGTCGGTGCCGCCGGTGTTGTTCGGGATGCTCGCCACCACGCCCAGGTCCCGGAACGGCGCCAGGATCTGCTCGAAGATGGGCATCACCGCGGTGTTGCCCTGCGCGTACACGCCGCGGAGGCGGCCGGACCCGTTGTCCACGTTGAGATACGCCGAGATGCTCTCCATCTCCAGCCGGTGGACGCGCACCCAGGCGCGTGAACCCAGGAGCCCCTGCTCCTCGCCGCTCCAGAGCCCGATCCGCACCGTGCGCCGCATCGGCAGGTTCAGCGTCTTGAGGATGCGCATCGCCTCCATCATCACCACCGAGCCCGCGCCGTTGTCGGTCGCGCCGGTGCCGCCGTACCAGGAGTCGAAGTGCGCGCCCACCATCACCACCTGGCCCGCCAGACTCGTCCCCGGGATCTCGGCCGTGACCGTGTACTCACGCTTGTCGGGGTTGGTGAAGCGGTTCTGCACGTTGAGCTCGATCCGCACCGGCACGCCACGCTCGATGTCGCGGACCATCTGGCCCGCGTGCTCCGAGGAGATCACCACCGCCGGCAGCGGCTCATAGGTGCTGCTGTCCCGCGCCTGCCGTGACTGCGGCCCCGCGCTGCCGAGGATCAGCCCGTAGGCCCAGGCCGAAGGCTGGAGGATCGCGACCAGTCCCTGCTGTCCCAGCCAGGGGCCGAGCCGCGCCTGGAGGGCCTGGAAGTTCCGGCGGGCCAGCGCCGCGTCGGCGTTGGCCTGGGTCGGTGCCGTGGGCCGCTGATTCTGGCCGGACACCAGCGTCCGGCCGGACCAGAGGATCAGCGAGTCGGCGTCGATGCGCCGCGGCGGCGGGTTCCACTCCGGCGGGATGACGCGCATCGGCGCGCGCAGCAGCAGGACGCAGGAGCCGCGCAGCTGGCCGTCGTAACGGGCGAGCGCAGAGGTGTCCGCGATCTCCGCGACCTTGACCTGGCACGTCACCGGCCCGCGGGTGCTGCCGCTCCAGGCGAGCGGCATGGAGTAGAGCGGCTGCACGTAGGGCTCGAGCCAGCGGGCGGAGTACGAGACGCGGTCCCAGCCGCGCCCGAACGCCGAGTCCCACGGCTCCGCCGCGACGTTGGCGAGGCCCCAGCTCGTGAAGGTCTGACGCGCCCAGTCCTGCGCGCGCCGCATGCTGGTCGAGGCCGTGAGCCGCGGGCCGATCACGTCGGTGAGGTAGCCGGCGAGCGAGTCCACCCGCGAGTGGTTCAACCCTTCTTCGCGGATGCGCGCCAGGGCCGTGAGGTCGAGGCGCTCCTGGACGACCTGCTGCGCAGCGACTGGGGCCGCACTGGCGAGCGCGGCAGCGAGGAGGCAGATACGGCGCATGGTGGTGATCTCCCTGGAAGAAGCGACGGCCGGGGTTACAATTGAGCACTACGCGACCACTCGTGCAACCGTTGGAGGCCGACCCGATGCGACCCGCCGTCCTGCTCACGCTCTTCGTCCTGGGCGCCGCGCCCGCCGCCCAGTCCCAGGTCTCCGACACCTCGGCCTTCCGGCGCCTCGCTCTGCCCACGCCCAACGCCACCCGCTCCTCGGGCGGCGCACCGGGCCATGCGTACTGGCAGAACCGCGCCGACTACGCCATCGAGGCCACGCTCGACACGGCGCGCAACGAGATCCGCGCCACCGGACGCCTGCACTACGAGAACCACTCCCCCGACGCGCTGGCCTTCCTCTGGCTCCAGGTGGACCAGAACATGTTCGCCGAGGGGAGCATCAACGCGCTCACCGCTCCGCCGCCGCTCGTGTTCGCGGGCGTGCCCTTCAACATGTCCGGCGCCGGATTCACGGGCGGGTTCACGATCGATCGTCTCGAGGCCAACGGGCGCGCGCTGCCCCGCTACCTCTGGGACACGATGCTCCGCGTGGACCTTCCCACGCCGCTCGCCCCCGGCGAGGGCATCACCCTCGACCTGGCCTGGCATTTCCCGATCCCGCAGGACGGCTCGGGACGCATGGGCCGCGACGGCCGCCTCTACGAGATCGCCCAGTGGTACCCGCGCTTCGCCGTCTACGACGACGTGAACGGCTGGAACACCCTGCCCTACATCGGCGCGGGGGAGTTCTACCTCGAGTACGGTGACTTCGACGTCAGGCTCACCGTCCCCGCCAGCTTCATCGTGGCGTCCACCGGCACGCTCGAGAACCCGGCGGACGTGCTGACCGAGCCCCAGCGCGTGCGGCTCCTCCAGGCGCAACGCGGCGGCGACCCGGTCTCCATCATCACGGCGGACGAGGCCGGGAACTTCTCACGGACGCGCCCCACCGCCTCGGGCACGCTCACCTGGCACTTCCGCGCCTCCAACGTGCGCGACGTCGCCTTCGCGTGCGCGCCCAACTTCCGCTGGGACGCCACGGCGTGGAACGGGACCCTGGTGCAGACCTTCTACCGGCCGCAGGCCCGGCCCTGGGAGGAAGCGATCCGGATGGCGCGCCACACCATCCAGTTCTTCTCCGAGCAGTGGGCGACGTACCCGTGGCCGGTGTTCTCCACTGTCGAGGGGCCGATCCTCGGGATGGAGTACCCGATGATCACCTTCGTGCCTAACGACACGTCGCGCACCGGGCTCCACTGGGTGCTGATGCACGAGTTCGGCCACCAGTGGTTCCCCATGACCGTGGGGAGCGACGAGCGCCGCTATCCCTGGATGGACGAGGGGTTCAACACCTTCATCGACCTCTACGCCGCCGCCGACTACTTCAAGAACACCGCCTACGCCGACTCGGCGATGAACGGCCCCCTCACCGCCTACCCCGCCAACGCCCGTCCCGGCGACGAGCAGCCGCTCATCACCGCCCCCGTCGAGGTGCGCGGCCTCTACTGGACCGCGTATCAGAAGCCGGCCCTCATGATGCGCCTGCTGCGCGAGGAGGTCCTAGGGTCCGAGGTGTTCGACCGGGCCTTCCGGGAGTACGTCCGCCGCTGGTCGTTCCGGCATCCCCAGCCGGCCGACTTCTTCCGCACCATGGAGAACGTGAGCGGGCGCGAACTCGACTGGTACTGGCGCGAGTGGGTGTACACCACCGCGCGGCTCGACCAGGCGGTGGATTCGGTGACCGGACCGGCGCCGGCGGCGCGGGCCGCGCAGGCGCCGGCGGCCGGCGCGACCCGCATCGTGCTCTCGAACCGGCGCGAGATGGTGATGCCCGTCGAGCTCCGGCTGTCGTACGACGACGGCTCCAGCGAGACGCGGCGCCTGCCGGTCGAGATCTGGAACCTGGGGTCGCGCTTCGTGTCGACCGTGGACACCCACGGCAAGCGGCTGGTCGCGGTCGAGGTGGACCCGAGGCACGCGTACCCTGACGTCAACCGGGCCAACAACCGCTGGCCGGCGGGCGCACCGCGCCAGGGAGCGGCACGACCGGCGCGGTGAGGTGCGGAGCCACGGCGCGGCTTGACGGGCCCCGCGCCGCACGGCACTATGGGCGCATCCCCGTACCGTCAGGTGTCGCATGAACGAGCAGCCCGTCCGCGAAGGGATCCTCTGCGGCATCGTCGGCGCGGCCGCGCTCGCGCTGTGGTTCCTCATCGTCGACGTGGTGGCGGGGCACCCGTTCCACACGCCCGCCGCCCTCGGCGCCGGCCTCTTCCGGGGTCTCAGGGTCGGCGAAGCCGCCACGATGCCCGGCGGCACGGTCACCATGGTCCTCGGCTACACCGTCTTCCACGTGCTGGTCTTCGTGGTGGCGGGGCTCGTCCTCTCGCACGTGGTCGCCATGCTGGAGCGGGAGCCCGCGGTCTTCCTGGTCGCCTTCTTCGCGCTGTTCGTGTTCTACGAGTTCGGGTACCTCGTCTTCGCGCTGGCCTTCGTGCAGCGCGTGCTCCAGGACGTGTCCTGGCCCGCGCTCCTCATCGGCAACGGCGTCGCCGCCTTCTCGATGGGCATCTTCCTCTACCGGCGCCACCCCAAGCTGCACTTCAAGTTCGAGCTGAAACTGGATGCCTGACGCTCCGTGGCGCCCGGTGTGAGGTCACTGCGCGGGCTGGGGCCGGGAACGGAGCTCGAGTGCGTCCGGGCCGGCTTCTCGAAGGACGCCGAGGTGCTCCTGGGCACGGAGGTCGTCGGCACCCTGGAGCCGGTGGGGTTCTTCGGCATGACGATGGAGGTCGCGTCGGGGGACGGGAGCTGGACGATCGCGCGGAGGGGCTGGCTCAGCAGCACCCACATCGTGACGGAGCGCGCCCGCGACGTGGAGGCGGCGCGGCGTGAGGGCGGCGCCTGGCGCGGTTCGAGCCGCATCGTGTTCCCGGACGGCCGCGACTACGAGTGGAAGAAGACCAGGTTCTGGCGGATGAACTACGCGGTGCTGAAGAACGGCGTCCCGGTCCTGTCGTTCACCCCGAAACGGGCCTGGTTCACGACCCGGCTCATGATCACCGTGGAGCCGGGCGCGCGTTCGGCCGAGCACGACCTGCCCATCCTGATCCTCTTCGGCTGCCATCTGCTGCTCGCGGCGATCGCGGCGGCGCAGGCCGCCGCCTGACGGGACCGCCTCAGCCGCCGCGCTTCGCCACGCAGTCAGCGCACGGACAGGTCGCCAGGAGCCGCTCCCACGGGTAGATCCCCGAGCTGTGGCCGTCGCTCCAGGTGACGTGCATCGCGTAGGCCCCCACCAGCTTGATCGCGAGCGCCCGGATGTCGGGCGGGACCTGGCCCGGATCGAGGATGGGCCGGCGCGTCATCTCCTCCACGCACGCCGCGCACTGGCAGTCGAGCCGCAGCCCCCGCGCCGGATAGACCGCGACGTGCCCCCGCTCCTCCCATTGGATCTCGATCGCCGCGCCCTCATCGAGGCGCTTGACCACGTATGGAACGGGGAGCGCCGGCACGCCTAACGCGGAATCGCCGCGACGATCCGCAAGGGCGCCCCGCTCCCCCCGCCGATCATCATCGGCAGCGCGATGACGTAGGCCCCGATGTGCGGCAGGTCGTCGAGCGTGGCGAGGTTCTCGAAGGCGGGGATGTCGGCCGCGAAGAGGACCCGGTGGCTGCGGAAATCCGTGGAGCGCCCCCGGTCGATGCTCGGGGTGTCCAAGCCCACCGCGCGGACGTGCCGCTCCCGGACCAGCCACTCGGCCGCCGCGGGGTCGAGCCCCGGGAAGTGCAGCTCCGCCACCGCCGCGGGGCCGGTCTTGTTCGTGCCGAGGTAACGCCGCCGCTCCGTCCAGTACTGCGCCCATCCCGTCCGGAAGAGGATGATGGCCCCGTCCTCGATGCGGCCGTATCCGCTCTCCCACTTCTGGAGGTCCGCGACCGAGATCAGGTAGTCGGGGTTCCACCCCGCCGAGTCGCGCACGTCGATCACCGCCGCCGGGCCGATGAGCTGGCGCACCGGGACCGCGTCCACCGCGTGATGCCCCTCCGCGAAGTGGATCGGCGCGTCGAGATGGGTCCCGCCGTGCTCGGCGGCCGAGAAGTTGTTCGCCGCGTAGTACCAGCCGCCGGGCGTCAAGCCCGCGGACACCACGTCGAGTGTGAACGGTCTCGCCGTGGGCCAGTAGATCGTCTGGCTCGAGAACGGATGCGTGAGGTCCACCCACCGCATCCCCGCGCCGAAGACCTGCCGGGCCGCTGCCGCGTTGGAGAGGGGCTTCTGGCAGGCGCCCAGGGCGAGCGCGAGCGGGAGCAGGACGATTGCGATCCGATTGGTCGTCATAGGCGCCACGTTATACCACCCGGCGCCGTAATCCGCCACCGCTAGCGACCGGCTGGGCGCGCTCTGGGGGCTCCGCGTCCCTCCCGGCGGATGATGGGCTCGATCACGCGCCACACGTTCTCGGCCACGATCCGATGACCGGCGGGGTTGGGATGGATGCCGTCCGCCTGATTGAGCGAGTCCACCCCGCCCACGCCCGCGAGGAGGAACGGGATGAGTTGGACGTGCTCGCGCCGCGCCAGGTCGCTGAAGAGACTCCTGAAGCGCGCCGCGTAACGCGCGCCGAGGTTGGGCGGCACTTCCATCCCGGCCAGCACGATCTGGGTCGTCGAATCGAAGGCCCGCACCTGCGCGATCACGGTCTCGATGTTGGCCCGGGTGGAATCCACGTCGAGCCCGCGCAGGCCGTCGTTGGCCCCGGTCTCGATGATGGCGATCCGGAGGTTCCCCGCCAGCAGCCAGTCCAGCCGACGCACCAGCCCGGCCGAGGTCTCGCCGGAGAGCCCGCCGTTGATGGTGTGCCACCGGAGGCCCTGGCTGTCGAGCCGCCGCTGGATGAGCCATGGGTACGCCTGCGTGGACGTGACGCCGAGTCCGGCCGTCAGGCTGGTGCCGAGGAACAGGATCTCGGGCTCGTTCTTGACGTCGTAGCCCGCGGCCGCGTTCAGCGTGGAATCGCCGGCGAGGGACGCGGAGTCGGGCTGGTCGGCGGAGCGGCCTTCCGCACCGCGGCCACCGCCACGCCCGCCGAACGGCGAGCGCTGCGCCGATGACCGGTCCGCGCGGCCCGCACAGCCGTCGAGCGCCAGCAGCACAACGGCGAGGGTCACGTGTATCATTCGGGCCATGCTCATCGCGAACAACCTCACGAAGATCTATCAGAGCGGCGGCCAGCCGCTCACCGTCCTCAAGGAAGTTAGCCTCTCCGTCGAGCCGGGAGGATTCCTGGCCGTCGTGGGCCCGTCGGGCTGCGGGAAGACCACGCTGCTCGGCCTCCTGGCCGGACTCGACGTGCCCTCCTCCGGCACCGTGTCGCTCGACGGGCAGGACCTGGCGAAGCTCGGCGAGGATGCGCGAGCCCGGCTGCGCGGCGAGAAGGTCGGCTTCATCTTCCAGACCTTCCAGCTCATCCCCACGCTGACGGCGCAGGAGAACGTGCAGGTCCCGATCGAGCTGGCGCACAGCCGCACCGGCGCGCAGGGCCGGGACGGCGCCTCGGCGCGGGCTCTCGAGCTGCTCGCCCGGGTGGGTCTCGCCGGCCGCGAGCACCACTACCCGGCCCAGCTCTCGGGCGGGGAGCAGCAGCGCGTCGCCATCGCGCGCGCCTTCGCCAACGACCCCCGGATCCTCTTCGCCGACGAGCCCACCGGCAACCTCGACGCCGCGACGGGCGCGCGCGTCATCGAACTGCTGGTCGAGCTGAACCGCGAGCTCGGGACGACCCTCATCCTCGTCACCCACGACGCCGACCTGGCGGCCCGCGCCCGGACCACCCTGCATCTCCGGGACGGCGCGGTGGTCCCGGACGGGACCGCGGCGTGAGACGGCTGCGCTTCATCCTCACGCTGGCGTGGCGCGAGAGCCGCGCGTCGCGCCGCCGGCTCCTCCTCTTCGCCTCCGCCATCTCCCTCGGCGTGGGCGCGCTGGTGGCCATCGGCTCCTTCACCGCGAACCTCGAGCGCGGCATCCGCGCCCAGGCGCGTGAGCTCCTCGGCGCCGACCTCGAGCTGTCGTCGGGGCGCCCGCTCTCGCGCCGCATCGAGGGGATCCTCGATTCCCTGGTGCGGACGGGGGCGCGGGTGACGCGACGCACCACGTTCCAGTCGATGGCGTACATCCGCCGCACCGAGGGCACGCGGCTGGTAGACGTCCGCGCCGTCGGGCCCGGCTTCCCGTTCTATGGTGAGGCGATCACCAGCCCCGCCGGGCGCTGGCGCGGGCTCGATTCGACCCGGATCGCCATCGTGGACACCAGCCTGCTGGTCGCCCTCGGCGCCCGCATCGGCGACACCCTGGTGATCGGCAGCGCCGAGTTCCCGATCGCGGCGGTCGTCTCGGAGGTCCCCGGCCATGTCACCGGCGGCATGAACGCGTTCGGGTCGCAGGTCTACATCCCGGCGCGCGACGTCCCCGCCACGCGGCTGATCGTCTTCGGCAGCCGGGTGCGCCACGCCGCGCTGGTCAAGTTCGACGACCCGCGTGACGCGCGCCGCCTCAAGGCCAAGGCCCGCGCGATCTTCACCCGCGAGCGGGTCTCGTCCCAGACCGCGGACGACACCCAGCGGGAGCTCACCGGCGTGCTCGACAGCCTCTCCACGTTCCTGCAGTTCGTGGGGTTGATCGCGCTGCTGCTGGGCGGCATCGGCGTGGCGAGCGGGATCGGCGCGTTCGTGGCCGGCAAGATCGACACGGTCGCGGTGCTGCGTTGCCTTGGCGCCAGCCGGCCCCTGGTCTTCGCGGTGTACCTCACCCAGGCAGCGGCGTTAGGCCTGATCGCCGCCACCGCGGGCGCGGCGCTCGGCGTCGCGACCCAGCTGCTGCTCCCTCGTCTCCTCGCCGACGTCGTACCGGCCAACGTCCATTTCGCCCTGGAACCCGGGGTCGTGCTTGGGGGCATCGGGCTCGGGGTCGCCGTCGCGGTGCTCTTCGCCCTGCGGCCCCTCCTCGAGGTGCGCCTCATCTCGCCGCTCCAGGCCCTCCGGCGCGCCTACGAGATCGTGCCCGCGCGCGCCCGCGACCCGTGGCGCCTCGCCGCGCTCGGCGCCGTCGCCATCGGCGTGCTCGGGCTCTGCATGTCCCGCAACGAGATCCCCCAGGTCGGCCTCGGGTTCGCCATCGCCATCGGCCTCGCGGTCGGCATCCTCTCGCTCGCGGCGCGGGGCGCCGTCGCACTGGCCCGCAGGGTCACGCGCGCGCCCCGCTTTCGCGCCCGCTGGCCGTACGTCGCCCGCCAGGGGCTCGCCAATCTCCACCGGCCCCGCAACCAGACCCGCAGCGTCGTGATCGCCCTCGGCTTCGGCGTCGGCCTCCTCGCGATGATGTACCTCGTCGAGGCGAACCTGATGAGCTTCGTGCGCACCAGCACCGGGTCCGTCCACGGCCGCCCCAACCTGGTCTTCATCGACATCCAGCGCGACCAGGAGGACGGCGTGCAGACGGCGGTGCTGGGCGCGGGCCCCGTCATCCAGATCGTGCCCATGATCCCGATGACCATCACCGCCGTGAACGGGCGCACCCGGGACGAGCTGCTGCGGGAGAACGCCGCGACGGCGCCCCGGCGGTGGACCCTGTTCCGGGAGTACCGCTCCACCTTCCGCGACAGCACCGTCTCGTCGGAGACGGTCGTGGGCGGCGCGTGGTGGCACGGCCGCGGCGAGGCGGCCGAAGGACGTCCCTACCCGGTCTCCCTCTCCACCGAGCTCGCCGCCGACCTCAGGGTCAAGGTCGGTGACGCCATCACCTGGTCGGTGGCCGGCGTCCCGCTCGAGACCCGGGTCGTGGCGCTGAGGGACGTGGATTGGGCGCGCTTCGAGACCAACTTCTTCGCGGTCTTCAGCACCGCCGCGCTCGAGCGCGCGCCGAGGACCTCGGTCCTCCTCACCCGCGTGGACGACGCCGGGGCGCGGGCCCGGCTCCAGCGCGCCGTCAGCGAGCGGTTCCCCAATGTCACCAGCTTCGACGTCGCCCTCATCCAGCGCACCCTCGAGGCGATCCTCGACCGGGTGGCCCTCGCCATCCGTTTCATGGCGATCCTGAGCCTCGGCACAGGCGCCCTGGTGCTGCTGGGCGCGGTGGCGGCAGGACGTCTGGAGCGCATCCGCGAAGGGGCGCTCCTCAAGGCGTTAGGTGCCACGCGCCGTCAGATCGAGCGGATCCTCCTCACCGAGTACGTGGCGCTGGGCGCCCTCGCCGCGCTGGTCGGGATCGGGCTCTCGATGGGCGGCGGATGGGCCTTCACCCACTACGTGCTGGAGCTGCCCTTCACCGTCCCCGCCCCCGCGCTGCTCCTGACCTTCGGCGTCACCGCCCTGCTGGTGGCGGTGGTGGGGATGACGGCGAGCCGGGAGGTGTTCCGGCGCACAGCGATGGAAGTGCTGCGGGATGTGTGAGGGAAACGGGTGTCGGGCGTGGGGTGTGGGGTGTCGCGATCGTGACGAGGTCCACACCCGACCCCCGACGCCCGACACCCCGTCTTACGCCCCCAGGCCCGGGAACCGATAGTAGATATCGCCCTTGTCGTCCGAGTCGGTCTCGACGAACCCGTTGCGTGCCATCTCGTCCAGCTGGCGCTGGACCTCCTTGAAGCCGCGCCCCGTGGCCCCCACCGCCTCGGCCACCGTGAGCTTGCCGCCGTTCTTCTCCGCCGCCGCCACCAGCGTGACCTCGAACTCCTCCGTCGTGCGGGGCACGCGCCGGCCGGCCGGCAACGCCGCGACCGCGGCACCGCCCGCCAGCGCCTGCTGACCCAGGCCCTGCACCAGGAGCCGGTTGTTCGCGTCCTCGATCATGCCGGGGATGAAGAAGAGGTCCAAGAACTGGCCGACGCCGATGAGACCGAACGTGAAGAGATAGAGCAGCCCGGAGCCAAGCTTGCCGGCATAGATGCGCTGCAGGCCGCACACGCCGAGGAAGCTCGCGGCCCAGAGGATGTAGGCGGTGTTCTTGTCCTTCACGGAGGAAAAGATAGGGTGGAGAGGGTGTCGGGTGTAGGGTGTCGGAATCGCCCCACACCCTACACCCGAAACCCCACACCCGTTACTACGCCTCTGAGCCCTTCTCACCCCAGCGCTTGAAGAGATTGAAGCCCCACCAGATCAGCGCCACGATCAGCGTGATCTTGAGGGCCCACATCACGAAGCCGAACAGGATGCCGAGCAGCGGGAAGAGCAGCATCCCGGCGAACTTGATCAGGACCAGTCCGACCACGCCGGCGGCGGCGAGGGTCGCGATGGGTTTCAACATGAATACAGCCTCCGGTCAGGGTTCTCGTGCCGGGGACCCCTACGGAGGATGACCCCGCCAGGTTGCATGGTCACGGCACCAGCCGCGCCGCCGCCCCCGACGGCCCCGGCGGCAGGTGCTCGGCCAGGAACCGGGTGTAGAGGTCGAACCGGTGGCGCGCGGCGCCGTCGGTGGCGATCCCATGGTTCCGGTTCGGGTAGACCATCAGCTGGAAGGGCCGCTGCGCCCGCACCAGCGCGTTCACCATCGTTTCGGTGTTCTGGAAGTGGACGTTGTCGTCGCCGGAACCGTGGACGATGAGGAGGCTGCCGCGCAGGTTGGCGGCGTAGGTGACCGGCGAGCCGCGGTCGTACCCGGCGGTGTTGTCGCGTGGGAGGCCGTTGTACCGCTCGGTGTAGATGGTGTCGTAGAACTTCCAGTGGGTCACGGGCGCCGCGGCGATGGCGGTGCTGTAGACGTCCGGGTTCTGGAGGATGCAGTTCAGCGCCATGAACCCGCCGTAACTATGTCCGTACACGCCGATGCGCGTCGAGTCCACGTACGGCAGGCGCCCCACCGCGCGCGCCGCGGCGGCCTGGTCCTGCGTCTCCACCACGCCCAGCTGGCGGTAGACGATCTTGCGCCAGGCGCGGCCGTGGCCGTTGGTGCCGCGGTTGTCCACGCTGGCCACGATGTAGCCGCGCTGCGCCAGCAGCTGGTACCAGAGGTAGTTGCTGCCGCCCCACGCGTCGAGCACCGTCTGCGATCCGGGGCCGCCGTAGTTGCTGAAGAACACCGGGTACCGTCGCGACCCGTCGAAGTCGGGCGGCCGGATGAACCACGCGTTGAGCTGGATCCCGCCGCCGATGTCCACCATCCGGAACTCCGAGGGGCCGCGGCGGAGCGCCCCGACGCGCGTGCGGAGGGCCGCGTTGTCCACCAGCGTCCGCAACACCCGGTGCTCGGGGAGGCGCACCAGCTCGGTGACGGGTGGGGTGTCGAAGTTGGAGAAGGTGTGGAACGCGAAGCGGAAGCCCGGTGCCGGCGTGTACCCGTGCGTGCCGGCCTGCGCCGCGGGCGACAGGCGCTCCGCCTGGCCCGTGCCGTCGAGCCTGGCGCGGTAGAGGTAGCGCTGCGCGATGTTGTCGGGCGACGCCATGTAGTAGACCCAGCCGCCGGCCTCGTCCACGCCGCGATAGCCGAGGACGTCGAAGGCGCCCGGCGTGAGGAGGCGCGTCTGCCCCGTCTCGCGCGAGACGAGCCAGAGGTGGTCCCAGCCGTCGCGCTCGCTCTGCCAGATGAAATCGCGTCCGTCGTTGACGAAGACCGGGGCCTCGCTGGTCTCGACCCAGGCGCTGTCCTGGTCGGTGAAGACGACTCGCGCGGCGCCGGTGCGCGCGTCGGCGAGCATCACGTGCACGGTGTTCTGGAGCCGGTTCAGATGCTGGATCATCAGCTCGGGCGTCGCGGCGCCGCCCCCCACCGCGGGAGCCCACTCCATGCGCGCGATGTAGTTGTCGCGCGGGTCGCCCGGCACCTGCATCCAGCGGGTGAGCCCGCCCGCCGCGCTGACCACGCCCACGCGTGAGGCGGAGTTGGTCTCGCCGGCCTTGGGATACTGCACCGGCACCGCGAACGAATAGAGCGAGTCGGTCTCGTTCAGCAGCTCGAAGTTCCGGACGCCGGAGATGTCGAGCTGCCAGTAGGCGATCGAGCGGCCGTCGGGACTCCAGCGCCAGCCGTCGTGCAGCGCCAGCTCCTCCTCGTACACCCAGTCGAAGCTGCCGTTGACCAGCGTGCGCGACCCGTCGCGCGTGAGCTGGGTGACGCGGCCCGTGGCCAGGTCCTCGACGAAGAGGTTGTGCTCGCGCACGTAGCCGACGCGGCCGCCGTCGGGGGAGAACTTCGCGAACATGAGTGTCGAGGGCCGCGCCGCGGCGCCGCCCAGCTTGCGCAGCCGCCACCCGTCGAGCTCGAGGACCCAGTAGTCGCCGCGGTCGTTGGTGCGCCAGACCGGCTGCGAGTTGGTGAAGACCAGCAGCTTCCGCCCGTCGGCCGACCAGCCGTAGTCCTCGATCTCGAGCGGCGTCGAGTCCCCGGCGGGGATGAGCCGCGCCGCGGGGACGAGGATGTCCCGGTCCCCCGACTCCGCGTCGTACCGGACGATGTCGCGGCCGCGCCGCGTCCCGGCGTTGCGCTCGACGGTGGTGTAGGCCGCCCCGCCCGCGAGCCAGCGTGCTGGCCCGAAGGTGGCGGGGCGGAACTCGGCGCCGCCGAAGATGCGGTCGATAGTGAGGGTCGCCGGGTCGGCGGGCTGCTGCGCGGGGAGCGGCGCCGCGAGGCTCAGGAGGGCGGCGACCGCCATAACGATGCGAGCGTTCATAGGGTGTCCGGACTCCGCTGAATCTGGGGATACGCGACGTTTCTCATCGCCGAAAGACGGTGAGAGCGTGACGTCATAAGATAGCTTGCCTTGCCTGAGGGTGCGACGCTGGGTATCATCGCCGGGCGCCGATATTAAGGGTTCCTTACACTTCGTTTCATGGGCGCCGGGGCGTCGCGAAGCGATTCTTCCTCGCCGTAAAATCCAGGACCCAGGAGTTCCAGTGCTGATATCGGTTCCGAAAGAGACCTCACCCGGCGAGCGTCGCGTCGCGTTGGTCCCGGAGTCATGCAAGAAACTGATCCAGGCAGGGTACGCCGTCGCGATCGAGTCCGGGGCGGGCGGGGGCGCCTGGCTGTCGGACGATGCCTATCGTGAGGTGGGGGTTGCGGTGGAAGCGGACCCCGCCGCGCTCCTCGCCAAGGCCGACCTCGTGCTCCGGGTGAACGCCCCGCCCGTCGGCGGCGCAGCCGGGGTGCGGAACGAGGTCGAGTGGATGCGGAGGGACGCGGTGCTGCTCGGCTCGCTCATGCCGCTCCGCAACCTCCCGGCCGTGCGCGCCCTCGCCGCGCGCGGGATCACCG
>JBGPHD010000072.1:0-13969 GCA_041484135.1 Gemmatimonadota bacterium
ACGGTGTACGCCACCTGGCGCCCGTCGGGCGAGATCGCGGGCTCGGACGGGCGGTCGAAGGCGAGGAAGTCCTGCACGGTGAGCGCGCGCGGCTGCTGGGCGGCGGCGCTGCCGGCGAACAGGGAGAGGGCGATCAACAGCGGTGTGGCGGCCTTCATGGAAGTCTCCGATAGAGAGCGGTGCTCATGATGCGTCGTTCCGCCCGGCGGACGGTTGCCCGCGCCCGCCGGTCCGTCCTCACCACCCCGAGGCGCCGCCAGGGATCCGGGGATCGGTCACGCCTTCGATCCCGTGCGGGGTCACCCGCACCGCGTTCACCACCCCGTTCGAACCGGGGCGGGCGTGGAACAGGTGGCCCATGGCCTCGAGCGCGCGGCGCACGTCGGGGTCGATGCCGCCCTCCTCCCAGCGGATCGAGTCGGGCAGCGACTGGTGGTGGATGCGCGGGGCATACACCGCCTCGGCGAGCGTCATCTGGTGGTCGATCACGTTCGAGATGACCTGCATGACCGACGAGATGATGCGCGGCCCTCCCGGCGAGCCCAGGACCAGCGCGAGCCGGCCCTCCGGGTCGAGGACGATGCTCGGCGTCATGGCCGAGAGCATGCGTTTGCGCGGCGCGATGGCGTTGGCCTCGCCCTGGACGAGGCCGTAGACATTCGGCGTGCCCGGCTTGGAGGCGAAGTCGTCCATCTCGTCGTTGAGCAGGAAGCCCGCGCCGGTCACCATCACCGCGTTGCCGAAGCTGTCGTTGAGCGTGGTCGTGACGGAGGCGGCGTTGCCGCTGCTGTCCACGATCGAGTAGTGGGTCGTCTCCTGGCCTTCGACGATCGGCGGCATGGCGCTGCTGGGCGTGGCGTGCCGCGCGTCGATGGCGGCGCGCAGCTGGTCGGCGTAGGGCTTGGAGAGGAGCCGGTCGAGCGGCATCTCGACGAAGTCCGGGTCGCCGAGGTACCGGTTCCGGTCGGTGAAGGCGCGGCGCATCACCTCGGTCTCGACGTGCAGCAGCTGCGCGCTGCCGAAGGGCGGCAGGCGGCGCCACCCTTCCAGCATGTTGAACATCTCCGCCATGGTGACGCCCCCGCTCGAGGCGGGCGGCATCGAGATGATCTTCCAGCCGCGATACGTGAACTGGACCGGCGAGCGCCAGACCGCGCGGTACCCCTCGAGGTCCTCGTGCGTGATGATGCCGTGGCCCCGCCGCATCTCGGCCACGATGAGGTCGGCGGTGCGGCCCCGGTAGAAGCCGGCGGCGCCGGAATCCGCGATCAGCTGCAGGGTGCGGGCCAGCTCGGGCTGCCGCCACACCGTCCCGCGGCCTAACGGCGTCCCGCCGGGCAGGAGCAGGGCGGCGGTGGCGGGGAACCGCGCCAGGCGCTCCGTGTTGTTGGCGATGTAGGCGGCGCGCGTGCTGTCCACCTCGTGACCGTCGCGGGCCAGCTCCACCGCGGGCATCACCAGGTCGCGCCACGGCAGATGTCCGAACATGCGGTGCATCTCGACCAGGCCGGCCACCGCCCCCGGCACGCCGGAGGCCAGGGCGCCGATCATGGACGCCTCCGTCACGTGGCCCGACGCGTCGAGGTACATGTCGTGCGTGGCGGCGGCGGGCGCCGTCTCCCGGTAGTCCAGCGCGAAGACCCGCCCGTCCGCCTGCCGGTAGATCAGGAACCCGCCGCCCCCGATGTTGCCGGCCCGCGGGTTCACCACGGCCTGGGCGAAGCCCACCGCGACGGCGGCGTCGATCGCGTTCCCTCCCCGTCGCATGATCTCCGCCCCGATCCGGCTCGCGATGGGGTGTTCCGACGCGACCATCACGTGCTGGGCCACGACCGGCGGCGCGACGGTGGCGTAGCGCCATCCGGTGGGAATGTGGAGAGCCTCGTGCGGGCCGCGCGAGCTGCACGCGGCGAGGACGAGAAGGGCGAGGAGGAGGGCGCGGCGCATGGACATCAAGGCTACCCGGCGGCGCTGGGCGACGCCAGTCGCGCCCGACGCACGGCCCGCGGACTCGCGAGGACCGCGGCCAAGCCGAGCGATTCGCTTCGGTTTTCCCGGACTCGCCATCGCGACGCGCGGCAGGACCATGGCGTGAAGTTTGCGGCCATGCAAAACGCGACAGGAGCGTTCTCCAAGCCACGACAGGAGCGCCATGAGCCAGTACCGGATCGCCTGGTTGCCGGGAGACGGCATCGGCAACGACGTGATGGATGCCACGCGGATCGTGCTCGACGCGGTGGGGCTCGACGCCGAGTACGTCCGGGGCGACATCGGCTGGGACTATTGGCGCACCGAGGGCGACGCCTTCCCGCCGCGCACGGTGGATCTCCTCAGGAACGTGCAGGCGGCCATGTTCGGGGCGATCACCTCGAAGCCGGCCACGGCCGCGGAGGCCGAGCTGGTGCCCGCGCTCAGGGGCAAGGGGCTCGTCTACCGGTCGCCCATCGTCCGGATGCGGCAGTCCTTCGACCTCTACGTCTGTCTCCGGCCCTGCAAGGCCTATCCGGGGAACCCGCTGAACTTCGCGGACGGGATCGACCTCACCGTGTTCCGCGAGAACACCGAGGACCTGTACGCCGGGGTGGAGTTCGGCCCGGTGCCCGCCACAGTCCGGGACGCGCTCGCCACCTCGAAGAACTTCGCGCCGTTCAAGGACCTCGCCGCCGACCAGTACGCGGTCTCGTGCAAGATCAACACGGTGAAGGGCTCCGAGCGCATCGTGCGCGCGGCCTTCGCCTACGCCGCGGCGCACGGCAGGACGAAGGTCACGGTGATCCACAAGGCGAACGTGGTGCGCGCCACCGACGGGCTCTTCCTGGAGGCGGCGCGGCGCGTGGCGGGGGAGTTCCCCGGCGTGCGGATGGACGAGGCGAACGTGGACGCCATCTGCATGTGGCTCCTCAAGAACCCGCGCAACTACGAGGTGCTGGTCGCGCCTAACCTTTACGGCGACATCGTCTCGGACTTGTGCGCCCAGATGGTGGGTGGCCTCGGCTTCGGGTGCTCGGGCAACATCGGCGCGAAGCTCGGCGTGTTCGAGCCGTCGCACGGCTCGGCGCCCAAGTACGCCGGCCAGAACAAGGTGAATCCGATCGCCACGATCCTCGCGGCCAAGATGATGCTGGAGTGGCTGGGGGAACCGTCGCTCGCCTCGTGCGTGGAGCAGGCGGTGGCGGCGGTGATCCGGGAAGGGAAGGTCCGCACCTACGACATGGGGGGGTCGAGCACGACGATGGAGATGGGCGAAGCGGTCGCCGCACACCTGTGAGAGAGGGCGGGGGCGGAATGACGGACATCGTGATCCACGAGGTCGGTCCGCGCGACGGGCTGCAGATGGAGAAGGCCGAGGTGCCGTTCGAGCGGAAGCTCGCGTGGATCCGCGCGCTCGCCGACTCGGGCCTCGACATCGTGCAGGTCGGCTCGTTCGTGCATCCCACCCGTGTCCCGCAGATGGCCGACACCGACCGGCTCTTCACCGCGCTCCGCGTCGGGGGAGTGCTTCCGGGCGTGGTGCTCTCGGGGCTGGTGCTGAACGAACGGGGCCTCGAGCGCGCGTTCGCGGCCGGTGCGGACATGATCTGCATGGGCGTCTCGGCGAGCGAGACGCACAGTCGCCGGAACACCGGGATGTCCATCGCGGAAGCCACGGAGCGCGTCATCGCCATGGCGCGGCGGGTCGCGCTGGCGGACCTGCGGGTCCAGGTGTCGGTGCAGTCGGCGTTCGGGTGCGGGTACGAGGGGGCGGTGCCGGAGGCGCGGGTGCTGGACCTGGTGCGCCGATACGCCCACAGCGGCATCACCAGGATATCCCTCGCGGACACGGCGGGGCACGCGACGCCCGACCGGGTGGCGCGCATGGTCGACGCCATCCTCACCATGGACGATCGCCTCGAGTGCGCCTGTCACTTCCACGACACCTACGGGCTCGGCCTGACGAACACCTGGGCGGCCATGCAGGCCGGCGTCACCCACGTCGAGACGTCGGTCGCGGGGCTGGGCGGGTGCCCCTACACCAAGGTCGCCGGGGGGAATGTCTGCACCGAGGACTTCGTCCACCTGCTGCAACGGATGGGCCGGCGTCCGGACGTCAGGCTGGACCGGCTGATCGCCGTGGCGGGGGACGTGGCCGCCTTCTTCGGCCGGCCGATGCCGGGGAAGGTCTACCGGACCGGGCCCATCGCGGCTGTCACGGCCGCGGAGCCGGAGCCGGCGGTGCCATGAGCGCGCCGCGCAAGCTCCTCGCCGGCGTCCGGGTGCTCGACCTCACCAACGTGCTGTCGGGGCCCTTCGCCACGCTCCACCTCGCGCTGTTAGGCGCCGAGGTGATCAAGATCGAGAACCCGGTGGACGGGGACCTCGCCCGCAAGCTGGGGTGCCTGCCGGAGCTGAACGCACGGCTGATGGGCACCAGCTTCCTCGCGCAGAACGCCAACAAGAAGTCGGTCACGCTGAACCTCAAGGACCCCGAGGCCAAGGAGATCTTCCGGCAGCTGGCGGCCACGGCGGACGTGGTGGTCGAGAACTTCCGGCCCGGCGTCATGGACCGGCTCGGCCTGGGCTGGCGGGAGCTGCGCGAGATCAACCCGCTCCTCATCTACTGCGCCATCTCGGGCTTCGGGCAGACCGGCCCCGACGCCCTGAAGCCCGCTTACGACCAGATCATCCAGGGCCTGTCGGGGGTGATGGCGGTCAATGGCGACGACCGGCTCAATCCGCTGCGCTGTGGCTTCCCGGTGTGCGACACGGTGGGCGGGCTCACCGCGGCGTTCGCGATCATGGCGGCGCTCTACGACCGCGAGCACCGGAACGAGGGCCAGTTCATCGACGTCGCGCTCCTCGACGCCATCATGCCGCTGATGGGGTGGGTGGCGGCGAACCTCCTCATCGGCGGCCAGGAGCCGCAGCTCCTGGGGAACGACAACTTCACCGCGGCGCCCTCGGGGGTGTTCGCGACGCGGGACGGCGCCATCAACATCGCGGCCAACAAGCAGGAGCAGTGGGAGGCGGTCGCCGACGCGTTAGGCGTCGCCGAGCTCAAGGCCGACCCGCGGTTCCGGGAGCGCGACGCCCGCAAGCGGAACCGCCGGGAGCTGACGCCGCTCCTCGAGGCGAAGCTCCGGGAGTGCCCGAGCGCGCACTGGGTGCGGGAGCTGAACGCGCAGGGGGTCCCGTGCGGCGAGATCCTCGGCCTCACGGCCGCACTGAGCCAGCCGCAGATCGCGCACCGGGGCACCATCGGCACCGTGACCGCGGAGGGGATCGGCGAGCTCAAGCTGTTCAACCTCCCGGCGGTCTTCGAGAAGACGCCGGGCACGGTCGAGTCGCCGCCGCCGCGGCTCGGCGACCATACCGGTGAGGTGCTGGGCGAGCTTGGCTACACCGACGAGGGGATCGCGCAGCTCCGCCGGAAAGGGGTGGTGTGAGCCATGGGCAAGACCGTGGTCGAGAAGATCCTCGCGCGGGCCTCCGGCCGGGAGGCCGTGAGCGCCGGCGACGTGGTGGAACCCGCCGCCGACCTGGCGATGTCGCACGAGAACGCGGCGCTGGTCATCAACCAGTTCCTGGAGATCCACCACGGCACCGGGATCACGCCCCGGATCTGGGACCCCTCGAAGGTGGCGATCATCTTCGACCACCGCGTGCCGGCGGAGTCGCCCAAGACGGCCACCAACCAGAAGAAGGTCCGCGAGTTCGTCCGGAAGCACGGCATCACGAAATTCCACGACATCCGCGGCGACCTGGGCGGCATCTGCCACCAGGTCCTGCCCGAGAACGGGTACGTCCGGCCCGGCGCGGTGGTGCTCGGCACCGACTCGCACACCACCAGCCACGGCGCGCTGGGGGCGTTCGCGTTCGGGATCGGCGCCACCGAGATGGCGAGCGTCTGGACCCTCGGCGTCGCGCTCAACGTCGAGGTGCCGGCGACCATCAAGGTGGTGGTGAACGGCCGCCTGCCGGACCTGGTGGGGCCGAAGGACCTGATCCTCCATCTCGTCGGGCTGCTCACCGCGGAAGGCGCGAACTTCCGGGTGCTGGAGTTCCACGGCGATACCATCCGCACGATGTCCACGTCGGGGCGCCTGGTGCTCTGCAACATGTCGGTCGAGGCGGGCGCCACCTCGGGGATCGTCCCCGCCGACGAGGAGACGCTGCGCTACCTGCGCGAGGAGGCGCGGGTCTGCGACCAGCTGGCCCCGGTGGCGCCGGACGAAGGCGCGGAGTACGAGCGCACCGTCGAGGTCGACGTCACCGCGCTCGAGCCCATGATCGCCTGCCCGCACACCGTGGACAACGTGCATCCCATCGGCGAGGTCGAGGGCAGGCCGGTGCACCAGGTCGTCATCGGCTCGTGCACCAACGGGCGGCTCGACGACCTGGCGGTGGCGGCGGGGATCGTCCGCGGGCAGCGGGTGGCCGACGGCGTGCGGATGCTGGTCTTCCCCGCGTCGGCGCGCATCTACACCCAGGCCCTGCTCAAGGGATACCTGGCCGACTTCGTGCAGGCGGGCGCGGTGGTGATGAACCCGGGATGCGGGCCCTGCCTGGGCGTGCACCAGGGGGCGTTAGGCGACGGGGAGGTGGCGCTCTCGACCACCAACCGCAACTTCCAGGGCCGGATGGGGAACCCGAGCGCGGAGGTCTACCTCTGCTCGCCGGCGGTGGCGGCGGCGTCGGCGCTGACGGGCGCCATCACCGACCCCAGGCACGTGCTGGCGGGAGGGGTGCGATGAGCGCCGTCGTCCTGGTCCTCGGTGACGACGTCTCGACCGACGTCATCTACCCCGGCCGCTACATGGCCACGGTCCTGCCGTCCGAGACGCCGGCTTTCGCGTTCGCGGACCTCGCCTCGTTCAACGCCAGGCTCAGGGCGGGCGGGGTGCCGCCTGGGAGCGTGGTGGTGGCGGGGAAGAACTTCGGCTGCGGTTCCTCGAGGGAGCAGGCGGTCTCGACGCTGGTCGGCCACGGCCTGGTGATCGTGGCCCGCGGGTTCGCCCGCATCTTCTCCCAGAACGCCGTGAACCTGGGCCTCAAACTGGTGGAGACACCCGGGATCGAAGCGGTCGAAGGCGATGTGCTGGAACTGGACGGGGGCGCGGTGGTGAACCAGACCACCGCGCGCCGGTTCCGCACCGTGCCGCCTTCCGCGGCGCGCGCCGCGATCGTGGAGGCCGGGGGGTTGATCCCTTACACGCGGACGCGGCTGCTGGCCCTCAGGCGTTGAGCGGCTTCCCGCACTCCGGGCAGAACTTCGGCGACCCGTCGGCGACGGCGCCGCAGCTCGCGCACTTCTTCTTGGGCGCCAGGGACTCGCCGCAGTCGGGACAGAACTTGCCGCCCTGGCCCTTGGCGCCGCACTTGGGGCAGATGGCCGCCGCGACCTGCGCGAGGTCGCGCTGGCCGACGTAGTCCACGTTCTTCACCTTCTCCATCACCTGGTCCTTGGCGGCCTGCGCCTGCGCGGAGGCGATCTCCTCGTCGAGGTCGGGGGCGCAGCTCTCGCAGAGCCCCGCTTTCTTGTTCCAGCAGACCGGCTCGCAGACCCACTTGCCGCAGCGGGAGCACTGCTTGAAGAGAGGCCGGATCTCCTCGACCGCTGCGTTCAGGGCGGAGTCGTGCTGCGGGCCGGCGACCATGGCCTGCAGCTGAGAGGCGCCCTGGGCGGCGCGCCCGAAGATGCCGCCGAGCAGGGACGACACCGCCCCCGCCGCGGAGGCGGCCGCGCCCAGCGTGTTGGTCTTGAAGGTGGACATGTAGCCGTTGCCGCACTTCTGGCAGAAGAACTTGAACTGGAAGCCGCGGTTGGACGACAGGTCCGTGTAGTTATCGGTGAACGGGATGGTGGCCATTTCGGGGCGGGCTCCTTTGGAGCGAATAGTCCCGCTTCGCGGCCGGGGCGTCAAGCGCGCGGCGCGGCTCCCGTTTGCGCGCGCGCGGCGCCGGGACCATTCTCCTCGCTTGCGAGAGGAGTCCCGTGGCGCGCGGCCCTGATGTCATCGAGCGCATCATCCGCTTCAACGCCGGCCGCGAGCCGGAGCGGCTGCAACTCAAGTATGCGGCGCTGCGGTCGGGCGCCTTCCGCTTCCTGCGCGGGACGTGCCACCTCTTCTACGAGGCCTGGCCGCGTCGCTCGGCGCTCGGCGCCGCCCCCCCCACCTGGATCTCCGGCGACCTGCACTTCGAGAACTTCGGCGCCTACAAGGGCGACGACCGGATCATCACCTTCGACATCAACGACTTCGATGAGGCCGTGCTCGCGCCGTGCACCTTTGAGGTGGCGCGGTTCTCGACCAGCATCTTCGTCGCGGCGGACGACTACGGGATCGGGAAGCGCCAGGCGATCGACCTCGTCCGGCGCTTCCTGGACGCCTACGCGGAGTCGCTTGCCCAGGGCAAGGCCAGGCGCGTCGAGCCGCAGGTCGCCGAAGGGATGGTGAAGGTCCTCCTCGACGCGCTCCAGGCGCGCTCCCGCATGGAGCGGCTCGACCGCCGCACCGAGCGCCGCGGCGGGCGCAGGCGTCTCCGCCTCGGGAGGCGCGCCCTGCCCGTGTCCGCGGCGCAGCGCCGCGCGGTCACATCCTTCATGCGCGGCTTCGCCCGCGGCGAGGAACGGCCCCAATTCTACCGGGTGCTCGACGTGGCACGCCGGGTCGCGGGCACCGGCAGTCTCGGCCGGGAGCGGTTCGTCGTGCTCGTGGAGGGCAAGGGCTCGCCGGACGGCAACTATCTCCTGGACATCAAGGAGATCGGCCCCAGCGCACTCGGACCCTGGGTGCCGTGCCGGCAGCCGCGATGGCGCAGCGATGCGGAGCGGGTCGTGACGATCCAGGACCGGATGCAGGCGGTCGCGCCGGCGCTGCTGCACGCGGTGACGCTCGCGCGCCGGCCGTACGTCCTGCGCGAGTTGCAGCCGACGGAAGACCGGCTGAACCTCGAGGGAGCGGGGGCGAAGGCGGGGCGGCTCGAGCGCGTGATGCGCACGATGGGATGCGTGACCGCGTGGGGCGAGCTGCGCAGCGCGGGGCGCCAGGGCTCGGCGATCGCCGACGAGCTGGTCGCGTTCGGCGGCAGGAGCGGGTGGCAGGGCGACGTGCTGAAGTACGCGCAGGCGTACGCGAAGCAGGTCGAGGCCGACTGGGACGCGTTCCGACGTATCGCCAATCCCGAATAGGGGCCGTATCTTTGCGGCCGATGCCTCGCCTGTACCCGGCCGTCGCGCTCGCCCTTCTCGTTGTGGCACGAGGCGCCATCGCCCAGTGCCCGAACGGCAGCCCGCCACCCTGCACGCGCGCGCCCGCCCGCTCGCCCGCGCCGCCCGCGATGAGCGTGGCGGTGCTCGACTTCCACAACCTCTCCCGCGATACCGCCGATGCATTCCTCGGCGACGGCCTCGCCGAAGAGCTGACCTCGCGCCTGGGCCAGGTGGGCCGGCTGACGGTCACCTCGCGCGCGGTAGTGCAGCGCCTCCCCAACGTCGCGACCATGCCCATCCCCCAGATCGGCCGCACACTGAACGTGTCCTATCTCGTGAACGGCTCGGTGCGGCGGGCGGGGAGCAGGCTCCGGGTGAGTGTGGAGCTGCTGCGCGCAGCCACCGGCGTGCAGGAGTGGTCGAGCCAGTACGACCGGTCGGAGAGCGACCTGTTGACGCTCCAGGAAGACGTGGCCACCGCGGTGGCACAGGGCGTCACGGGCCGGCTGCTGCCCGCGGAACGTTCGCGCCTGGCCGCACGCCCCACCCAGAACGCGGAGGCGTACGAGCTGTTCCTGCGGGGTAAGGCGGCGAGACAGTCACCGGAGGCCGTGGCCCCGCTCGAACGCGCGGTGGCGCTGGATTCCGGCTTCGCGGCCGCGTGGGCCGAGCTGTCGTGGAACTACTCGTCCATGTTCTGGCAGTACGAGGATCGGACGGCGGCCCGCGTGGCGCGGGCGCAAAGCGCGGCGGAACGGGCGGTCAGGCTGGCCCCCGATCTGCCGATAGCGCACGTGGCGATGGGGTACTACCACTACTGGGGCCGGCGCGACTACGCGAGCGCCTTGACGGAATTCGCGGCAGCGCTCGCCCTCCAGCCCAACAACGCGGACGTGCACGCCGCCATGGCCAACGTCGCCCGACGGCAGGGGCGGTGGGATGCGTCCTTGGCGAGCCGTGCCCGCGGCCTGGCGCTGGCGCCTAACGACGGGCAGGAGCTGGAGGAGATGGCGCTGACGCTCTTCCTCCTGCGGCGGCTCGATGAGGCGTCCGGTTTCATGGCCCGCGCCGTGGCTGCGGCTCCCGACCTTCCCTTCACCCGTTTGCACGACGTCCATCTGACGCTGGCGAGGGGCGGCAGCACCAACGACGCGCGGGCGAGTGCCGCCTGGCTGCGGGCGCATCCGGAGACGGCCGCAGGATCCGAGCTGCTGAAGATACCCGCCTGGGTCCTGGCCATCGTGCGGCTCGACACTGCTCTGCAGACTCAGGTCCTCCGCCTCCCGGCGCCTGCGACCCGCGAGGGCCGCGTGGCACACCTGCTGGCGCGTGCGCAGGCGCTGTCCGCGCGCGGCGACCGGCCGGGTAGCATCGCGGCGTACGACTCCCTGCGCATTCTGGTGGAGGACGTCGTGCGCGACCGGCCCGACGACGAGGGCTTTCACGCCAACCTGGCCTACGCGTATGCGGGCGCGGGCCGCAGCGCGGAGGCGGTGCGCGAGGCGCAAGAGGCCTTGCGCCTGATGCCGCCCGAGCGCGACGCCCTCACCGGCATGCAGCTGGTTCAGACCCTCGCCGAAGTGCTGCTCATGACTGGCGACACCGCGGGCGCGCTGGATCAGCTCGAGCGCGTGATGGCTGGGCCGGCACTCCTCACGCCGGCGCTGCTCCGGGCAGACCCACTCTACGCACCACTCAGGGGCAATCCTCGTTTCGAACGTCTCATCGCAGGCAACTGATGGGGGCGATTCTCCATCTCGGACCGCTGATCGCAGGCAACTGACACCGTGGAGGAATGATGAAGCGTCGGGAGTTCGTGGGAACGATCGGAGCGGGCGCCGCGGCTGCGGCTCATATGCCAAAAGGGGCGCTCCAGACGCCGCCACCGCGCGGGTTCGCGCTCGAAGAGGTGTCCATCGCCGACCTGCAGCAGCAGATGGCGGCGGGCCGGACCACGGCGCGGCGGCTGGTGGACCAGTACGCGGCGCGCATCGCCTCGCTCGACGCGCGCGGGCCGCGCCTCGGCCACGTGCTCGAGATCAACCCGGATGCGCGCGCCATCGCCGACCAGATGGACCAGGAACGGCACGCGGGCACCGTCCGCGGCCCGCTGCACGGCATCCCGATCCTCATCAAGGACAACATCGCCACCGGCGACCGGATGGAGACCACCGCGGGCTCCTATGCACTGTTAGGCGCCCGGCCGACCCGCGACTCCGGCATCGCCCGGAAGTTGCGCGAGGCCGGCGCCGTCATCCTCGGCAAGACCAACCTCAGCGAGTGGGCCAACTTCCGCTCCTCGCGCTCGGTGAGCGGCTGGAGCGGGCGCGGCGGGCAGTGCCGCAACCCTTACGCGCTCGACCGGACGCCGTCGGGTTCGAGCTCGGGCTCCGGCGCCGCGGCGGCGTCGAGCTCGTGCGCGGCGGCGGTGGGGACGGAGACCAGCGGCTCCATCATTTCGCCGGCGAGCAGCTGCGGCGTGGTCGGCATCAAGCCGACGGTGGGCCTCATCAGCCGCGCGGGCGTGATCCCCATCTCGCATTCGCAGGACACCGCGGGCCCGATGACGCGGACGGTGGCCGACGCGGCGGCGCTGCTCACCGCGCTCGCCGGCACCGACCCCGCCGATGAGGCGACGGCCGAGGCGGACCAGCGGAAGAGTGACTACCTCCGCGCGCTCGACGCCGACGGCCTGCGCGGCGCGCGGATCGGGGTGCTGCGGAACGCGAACACCGAGTCCCGGCTCCTCGCCCTCTACGACGCGGCGATCGCGGTGCTGCGCGCGCGTGGCGCGGAGATCGTGGACCCGGTGACGATCGCCACCCAGCAGGGGCTCACCGGCGGCGGCGACCTGTTGTCGTTCGAATTCAAGACCGACGTGGAGCGGTATATCGCCGAGTGGGCGCCTAACGCCACGGTGCACACGATGGACGATCTGGTCGCGTTCAACCGGCGGGAGGCGGCGCGGGAGATGCCGTTCTTCGGGCAGGAGACCTTCGAGGCGGCGGCCCGTCGCGGCCCGCTGACGACGCCCGAGTATCTCCAGATCAAGGAGCGTCTCCAGCGGCAGGCGCGCACGGAAGGGATCGACGCGACGATGGACACCAACCATTTCGACGCGATCCTCGCCGTAAGCTCTGGTCCCGCGCGGCCCATCGACCTCGTGGGCGGGGACTCGGGCGGCGGCGGCGGCGCGCCGAGCGGCACGGGCATCGCCGCGACGGCGGGTTACCCGCACATCTCCGTGCCGATGGGCTACATCCTCGGCCTGCCGGTCGGGCTGTCGTTCTTCGGGCGGGCGTGGAGCGAGGCGACGCTCATCAAGCTCGCGTTCGCGTACGAGCAGGCCTCCAGGATGCGGCGGCCCCCCACGTTCGCCGCGACGGCGGCGGTGCCGTGGGACGGGCGCGGGACGTGAGCCCGCGTCGCTTCACGACGAACGTCAGGTCGGGCTAGGGGAGGGTCGCGACGGCGGCGCGCGCCCACTCGAGGAGCGGCGTCGGCCAGACGCCGAGCAGGAGGGTCGCGGCGGAGAGGCCGTAGCAGAGATAGCGGTCCGTCATCGAGAGGGTGACGGGCCGCTGCTCCGTTGTGGGCGCCTCGAGCAGGTAGGCGTGCTTGATGACCACCAGATAGTAGTAGACGGACACGGTGCTGTTCACCGCGCCCAGCAGGACCAGCCAGAACCACCCCTCGCCCATCGCCGCCTTGAAGAGCAGCCACTTCCCCATGAACCCCGATGTCGGCGGCACGCCCGCCAGCGCGAAGAGCGCCAGGAGCAGCGTGGCCGCGAGCAGCGGCGAGCGGCGGTGCAGGCCGCGCAGGTCATCGAGGGACGGGTTCGATCCGTCCGCGCCCACGCGCGCCACCACCAGGAAGGCCGCGGCGTTCATCAACAGGTACAGCAGGCCGTAGAAGAGTGCCGCGGCCGCTCCCTCCGGCGAGAGCGCCACGAACCCCACCACGATGTAGCCCGCCTGCGCCACCGCGGAGTAGGCGAGCATCCGCTTGAGGTCCTTCTGCACGATCGCGGCGAGATTGCCGAGCGTCATCGAGAGCGCCGCCGCGAGGGCGAGCACCGCCGCGAGACCGCTGCCGCCCAGGCCGGTGATCGTCACCAGGCGCGCCAGCACGGCCACGGCGCCGACCTTGGAGGCGGTCGCCACGAACGCGGCGACGCCGTGACTCGCGCCCTGGTAGACGTCGGGCGCCCAGAAGTGGAAGGGGAAGAGCGCCAGCTTGAACAGGAACCCGGAGAGGAAGAGCGCCAAGCCGAAAAGCAACGCCGGTTGGCCGGCGAGGCCGCGGAGCGTTGGCGCCATGTCCGCGAAGACGGTCGTGCCGGTGAGCCCCACCAGGATGGCGAGCCCCAGCAGCGTCACGGCGGAGGCGCCGAGCCCCACGATCAGGAACTTGAGGCCCGCTTCCTTGCCCGCGGGGAAGCCCTCGCGCAACGGCACCAGCACGAAGAGCGAGAAGGAGGCGATCTCCAGCGCGACGTAGAGCGCCAGGGCCTCGACCGCGCTCGCCATCGCCATCAGGCCCGCCGCCGAGGTCAGCAGGAAGAAGTAGACCTCCGCGCGTGCGTCCTCGCGCTGGCCCGTGCCGTCGCCCACCACCGCCAGCGACAGCAGGAAGCCGCCAGCCACGGCCACCTTGATCAGCTGCGAGAAGGTGTCCACCCGGTACGTCCGCCAGAAGATCTCGGCGTCGCTGCCGATGCTCGCGACACAGGCCCCGAGGAGGAGGAACCCGCCGAGCCACGCCGCGCGGCGCGCC
>JBGPHD010000073.1:0-13964 GCA_041484135.1 Gemmatimonadota bacterium
CCGGGCCATCACGAGGAGGGTGGAGGCGCTCCAGCACGGAGTCGAGGGCATCATGACCGCGTCGGTCGAGCGCCTCCCCAGGGTCCGCCAGGTGAAGAGCGAGATGAGCCAGCTCCGGACCGGCATCGCCCGGCTGGAGCGATCGGTGAAGGACCTGGAGAAGAACGGCGGCCACAGGAAGCGGTCCACCGGCAAGCGCACGAAGCGTTCGTCACACTAACCGTCCCACACGAGAGGCAGTTATGAAGAAGTCCACTCGCAAGTCCGTCACGCCGATGCTCAAGGAGTCGGCGCAGAGCGTCTGGCTCGCGGGCCTCGGCGCCCTGGCGATGGCCGGTGAAGGCGGCCACAAGCTGTTCACCGAGCTGGTGAAGAAGGGCGATCACCTCGACAAGGCCAACCGCGCCCGGCTGGTCAAGATCAAGGGGAAGGCCCTCGCGCTCCGCGGCGATGCCCGCGCGGCCGTGGACCGGATGACCGCGCCGTTCGACGCGGGCGTCACCGGCGCCCTGCACCGCCTGGGCGTGCCCACGCGCAGGGAGATCCTGTCGCTCACCAAGCGGGTCGAGGAGTTGACGAAGGCGGTCCAGAAGTCGCGCCGGCACAACGGCGCCCGGAAGGTCGTCGCGCACAAGGCCGAGGTGGTCTGAGAAAGACAGGGTGTAGGGTGTAGGGTGTAGGGTGTCGGGGGACGGCTCATGACCGCGACGCGGAAGCCGAAGCGAACGAAGATCGGCCTCGCCCTCGCGGGCGGGGGCCCCGAGGGCGCCGTGTACGAGATCGGCGCCCTTCGGGCCCTCGAGGAAGCGCTCGACGGCATCGACTTCAATCACCTCGACGTGTACGTCGGGGTGAGCGCCGGGGCCTTCATCGCCTCGGGCCTCGTCAACGACATCACCACCTCGCAGATGGTCCGCGGGATGGTGAAGCACGAGCGCGGCGAGCACCCGTTCACGCCCGCCACGTTCTTCACGCCGGCGTACCTCGAGTGGGGCAAGCGCAGCCTCATGCTCCCCTATCTCGTGGCCCGCGCCATCCGCCACCTCGTCAAGCAGCCCAGGGACCAGACCCTCTTCGAGGCGCTCACCCGGCTCGGGCGCGCGCTCCCGGTCGGCGTCTTCGACAACGAGCCGATCCGCCGCTACCTCGCGCGGACCTACGCGCTCAAGGGGCGGACCGACGACTTCCGGAAGCTCAAGCACAAGCTGATCGTGGTGACGGCGGACTTGAGCGCCGCCAAGGCGGTGCGCTTCGGCGAGCCGGGCTTCGACCACGTCCCCATCTCGACCGCCGTGCAGGCGAGCACCGCCGTGCCGGGGCTCTATCCGCCGGTCCTCATCGACGGGCGCCTCTGCGTGGACGGCATCATCCTGCGCACGCTGCACGCGTCGGTGGCGCTCGAGGACGGCGCGGACCTCCTCCTCTGCGTGAACCCGCTCGTCCCCGCGGACCTCTCCAAGGCGGAGAAGGCGGGCGCGGTGCCGCCCGGCCTCCTGGTCAAGCGCGGCCTCCCGACCGTGCTCTCGCAGACCATCCGCACCCTGATCTTCTCGCGGCTCCAGGTCGGGATGGCGACCTACAAGAAGCGCTTCCCCGACGCCGACGTGCTCCTCTTCCAGCCGGCGCACACCGAGTACGGCATGTTCTTCACCAACATGTTCAGCTTCAAGGCGCGGCGGGAAGTGTGCGAGCTGGCCTACCAGTCCACGCGGCGGGACCTGCTGCAGCGCAAGGACGAGCTCATCCCCGTCCTCGCCAGGCACGGCATCGGGCTCAAGGTGGACGTGCTGGAGGACAGGACGCGGACGGTGTGGAAGAGCGTCGGCCTCTCCGACGCGGAGGGCGCGTCCGACGTGGGGGACAAACTCGGCCGCACGCTCGACGATCTGCAGAGGGCTGCCAGTTAGGCCGGGCGAGCCGGCCTACAAACCGAGCTCCGCTTTCAGCGCCTCGAACTCCTCCTCGAGCGCCTCGATGACGTAGCCCGGGTCCGGCACCAGGAGCCGGTCCGCGATCACCCCGATCTGCACCTGTCCCCCGAAGCTCAGGATCGACACCCCGACGCCGATGTCGGCGCGCTGGGGCACCCAGAACATCAGGTGGCGTAACCGTTTCCCGCCCAGGGTGAGCTCCCCCTGCGGCCCGGGGACGTTGGTCACCACCATGGTGCACTTGTTGGCGAGGAAGTCGATCAGGAACCGGCTCACCGCCGGCGGCAGGGCGTAGAGCAGCGCGTTCACCACCCCGTAGATGACGATCGGCTCGACGCCCTTCTTCAGGGAATCCATCCGCGCCTTGATCCGCGTGATCCGCTCCCGCGCGGTGTGCGAGCCGAACGGCAGGTCGAGGAGCACCGCGGCGAACTTGTTGTCCATCTTGAGCGTCTCGTGCGGGGCGCGCACGTTGACCGGCATGGAGATGCGCAGCGTGGCCGGAGGGATGGCGACGCCCGCCACCCGCGCGAAGTAGCGCGCGAACCCGCCGGAGACGGTGGCCATCAGCACGTCGTTCACCGTGGCGCCGATCTGGAGTCGGATCGACTTGATGACTTCCAGGTCGAGGGGCCGGGTCCAGCTCACCCCCTTGCGGCCGGAGAGCGCCGGGCCGTGCAGGTGGTGCGCGTCGGCCTTCCAGATGAGGCGCTGGATCAGGATGAACGGGCCGGCGAGGGGCGCCAGCACCAGCTTCTGGAACATGGAGAGGCTCCGCGTCGGCTGGCGGCCGCCGGTCTTGAGCGCCCCTTCCGGCGTCAGCTCCCCCGCCTGCTCCATCTTCTCGCGCTCGTCCATCAACGCGAAGAGGATCGGCACCATCGCGATGCCGTCCCCCATGCAGTGATGGATGCGGATGATGAACGCGCTCCCGCCGTCCTCGGTGTGCTCGACGTACTGGATCTGCCAGAGGGGCTTGTCGCGCGGGAGCGGCGTATCCGCGATGGAGCCGATGTAGTCCTGGAGCGCCAGCGTCGTGGCGAGCCGCACGTGGGCCGCGGCGAAGATGTGCCGCGTGATGTCGAAGTCCGGGACCTCCTCCCAGTAGTCGCGGCCCCGGACCCGCACGATCCGCTTGGTGAACCGCGGGTACCGCTCGCCCCCTCCCGCCTCGATCACCCGCCGCTGGAAGATCTCGCGCACCGCCTCCAGCGTGAGGTGGTCGGTGGTGTACACGGCGTTGATGACCATCAGGTTGGTCGGGGAATCCTGGAGCCACACCCCGTCGTTAGGCGCGACGGGCTCCCGGCGGGCGCGGGCGGGACGGCTGGGGACGGCGCGGGCCATCAGGCGCCCCGGCGGATGGCCAGGATGAACGCGAGGCCGAAGAGCACGCCCCAGATGTACCACGGCCCGTGGGTCGCGAGGACGATCGCGCCGGAGACGAGGCAGAAGCCGGCGATGAGCGAGCCGCGGATCCCGGCGAGCGGGTTCTCCGGATGGCGGCGCGCCGTCTTCTCGAGCACGCGCAGCCCCTCGGTCATGATGAGGGGCATCTTGACCAGCGCGTCCACCAGCTCGGGGGCGCCGCGCATGCCCTCCTGGATGAGACGCGCGGGGCTGAACTGGCCGATGAAGATGCGGCGGATGTGCTTCTTGCTTACCTCCGCCACGTCGAAGCCCGGCCGCAGCACGTGACCCACGCCCTCGAAGGTCACCAGCGCCTTCACCATCAGCACCAGCTCGACCGGGAAGAACATGCCGAACTGCGCGCCGCGCTGCACCGACTCCAGGATGAGCTGGCCGAGGTTGTAGGTCTCGAAGGTCGGCGAGCGTATCCAGCGGCGCGAGATCTCGGCCACTTCCCGGCGGAAGCCGTTGGGGTCGGCGCGGCCGCCCGCCTGCGCCGCGGCGGAGAGATAGCGCGCCGCGCTCTCGGCATCTCCCGTCACCAGGGAGAAGAAGTAGTACAGCATGGTGCGCCGCAGCTCGTCGTCGAGCCGCCCCACCATCCCCAGGTCGATGAACCCGACGCTCGGCCCCGCCAGGACGAGCAGGTTCCCGGGGTGCAGGTCCGCGTGGAAGAAGCCGTCCTTGTACAGCATCCGGATGATGGACGCGGCGCCCAGGTCCACCAGCCGCTCGCGTTGCTCGTCGGTGAGCGCGCGCGCCGCCTCGGAGTCCGGCTGGATCCCGTCCAGGAACTCCATGGTGAGGACGTTCATCGCGCTGTGGCTGCGGAGGATCTCAGGGAAGTGGACGTCCGGCATGTCCTTGAAGTTGGCGGCGAAAGTCTCCGCGTTGTCGGCCTCGCGGGTGAGGTCCACCTCGCGCAGCGTGTAGTGCACGAACTCGCGGATCATCTGCCGCGGCTGGTAGCGGGGGATGAACACCTGGAGCGTGGCGCCCAGCAGCCGGAGGAGCTTCGCGTCCCGCTGGAGCATGTCGCGGATGCCCGGCTTCACCACCTTCACCACGACGCCGTGCCCGTCGAGCGTGGTCGCGCGGTGCGTCTGCCCGATGGAAGCGGAACCCAGCGGCTCCGGCTCGATGAAGAGGAAGAGCTGGTCCACCGGCCGCTTGAGGTCCCGCTCGATGATGGCGGTGATCGCGTCGAACGGCGCGGCCGGGAGCCGCGACAGCAAGCCCTTCAGCTCATCGGTGACGGGCTTGGGGAGGATGTCCTCGCGCAGGCTCAGGATCTGGCCGAGCTTGATGTAGGTGGGCCCGAGGCCCTCGAGCCGCAGGCGCAGCTGGACGGCGAAGGGCCGCCGGGCCAGCTCGCGGTCCATGAACGGCCAAGCGAGGAGCGTGGCGAGGCGCGCCAGCAGGTATCCGGCGCCGCCCGCCTGGCCCCGCGCCCGCTTGGCGCGCGTCCATGCCGCGAGGCCGCCGAGGAGCAGCCCGGTGAACTGCCGCCACGTCGTGATGAGGCGGCCGATCAGCCGCATCAGCGGTTACGGCCGTACTGCTCGTGCGACGACACACACTCGAGCGAGCTGATCGCGGAGGCCAGGGAGATCTCGCCCGCGAGCACCACCGCCGCGACGATCTCCGCGAACTTGTTCACCTTCCCCTTGCCGTAGCATTGCAGCAGCTCCAGGCACTCGCGCTGGGTGGCGAGCCCGGTGCCGCCGCCGTGCGTGGCGACGATCAGCGACGGTATGGTGATGGAGAGGTAGAAGTCGCCCGAGGGCGTGATCTCCGAGAAGATGATCCCCGCCGAGCCTTCCGAGACGTTCGCCACGTCCTGCCCGGTGGCGATGAACATCGCCGTGATGCCGTTGGGCGAGTGGCAGCCGTTGTTGTTGGCCCCGGAGATGAACGCCCCGACGTTGGCCACCTGGGCGTGGTAGTGGAGGCTCTCCGGCTCCACGCGCATCACCTGCTGGAGCAGGTCGCGCGGGATGATCGCTTCGGCGGTGACGCGCTTCCCGCGGGTGCGCATCAGGTTCACGTGCGACGCCTTCTTGTCGGTGGCGAGGTTCGACTCCAGGTAGAACCGGCTGACGGTGTCGTTGTGGTCCAGGATCCACGAGCACGCCGCGAAGGTCGCGCGGCCCACCATGTTCTGCCCCGCCGCGTCCCCCGTCGAGAAGTTGAAGCGGAGGTACGCGAACTTGTTCGACAGGTAGATGTCGATGTACAGGAGCTTCGCCACGCTCGACGTGGACTCGGCCTCGCGGCGGATCTCGTCGATGTGCGCGTCCACCCAGTCGCGGAAGTCGCGCGCCCCCCGGGCGTCCTCGAACACGAAGACCGGGGCCCGCTGCATCTTGTCGTCGGAGATGGTGGTCTTCACGCCCCCCGACATGTTGAGCAGCTTCATGCCGCGGCTGTAGGAGGCGACCAGGGTCCCCTCGGTGGTGGCCAGCGGGATGAGGAACTCGCCCCGCGCGTGCTCGCCGTTGATGAGCATGGGCCCGGCGAACCCGATCGGCACCTGCGCCACGCCGGTGAAGTTCTCGATGTTGCCCTTGGTCCGGAGCGGGTCGAACGAGAACCGCGTCACGTGGTCCAGCTTGGCCCCGGTGTACTGCTCGACGTACTGCTGGCGCGCCCGGATGATCTCGGGCGAGTAGTTCGCGTCATCCTTGGCGTAGGGGATGCCGCGCGTCGCCGCGCCGTCGGTCTCGACCGCGTCCGTCACCTTGAGGTCCAGCCGGCCGAACGGCTTCACCACGAGCGAGAGGCGCAGCTCGTGCTTCCCCTTGGTGAGCGGCGCGGCCAGGGTCTTGAGGTGCGCGATGGCGCGGAGCGGGAACGGCAGCGGCTCGTGCTCGCTGAACGCGCTCGCCGGCACTTCGCGCCCGTCGTCGAGGTGGACCATGACCCGGTCCGCCGGCACGTCGTCGCCGTTCACCGTGAGGCCGAGGAACGCCGTCAGGGTGGCGTCGGAAAGCCGGTTCTTGAGGCTGAAGCGGTACCCGTCCTCGTCGTTGCGCAGGGACCCGAACGTGTAGAGCTGCCGAAGGACGAGCGATGGGATCTTCATGGCGGGCATCTCCGAAGTCGGAACCGACGAACCGCTGAGAAGATAGCGGTCCGGCGGAGACATGGCTAACGTGAACGGCCCATGACATCGCCGTTCAAGGACCACTTCTCCGCGAGCGCGCGCGCCTACGCCGCCTTCCGGCCGCGATACCCCGATGCCCTGTTCGACTTTCTGGCCGGCCTCACGCCGGGATGCGCGCTGGCCTGGGACTGCGGGACGGGGAACGGCCAGGCGGCGGTGGCCCTCGCCGAGCGGTTCGAGCGGGTGGTGGCGACCGACGCCTCGGCCGAGCAGATCGACAACGCCGAGCACCACCCGCGGGTGGCGTACCGGGTGGCCCGGGAGAGCGAGAGCGGCCTCGCGGACCACGGCGCCGACCTCGTGACGGCGGCGCAGGCGCTGCACTGGTTCGACTCCGCCGCCTTCTTCGGCGAGGCGGCCCGAGTCCTCAAGCCGGACGGCATCCTCGCGGCGTGGACCTACGTGCATCCCGCGCTCGACGATCCGGTGCTCTTCCCCGTGCTCGAGGCGTTCGCCGAGGGGCCCGTGAAGGCATGCTGGCCCCCGGAGCGGCGCTTCGCGGAGGAAGGCTATCGTTCGATCGCGTTCCCGTGGCCGGACCTCGAGGCGCCCGCGTTCCAGCTGGAGATGAACCCGACCCTGGCCGAGCTGGTGGGGTACCTCCGGACCTGGTCGGCGACGCGACGCTACGTCGAGGCCTTCGGGCGCGACCCGGTGGCCGGGGCCGAGGCGGCACTGGCCGGGCTCTGGGGAGACCCGTCGCACCGGCGGCGGCTCCGCTGGCCGCTCCACCTGCGCGTCTGCCGCGCGCCGCGCTCCCGCTGAGGACCTGATGGGCAAGCTGCTGGTGCTGATGATTGTGGCGTTCGTGGACATGATCGGGACGGTGATGCTCCTGCCGCTCCTGCCCCTCTACGCCGAGCACTTCGGGGCCAACGCGTTCGTGGTGGGCGTGCTCGTCTCCGCGTTCTCCGTGGCGCAGCTGGTGAGCGCCCCGATGTGGGGGCGGCTCTCGGACCAGCGCGGCCGGCGGCCGGCGATCCTCATCGGGCTCCTGATCTCGGCTGGGGCGTACGTCATCTTCGCCTACGCCCGCTCCATCGAGCTGCTGCTGCTCTCGCGGGTGATCCAGGGGCTGGGCGGCGGGACGATCGGCGTGGTGCAGGCCTACGTCGCGGACGTGAGCGCGCCGGAGGACCGCTCCAAGAGCCTCGGCTGGCTCTCGTCGGTGACGAGCTTCGGGGCGGTGATCGGTCCGGCGTTAGGCTCGGTGCTCGCGCGGCTCTGGGGCCAGATGGCGCCCGGCCTCGCGTCGGCGGTGCTCTGCGTGGCGGTGAGCGGGTTCGCCTGGCGGTACCTCAGGGAGGCGCACGAGCTCAGGCGTCCCTCGATGGCGCACGCCACGATGGCCAAGCCGCGCTCCTCGTGGCAGGCGATCTGGCACGTGATCGCATCGTCGGGGGAGCCCGCGCCGCGGCTCATCTGGATCTACACCGTCGCGATCGGCGCCTTCTACGGCACGGCGCCCATCATCCCGCTGCTGATGTCGGAGCGCCTCGCCATGACGCCGGCCACCATCGGCTACGTCTACATGTACGTGGGCGGGATGGGCGTGGTGGTGCGGGCGCTGATCCTCGGGCGGATGGTGGACTGGCTGCGCGAGGCGCGCCTCTGCCGCCTGGGCCTGGTGCTCCTCGCGGCGGGCCTCGCCACCACGACCCTGGTGCATTCGTACCCCATGCTCCTGGTCGCCATCACGCTGATGCCCATCGGCACGGCGTTCGTCTTCCCGTGCGTGACGGGGCTCCTCTCCCAGATCGTGCCGTCCAACGAGCGCGGGCTCTTCCTCGGGGTGCAGCAGACCTTCGGGGGGGTCTCGCGCGTCGCCTTCCCGATCTGCGCCGGCCTCGCGATGGACCGGTTCGGCCGCGGCTCGCCGTACTGGATCGCGGGCCTGCTGGTGCTGGCGACGCTGATGCTGACGATGAACATGGAGAGCTACATGCGTCCCCAGAAGGCGACCGTGCCTGCGGCCGCCTGATCCTCCGCGCGCGCCCGTTAGGCGCGCCGCATAGGCGAGCGATCCACTCGCCGATCGCGGCCCCTCCGCTCTGGCGCCCGCCGCTCCCGCATCGCATCGTGTGCCTCACGCACCATGCCTGCCATGCCCCCGGTGCGGGAGGTACGCCCATGCCCCGCGTGCACGCGTCGGTTCCGCTCGTCCTGTCGGTGTGCGCCATCGCCCTGGTCCAGCCGGCCCACGCCCAGATCGAGCCGCGGTCCTTCTGGGCGGCCGGCCCCAACGATGTCTGGGTCATCGGCGCGGCGCAGGAGCCGCTGCACTACAACGGCACCGTCTGGCAGAAGGTCCCCCACGGATGGGACGCGTCGGTGGCGCTGTACGCCGTCTGGGGCAGCGGGCCGGACAACGTCTTCTTCGGGGGCGAGAACGCCGGCGTCGGGGCCATCGTGCGGTGGGACGGGCACACCTGGACCCCGATGCCGGTGACCGTCCGTTACGCCATCGTCGCGCTCCAGGGCCGCTCGGCCACCGAGGTGTACGCGCTGGCGCGCACCGGTATCGCCGGCCGCGCGCCCATCGTCCTCCGCTGGGATGGGCGCACCTGGACGGAGTTCCCGCTCCCCCTGCCGTTCTTCGCGACCAGCCTCGCGCTGCACGGCAGCGAGGTCCTGGTCGCCGGACACGAGGACGCGGCCGCGATCCAGGGCATGGGCGCTCGCGGCGTGCTGGCGCGCCTCAACGCCGGCCGGTGGGGCGTCAGCGGCGCGACCGCCACCGGCGTCATCGATGCCACCGTGGCCTCGGCGGCCTGGCGGACCGTGATGGCCATCGGGGACACGATCTACCTCGAGGGCGAGCTGCCTAACGGCAAGACCGCCATCATCGCCTTGTCGGGCGCCGCGTGGGCCACGCTTCCCGAGCCCGCCGAAAGCGGGAACACCTTCCCGATCAAGCTCGCGTTCGCGACCGGCGACGGTGCGCTGGTGGCGCTGCTCCAGCGCGGCGTCGGCTACGCCCGCTGGACCGGCGGCGCCTGGACGCTGGTGCGTGGGCCCGATGCCTACAACCCTCCGCCATCCATGGGGCGAGACGAGCTGCTGGCCAACGCGCTCGCCTGGGGCGAGATCGACGACGTGCTCGCGGCATGGGGCACCACGGTGAGCGACTTCTACGTGCTCTCGAGCCGGCTGGTCCGGGTCAAGGACAACTCGGCGGCCGTGGTCTTCGACGCGGCGTGCGCCGACCCGGCCGTGGCGGCGCGGAGCCCCGTCTGCCGGATGCTGCCCCAGCCCTAGACGGCGCGGGCCACGCCCGCGCATCTTTCGGCATCAACGACCATCGGGCTCTTGCTGCATGAGGCGTCCTCGCGGGGACGTGTGCGCGGCCGCGCTTGCGGTCCTCGCGTGCTGGGGGTGCGCCACCGCGCGGGGCGGAGCGCCCGGCGGGCCGTCCGCCTCCGGGAGCGCGGCGGCCGTCTCGCCGGCCGGGGCCATCGCCGACAGCGCGCGGCCCACGTCCGCGGCCGACGTCGCGTTCATGACCGGCATGATCAGCCACCACGCGCAGGCGGTGCTGATGGCCGGCTGGGCGCCGACCCACGGCGCCGGATCTTCCGTCCGCGTCCTCTGCGAGCGCATCGTCGTCGCTCAGCGCGACGAGATAAACGTTATGCAGGGGTGGCTCCGCCGCCGGCACGAGCCGGTGCCCGACCCCGACCCCCGCGGCCAGGTGATGCCCGGCATGGACCAGCCGATGCTGATGCCCGGGATGCTCAACCCCCGGCAGCTGGCGCAGCTCGACAACGCCCGCGGCCCCGAGTTCGACCGGCTCTTCCTCACGGACATGATCATGCACCACCAGGGGGCCCTCACCATGGTGGACCAGCTGCTCGCCTCGCAGGGCGCCGCCCAGGACAACGTGGTGTTCCTCTTCGCCGCCGACGTCAACGCCGACCAGTCCACCGAGATCGACCGCATGAGCCGCATGCTCGCGGCACTACCCACCGGAGGCCGTCAGTGAAGCGCTCGCCCTTCCCCACCCTCGCCATCGCTCTCCTCTCGCTGACGGCGGCGAACGCCCGGGCGCAAGGCAGCCACTCCACCACGCCGCCCAGCCCGGACCCGCGCGTCGGCCTCCGCGCCGGCCGCGCGAACGCCGGCGAGGCCGCCTGGAACCTCCGGCTCATCTCGAACACGCCGCCCTCGGCCGACTTCGTGAACCCCGCCGTCCCCGGCGAGCTCTCGCACATCAGCTCCGACATCTCGTTCGTGGGACCGTACGCCATCCAGGGCAACTTCAGCGGCTACCAGGTGTGGGACATCTCCCGGCCGCGGCATCCGGTGCTGCACACCGCGTACGTCTGCCCCGGCTCGCAGAGCGACGTCTCGGTCTTCCGCAACCTGATGTTCGTCTCGGGCGAGGCCACCAACGGCCGCACCGACTGCGGCACGCAGGGCGTCGCCGACACGGTGAGCCACGACCGGCTGCGCGGCATCCGCATCTTCGACATCACGGACATCGCCCACCCGCGCTACGTCACCAACGTGCAGACGTGCCGAGGCTCGCATACCCACACCGTGGTGCAGGACCCGCGCGACTCGGCGAACATCTACATCTACGTCTCCGGTCGCGCGCCGGTCCGCCCCGCCGCGGAGATGCCGGGGTGTTCGGGCGCACCGCTCGAATCAGACCCCAACTCGGCGCTCTTCCGCATCGAGGTGATCCAGGTCCCGCTGGCCGCACCAGAGCAGGCGCACATCGTCAGCTCGCCGCGCATCTTCAACGACCTCGCCTCGCCGGCCCGGCACGCCGAGCTCGTGGCCGATTCGATCGCCGCCGCCGAGCGGGCGGCGGCCGAACGCCGGCGGACGGGCGCCCCCGCTCCCGCTCCGCAGCCGAGGACCGGCCCCAACCAGTGCCACGACATCACGGTCTATCCGGCCATCGGGCTCGCCGGCGGCGCGTGCGGCGGCTACGGCCTGCTGCTCGACATCCGCGACCCCGCCCACCCGCGGCGGATCGGGGCGGTGGCCGACTCGAACTTCTCCTTCTGGCATTCGGCGACCTTCAGCAACGACGGCACGAAGATCCTGTTCAGCGACGAGTGGGGCGGCGGCCTCCAGCCGCGCTGCCGCGCGACCGACAAGCCCGAGTGGGGCGCCGACGCGATCTTCGCGCTGTCGGGGAGCACGATGACGTTCCAGAGCTACTACAAGATCCCGGCCCCGCAGACGGCGACGGAGAACTGCGTCGCGCCTAACGGCTCGCTGAGCCCCATCCCCGGGCGCGACATCATGGCCCAGGGCTGGTACCAGGGCGGCATCTCGGTGTTCGACTGGACCGATCCCGCGCACCCGGTGGAGATCGCCTACTTCGACCGCGGCCCGATGGACTCGACCCAGCTCCTCACCGCCGGATCGTGGGCCGCCTACTGGTACAACGGGGTCCTCGTCAGCTCCGACCTCGCCCGCGGGATGGACATCTTCGAGCTGTTGCCCAGCGGGTTCGTCTCAGAGAACGAGATCGACGCGGCGAAGTCGGTCCACGTCGATTACCTGAACGTGCAGGACCAGCAGCGGATCGTCTGGCCGCCGAGCTTCGCGGTCGCGGGTGCCTACCTCGACCAGCTGGCGCGGTCGAACGGTCTGGCGCCGGACCGGGTGGCCGCCGCGCGACAGGCGCTCGCGCGCGCCCACCGCCTGTCGGGCCCGCGGCGGCGCGAGGCGCTGACCCAGCTTGCGGACGAGCTGAACCGCGACGCGCAGGGAGCCGGCGACGCGGCCAAGGTGCGGCTCCTGGCCGCGGCGGTCACCGACCTCGCCAACGCGCCGCACTGAGGGACCAGAGACGCGCCGCCGGCCGGCCTCCCCTTCCCTGCGGTTGAAACACTCCCGCCCGGCCGACGTATGGGTAACCCATAGAACCCACAGGACCGAGGCATGACAGACACACCGAACGTGCTCGACGAGTCGCAGCGCAGCGCGGCGAAGATCGCAGGCCTCGCGTACCTCATCCCGGTGGCATTCGTCGTCTATGCCAATTTCGGCATGCGCGGCCGCCTCTACGTCACCGGCGACATCGCGGAGACCGTGCGGCGCATCGCCGCTGCCGTACCCCTGTTCCGCCTCAGTGTCGCCTTCGACCTCGTGTATTGCATCGGCGTGATCGTCCTGCTCTCCGCGCTGTACGTGGTCCTCGGCCCGGTCAACCGACACGTGGCCGTGCTGGCGACGCTCCTGAAGCTCGTGTATGCCGTTACGGCGGTGATGATGGCGCTCAGTCTCCTCACCGTCGTGCGCCTCGTCAGCGACCCGGCGTATGTGCAAGCGCTCGGGATCGAGCCGCTCCGGGCCCTGGTCAGGCTCAACTCGGCCGCGACCGGGGAGGAGTATTACTTCGGCCTGGCGTTCTGGGCGCTGTCATCGACGCTGATCGGCTGGTTGTGGGTGAAGTCGCGCTATATCCCTGTCGCATTGGCGGGGGTAGGCCTGGTCTCGTCGGCATGGTGCCTCTTCTGCACGATCGCCTACATCATCAATCCCGCCTTCTCCCACGTGGTGAACCTGTGGTGGTTCGACACGCCCATGGGGCTCTTCGACATCACCCTGAGCTTCTGGCTCCTGTTCAGGGGCCTACGCGCCCCGGCTGTCGCGGGTCATCGCTAGACGGGAAAGAGGCCTGCGGTTCCTGCGCGGGCTATTCATCGAGTGCGGTCAGCGAGACCACCGCTTGGCCATCGCGCTGGTAGTGCAGGCTCACCCGCCAAGGTCGGCAGCAGATCTGGCAGTCCTCCACGTACTCCTGTACCGGCCCGCCGCCGGGATCAATGGCGATCTCCACCGCCTCCCCGCAGTATGGGCAGAAGACGGTGGCGTCCGTGACCGCCGCGCCGTCGCTTGCGGGGAAGTCCTCGTCGAGCTCGTCGTCGTCGGGCAGGTCCATGGGGTCGCTCGTCTGCGCAGGGTACTCGGTAGTACGGCGGGAACCGGCGGGAGTTCCGTTCGCACCGACCCGTTTGGATCTCGCGCTACTGGCGCGCGCATAGCGGGCGGGTGGCGCCGCGTGCGAGCTCGCGGGCTCTGCGGTCATAACCGTCCGTTCCTCGCATATCATGGCGGCGTGGGCTACTATCACAGATGCGCGGAAGTACTCCGCGCGCGGCGCCGCGCCGCCGGATTTCGCGTCGCATGCCACACATTCTGTCGCAACTCATGTACTAGTTAGGCGGCGGCAATCACACGGGAGAGGACGATGTCGCGCTTGATCCCGATGGGCTTGGTTCTAGCGGCTGCGCTTGCTCGTACCGCCCATGCGCAGGCTGACAGTGCGCAGCGCCTATTTCTCAACCAGCTTTGGAGACCTCCGGGCACGCAACGGTGCGTAGTGAACGAAATGGCGCCGCCGCCACTCGACCAGATCATCGACAGCACGGCGGTGCAGGCAGGCCTAGGCGGTCTAACCCGAGGCTCGTTCGTGGTCGCGATACGCCACGCCG
>JBGPHD010000074.1:0-13914 GCA_041484135.1 Gemmatimonadota bacterium
CGCGCTGGCCCCCGAGCGCAAGCACGACCTGGCGCGCCTGGGCTTCCGCGCCATGCTCGCCGGGACGCTGGCCAATTTCATGTCGGCGACGATCGCGGGGCTGCTGCTCTGACGCCCGGCAGCCGGAGTGCCTGACGGACAGCCCGCGGGCGCGGCTCGCCCCGCGAGCGGCGCAATCCCGAGAGGAGTGGTCGGATGAACCGGAGCGCGAAGTGGGTCCTGACGAGTATCGTACTGCTGTTGATGGGGTACGTGGTGTACGGCAGCATGGCCCGGGTGGGCCACGCCTGCGAGATCTGCGTCGATTTCAACGGCGGCTCGCGCTGTGCCAAGGGGGCCGGCGCCACCGAGGCCGAGGCGCGCCGGGGCGCGCAGACGGCCGCCTGCGGTGTCCTGGCCCAGGGGATGGACGAGTCCATCCGCTGCGACAACACCCCGCCCCGGACCGCCCATTGCGAAGCGGCGTAGCTTGACGCCGCCGCGGCGCCCGGCTCACACTTGAGCCGCAGGCCCAACCTCAGCGGATCACGGAGCTTCCATATGCGTCGTCCCAGGATCGCGCTACTCGCCCTCACGCTGCTCCCCATGGCGGGCGTCCTTGCCGCGCAGCAGCCGACCTCGCCCGCGCCCCCGGCGGCGCCGGCCGCGGCCGCGTCGCAGGAATACCCCGGGCTCGAGACCGGCAAGATGTGGACGTTCGACGCCCCGCCCCTCGAGTACTGGGCCCGGCGCTACAACTTCCGGCCCACGCAGGACTGGCTCGACCACGTGCGGCTCGCCGCGGTGCGGCAGCCGGGGTGCACCGCGTCGTTCGTCTCCCCCGACGGGCTGGTGATGACCAACCACCACTGCGCCCGCGCCTGCATCGACGCGGCCACCCGTCCCGGCGAGGACCTGCTCGGGAACGGCTTCTACGCGCGCACCCGCGCCGACGAGCGCCCCTGCCCGAACTACCAGCTCGACCAGCTCCTCAGCATCGCCGACGTCACCGACAGCGTGAACGCGGGGGTGCCGGCCACCGCCCCCGCGGGACGCGCCGCGGAACTCCGGGCCGCCGCCATCCGGGGGCTCGAGGAACGGTGCGCAGCCGGCCTGCCGGACCTCTCGTGCCAGGTCGTCACGATGTACCGCGGCGGCCAGTACAAGCTCTACCGCTTCCGCCGTTTCCGGGACGTGCGGCTGGTCTTCGCCGTCGAGGACCAGACCGCGTTCTTCGGCGGCGACCCGGACAACTTCACCTATCCACGGCACGACGTGGACCTCTCGATCTACCGCGCGTACGTGAACAACGAGCCCGCCCACACCGAGTACTACCAGTGGAGCCGCAACGGCTCGGCGGAAGGGGACCTCGTCTTCGTGGTGGGGAACCCGGGCTCCACGGGCCGGCTCAACACCATGTCCCAGATCGAGTACCTGCGCGACGTGCAGTACCCGGCCCAGCTGGCCCAGGTGGCGCGGCAGATCGCGGTCTACCACCAGATCCTCGACATGGGCGGCGACCGGGGCGCGGCCATCCGGAACACCCTCTTCGGCGCCGAGAACACCCAGAAGGCCATCCAGGGCTACAACGCCTTCTTCGCCGACCCGAGCCTCATGACGCACAAGCGCGAATGGGAGACCAGCTTCCGGACCCGCGTCAACGCCGACGCCAACCTGCGCCGCCTCTACGGCGACGCGTGGGACAACATCACCCGCATCCGCGTCCAGATGCGCGCGCTCGACGTGCGCCGCCGCTACTACGCCTTCGGCGCCTACGGGTCCAGGCTCCTCCAGCTCGCCGCCGACGTCGCGCGGCTGCCGGTGGAGTCCGCCAAGCCCGACACCGGCCGGCTCGCCCGGTACCGCGACGCCAACCGGGCCGGCCTGGAGCGCGTGCTCTACTCCGCCAACCCGATCGACACGGTGGTGGAGGTCCGCCTCCTCACCGCGTACTTCACCGAGCTGGCGCGCGAGCTCCCGGAGGCCGACCCGGTCCGGCGATCAGCGTTAGGCACGCGGACCCCGGAAGCCGCGGCGCGGGCCATGGTCGCCGCGTCGCAGATCCTCACCGCCGACCAGCGCCGCGCGCTGGTCACGGGGGGCGCGGCCCGCGTCGCCGCCTCCACCGACCCGTTCCTCGTCCTCGTCCGCGTCGTCGATCCGCTGGAGCGGGACATCCAGCGCCAGTGGACCGACCTGGTGAACCAGGAGGCTCAGAACGACGAGCGCGTGGCCCGGGCGCTCCTCGCCGTCTTCGGCAACACCGTCGCGCCCGACGCCACCTTCAGCCTCCGCATCACGGACGGCGAGGTGAAGACCTACGCGTACAACGGGACGCGGGCCCAGCCGTACACCACCTTTTACGGCCTTTACGATCGTTCGGCGGGCTTCGGCGGCCGGGCACCGTGGAACCTGGCCACCCGCTGGCAGACCCACCGCGACTCGCTCAACCTGGCCACGCCCCTGAACGCGATCTCCACCAACGACATCATCGGTGGGAACTCGGGCAGTCCCGTCATCAACCGCAACGGCGAGGTCGTCGGGCTCATCTTCGACGGCAACATCGAGAGCCTGCCGCCGCGGTTCATGTTCACCGAGACCAGGAACCGGTCGGTCTGGGTGGACTCGCGCGGCATCCTCGAGGCGCTGCGGCACGTCTATGACGCCGGCCCCCTGGCCGACGAGCTGGCCGGCCGCCGGTAGGCGGGCGCTCCCGTAACACGAGCGGTACCACGCACGTAGCGCGCGGGCGGCCCGGATGAGCGGGCCGCCCGTTGCGCGCCGGTCCCGGTGGGGCGAGAATCCTGCCCCGTGCTGGGCTTCTTCCGGAACCTCAAGCGCCTCCTGGTCGGGCGGCCGCTCGCGACGCACGTGCTGCATGGCGAGCGGATCGGCCGCCTTCCCGCGCTGGCGGTCTTCTCGTCGGACGCGCTCTCCTCCGTCGCGTACGCCACCGAACAGATCCTGATCGTGCTCGCGCCCGCCGGGGCGGCGGCGCTGACCTTCTCCACGCCCATCGCCATCGCGATCAGCGGCCTGCTCCTCCTCGTCGTGCTGTCGTACCGCCAGGTGATCCCGGCCTACCCCGGGGGCGGCGGTTCGTACACCGTCGCCCACGACAACCTGGGCACCTGGCCGGGGCTGGTGGCGGGCGCGTCGCTGCTGGTGGACTACGTCCTCACCGTGGCCGTGAGCGTCGCGGCCGGCGTGGCGGCGGTGACCTCCGCGGTCCCATCCCTGTTCGAGCACCGGGTCCTCATCGCCGGACTCTGCATCGCGTTCATCGCGCTCGCCAACATGCGGGGCGTCCGGGAGTCGGCGGCGGTGCTCGCCGTGCCGACCTACGGCTTCATCATCTCGATGCTGGGCCTGCTGGCCGTGGGCCTGTACCGCTGGTACACGGGCACCCTTCCCCACGTGGTGGGGGGCGCGGACCCGGCCGTCGCGCCCGCCACCGCCCTCTCGGCCTTCCTGGTGCTCCGCGCGTTCTCCTCCGGCTGCACGGCCATGACCGGCGTGGAGGCGATCGCCAACGGCGTTCCCGCGTTCAAGGACCCTTCGGCGAAGAACGCCGCCGCCACTCTCACCACGCTCGGCCTCATCCTGGCGGTGCTCTTCCTCGGCACCACGGCCCTGGCGCACGTGATGGGCATCGGGCACCCGGCGCACGGGCAGACGCTGATCTCCGAGATGGGCCGCATGGTGCTGGGCCACGGCGTCGCCTACTACCTGGTCCAGATCTTCACGGCGGTGATCCTGCTCCTCGCCGCGAACACCAGCTTCGCCGGGTTCCCCTCGCTCGCGTCGGTCCTCGCCGAGGACCGGTTCCTGCCGCGCCAGCTGGCGCACCGCGGCGACCGGCTCGTGTACTCGAACGGGATCGCCATCCTGGCCGTACTGGCGTTCCTGCTCATCGCCCTCTTCGGCGGCGACACCAACGCCCTGATCCCGCTCTACGCGATCGGCGTGTTCCTCTCCTTCACGCTCTCGCAGCTGGGCATGGTGCGGCGGTGGCTGCGGTCGCGGGCGCCGCATTGGCGGACCGGGCTCGTCATCAACGGCGTCGGCGCGGTGGTGACGGGCGTGGTCACCGTCATCTTCGCGGCGACCAAGTTCAGCGAGGGCGCCTGGATCGTCATCCTCGTCATCCCGATGCTGATCGTGTTCTTCCGCACCGTGAACTCGCACTACGAGGAGTTCGGCCGCGCGCTCTCGATGGAGAACTGGCAGGCGGTCTGGCCGCTCCGGCACACCGTCATCGTCCCGATCTCGGGCATCCACCGGGGGGTGGCGAGCGCGCTCACTTACGCGCTCTCCATCTCCGACGACGTCCGGGCCGTGTACATCGCCGAGCACGAGCACGACGGGGAACAGATGCAGGCCCGCTGGGATGGGTGGGACATCGGGGTGCCGCTGGTGATCCTGAAGTCCCCGTTCCGGTCGGTCATCGCCCCCCTGTTGCAGTACATCGACCAGGTGGACGAGGAGGCCAAGGACGAGGCCCACGGGGCCCTGGTCACCGTGGTCCTGCCCGAGATCGTGCCCAAGAAGTGGTGGCACGCGCTGTTGCACAACAACACGGCCCTGCTGATCAAGGGCGCGCTGCTCTTCCGGAAGGGGAAGATCGTCGTTAGCGTCCCTTACCACCTCGACTGAGGCTATCCCACATGCACCGCCCGACGGCCCGACTCTTCCTGCTCCTCGCCCCGTTGCTGGCCGCTCCGGCGCTCGCCCAGGGTCCACGCACCATCGCCATCGGCCAGGCCGTGTCGGATTCGCTCACCAGCCGCGATCCGGTGGGCCGGAGCCGGCGCTCGCCATACCAGATCTGGACGATGGATGGCCGCCGGGGGCAGAAGATCGTGGTGGACCTGATGTCGGACGAGTTCGACCCGTACCTCGTGGTGCGCGACGAGGAAGGGTACGTCGTGGCCTCGGACGACGATTCGGGGGAGGACAACAACGCGCGGGTCCACGCCATCCTTCCGCGCGACGGCCGGTACCGGATCGTGGCGATGGCCTTCGGGGAGGACGGCCGCGGGCGCTACACCCTCCAGGTGCGCGGGTGGGAGACGCCCGAAGCGGCGGCACCGGGCATCGTGTCGCGGCTCCGCACCGGCGAGTCGGTGGACGGGCTCCTCGAGCCGGGGGACGAGATCGGCGGCGACGGCCCGTTCCAGGACCGCTGGACGATCGACGCGCGCGCCGGCGCGCGGCTGCGGGTCGAGATGCGCTCCACCGACTTCGACAGCTACCTCGTGGTGCTCGGCCCCGACGGTCAGGTCGTGGGCTCGGACGACGACGGGCTGGAGAACCGGGACGCGGTGGTGAGCCTGCGCGCCACGGCGGGCGGCACCTACACCGTGCTCGCGACCACGTACGGGGAGAATCCGAGCATCGGCGCCTACCGCCTCGCGCTGAGCGAGGAGACGGGGCTCTTCGCCGACCCGGGGACGGCGGCCGCGATCGCGATGGGCGAGACCAAGGACGGCAGGCTCGAGACCGGCGACCTCGCCGGCACCCGCGGCCTCGAGGACCGGTGGACCTTCACGGGCCGCGCGGGTCAGGTGGTCCGGATCGATGCCATCTCCACGACCTTCGACCCCTACGCGGTCCTCAAGTTCGGCCAGACGACGCTCGACTCGAACGACGACGGCGGCGACGGCAACAACGCGCGCATCATGACCGTGCTGCCGAACAACGGCACCTACACGATCGTCGTGTCCGCGTACTCCGAGAACCGGACCGGCGGGCGGTACACGTTGATGCTGGCGTCCACGAACACCTCGGTGGGGGCGGCGGGCCAGACGGCGCGCATCAACTACGGGCAGCGGCTCGCGGGCCGCCTGGAGTCGGGCGACCGCACGCGCGAGGCGGGCGGGACCGAGGACTGGTGGGAGTTCGACGGCCGCGGCGGCCAGGACGTGACGATCGAGCTGCGCTCGGGCGCGTTCGACACCTTCCTGGAGCTCCGGGACCCGCACGGCGAGCGCGTGGCCGAGAACGACGACGGCCTGGGCGAGGGCACCGATTCGTTCATCATCGCGCACCTGGCCGAGTCCGGCCGCTACCGGATCGTGGTCCGTGGCTACGGGGACCGCGAGGCAACGGGCTTCTACGAGCTGGCCTTGAGCCAGAGCGGCGCGCTGGGCCGCCCGGGCTCGGCCCTGGAGATCCACGACGGCGAGATCCTGGTCGGCCGGCTCGAGTCCGGCGACAGCACCGCGGGCGACAGCACCTACACCGACGCCTTCACCTTCCGCGCGCCCCGGACCGGCGACGTCGTCATCGACCTCAGGTCCGGCGACTTCGACACCTACCTCATTCTCAAGGGCGCCGACGGCTCGACCATCGCGACCGACGACGACGGCGGCAGCGGGACCGATTCGCGGATCACCACGCACGTCACCGCGGGCACCGTCTACCGCATCCTGGCCAACAGCTATGGCAACGACCCCGTGACGGGGCTGTACCGCGTGAGCGTCCGCTATACGCCGTAGGGACCACGAAAGCGAGGGACCGATGCGCCGCCGTCTGCTCCTGCTGCTCCCGCTGTGCGTTCTCGCCGCCGCGTGCAAGCGCGGCCCCGCCGCCGCCGCGTCGAAGACCATCAAGGTCGGAGCGTCCGCCGCGGGCTCGCTCACGGATAACGACGCGATGATGCGCGGGAACCGCGGGCCCTACCAGGTCTGGACGCTGCGGGGCAAGCGCGGGCAGCGGCTCGTGATCGACCTCACGTCCTCGGCGTTCGACACCTACCTGTACGTGCGCGACGCGGACGGCTTCCTCATCGGCCAGGATGACGACTCGGGTGACGAGAACAACGCCCGGCTGCGCACCATCCTGCCGCGCAACGGCCTCTACCGGATCATCACGACCTCCTTCGGCGCCACCGCCCGCGGCGACTACACGCTGGCCGTGAGCGAATGGCCGGCGCCGCAGGCCCCGGGCCCCGGCACCGCCCAGGCCATCGCCGCCGGCGAGACCAAGGACGGGTTGCTCGAGCCGGGCGACGAGTTCTCGGGTGACGGCCCCTACCAGGACCGCTGGACCTTCGAGCTCAAGGCCAACGACCGCGTGCGCGTGGAGATGCGCTCCACCGACGTGGACAGCTACCTCATGCTCCTCGGCCCCGACGGCCACGTGCTCGCGACCAACGACGACGCCAACGGCCGGGACGCGGCCATCACCGTGCGCGCCGCCGCCGCGGGACGCTACACCGCCTTCGCCACCACCTACGGCGACCAGCCGCGGGTCGGCGCCTATCGCATCCAGCTCACCACCGTTACCGGCGACTTCGCCGATCCCGGCACCGTCCAGTCCATCGGCGACGGCGAGACCAAGACCGGCCAGCTCGAGTCCGGCGACAGCACCACGCCCGGCGGCGGCTTCAACGACATCTACCAGCTCCGCGCGCCGCGCACGGGGATGGTCTCGCTGAGCCTCACCTCGACGGAGCTCGACCCCTATCTGACGCTCCAGGATTCCGCCGGCACGGAGCTCACCCACGACGACGACAGCGGCGAAGGGAACAACGCCTTCATCACCTGGCCCGTCACCGCGGGCACGATGTACCGTCTGGTGGTGAGCACCTTCGGATCCGGCTCGCACGCCGGCGCCTACCAGCTCCTCGCCCGCGTGAGTCCGTAGCGGCGTGCCGCCCGCGTGAAGCGCGCGAAGGCCGCCAATGGCGGACGCGAGCGCTCCTACGGCGCCGCCGCCGACCGCGCGCTGAACCTCTGGGTGGCCCTGGCGCGTTGCGCATCCACGGTGAGCCGGATCTCGGCGCGCGACATCCAGGGGTACGGTCTCACCCAGCCGCAGTTCGCCGTGCTCGAAGTGCTCTACCACAAGGGCCCGCTGCCGCTCAACACCATCGGCGAGAAGCTGCTGGTCACCGGCGGCAACATCACCTACGTGGCCGACCAGCTCGAGCAGGCGGGATATCTCCGGCGCGATCGCTCCGCCGTCGATCGCCGGGTGGTGCTCGCGACGCTGACGCCCAAGGGCGGCGCCCTGCTCGATCACTGCTTCCCCCAGCACGCCTTGCACATGGCCGAGGCGGCCGGTGCCCTCACCCCCCGCGAGCAGGACGCGCTCGCGCGGCTCCTCAAGAAGTGGGGGAAAGCGGCCCGGAAGCCGCCGGGGGCCGCTCGCCCCTGAGTCGGCGGGCGCGGCAAACTCTTGCCCCAGCGGTAGTTAGTTCTTATGATACGCCGACCCTCCCCGGGAGCCCCTCCTGATGCACGATCCGTTCTGGAGCTCTGACGAGTTCGATGAACGCGCGCACCAGCTGTACAACGAAGGGCATTACGACGAGGCGGTCGACGTACTTCGCGAAGGTCTGACCATCTATCCAGAGGCCGTTGAACTCCACGTGGGGATGGGCTATGCCCGTCTCGCGCGCGAGGAGTTCGCCTGGGTGCGGCGCGCCTTCGCGGCGGCGCTCGCGCTCGAGCCCGATCACGAGGACGCCCTCGCGGGGCTGGGGGAGGTGCTGCTCAAGCTCGGCGAGGGGCGCCAGGGACTGGCGTGCTTCGACCGGGTGCTGGCCCTCGGCTTCGGCGAGGACCTCGACATCGTGCTCCAGATGGGCCGCGCGCTGTTCCGCGACGGGTACCTGGACCACGCGCGCCGCTTCTTCGAGGTGGCCCTCAAGGCGCACCCCGAGAGCGCGGAGGCGGCCGCGTGCGTCGGCTACGCCGCACACCGGCTCTCGCAGGAGAAGGAGTCGGTCCGCTGGCTGCGCCGCGCGCTCGAGGTCGATCCCGATCACTCCGAAGCGCGGATCTATCTCGCCAACCTGCTCTACGACCGCGGCCAGTCCGAGGAGGCACTCGCCGAGTTCGAGAAGTCCACGCCGGAGGACCACTGGGACGAGCTCGGGATCTGGCGCGTCATCGAGCTCAAGAAGTCCGTCTACCGGCTCCCCGATGACGACCCGGAGCTCAGGCCCTGGCTGGTGCGCCTCGCGGACCTGGCCGGCGAGGCCGACACCACCGAGCTGCTCCTCGCCGAGATCGAGGCGGCGGGGCCCGACGGCACCGGCACGCGCGATCCGGCGCAGCTCGAGCTCTTCGGCACGTTGCTGAGCGAGCTTCAGGAGATGCGCAAGCGCGCGCGCTCCGGCGAGGTCCACCGGGTGACCACGCCCGACGGCGCGTCGTTCATCGGCACCTGGGACGAGATCGTGGGCTGCATGCGTGACGCGGACGAGGTCTTCGCCGGCCGCTCGATCGAGGAGTTCATCGCCGGCGCGGCGCAGCGGGCCTCGCGCCTGACCGGCATCGTCATCCCGGCCACCGACGCCGAGAGCTTCATCCGCGGCAGCGCGGACGCGGGGTTGCTGGAGATCGTCCGCTAGAGAGACGGGCGAGTGGGGAGTGGCACCCTCGGTGGTGCGCCGCCGGGTACCACTCCCCACTCCCCACTCCCCCCCTTACGTTCCGCCCGTGCTCGACGCGCTGCTCAAACCCCGGTCCATCGCCGTCGTCGGCGCCTCGCGGCAGCCCGACACCATCGGCTTCCAGATCCTCGACAACCTCATCCGCAACGGATTCCAGGGCGCGCTGTATCCGGTGAACCCGAACGCGCCGGTGATCCACTCGATCAAGGCGTACCCCAACGTCTCCGCCATCCCCGACCCGGTGGACCTCGCGGTGATCGTGGTCCGGAAGCAGTTCGTGCTCGACGTCGCGGAAGAGTGCGGGAAGAAGGGCGTGAAGGGGCTGTGCGTCATCACCGCCGGATTCGCGGAGGTCGGGGGCGAGGGGATCCAGCGCGAGCAGAAACTGATGGAGATCGTCCGCCGGCACGGCATGCGGATGGTGGGCCCCAACTGCATGGGCATCCTCAACACCGACCCCGCGGTCTCGATGCTCGCGACCTTCGCCCCCAGCATGCCGCCGCCGGGCCCGGTGGCGCTGGTGAGCCAGTCGGGGGCCCTCGGCCAGAGCATCCTCGACTACGCGGAGGAGCTCGGCATCGGGATCCACCAGTTCGTTTCGGTGGGCAACAAGCCCGACGTCTCGGGGAACGACCTGCTGGAGTACTGGGCCGCGGACCCGAAGGTCCGCGCGATCCTCATGTACCTGGAGAGCTTCGGCAATCCGCGGCGCTTCTTCCGCATCGCGAAGGCGCTGACGCGCGTGAAGCCGATCTTCGTGGTGAAGGCGGGCCGCACCGCCACCGGCGCGAGGGCCGCGTCCTCGCACACCGCGGCGCTGGCCGGCACCGATCGCGCGGCGGACGTGCTGATGCGGCAGAGCGGCGTGATCCGGGCCCAGTCGGTGGAGGAGCTGTTCGACTACGCGATGGCGTTCCCGCGGCTCCCGGTCCCGCGCGGCGACCGGGTGGCCATCATCAGCAACGCGGGCGGGCCCGCCATCATCCTCGCCGACGCGTGCGAGTCCCAGGGCCTCCGGGTGGTCGAGCTCACGCCGGAGACCCAGCAGGCGATCCGCCGCCGCGTCCCGGACGAGGCGACCGTCCGCAATCCCGTGGACCTCATCGCCTCGGCGAAGGCGGACACCTACCGCGAGGTGCTGACGCTGGTCCTCCAGGACCCGAACATCGACATCGTCATCGCGTCGTTCATCCCGCCGCTCGGCATCCTCGCCCGCGACGTCGCGGTCGCCATCCGCGAGGCGGCGGCCACGCGCAAGGAGATCCCGGTGATCGCGGTGCTGCTCGGGCGCTCGGGTGTGCCGGCGGGCCTCAAGGAGCTGGTGGACGCCGGCATCCCCGCCTATGTCTTCCCGGAGTCGGCGGTGCGCGCGCTGGGCGCGCTGGAGCGCTACCGCCAGTGGCTGGCCCGGCCCGAGGGCGTCGTGCAGTCGTTCCCCGCCAACCGGGCGGCCGCGGCGGCCGTCATCGCGGCGGCGCAGCAGGAGGGCCGGAGCCGCCTAACGGAAGCCGAGTCGCTGGCGATGCTCGACGCGTACGGCATCCCGACCGCGCCCTGGAAGGTGGCGGACTCCGCGGACGCGGCGGCGCGCGCGGCGAGCGCGATGGGCTACCCGGTCGTGCTCAAGGTGATGAGCGCGGCCATCGTGCATAAGAGCGACGTGGGCGGCGTGGTCGTCGGGTTGGGGAACGAGGCGGACGTGCGCGCCGCGTACGCCCGGATGCTGGAGCGGGTGCGCGAGCGCGCGGGTGTCACCGCCGACGCGGTGCTGGTCCAGCAGATGGCCCCGGGCGGCCGCGAGACGATCGTCGGCTCGACCCGGGACGTGAAGGCGGGGCCGCTGGTGATGTTCGGGCTCGGCGGGCTCTTTGTGGAGGTGATGGAGGACGTGAACTTCCGCGTCCACCCGGTCACCGACATCGATGCGCGCGAGATGGTGCGGGGGATCCGCGGCTACGCGCTGCTGGAAGGCGTGCGCGGCGAGACGTCGGTGGACCTGGTGGCGCTCGAGGAGATCGTCCAGCGGGTCTCGCAGATGGTGGGCGACCACGAGGCGATCCTGGAGATGGACGTCAACCCGCTGGCGGCGTTCCCCGACCGGGTGGTCGCGCTCGACGCGCGGTTCACGATATCCGAGGGGTAGGGTGCTGCAGGCGGCCGGGGCGGGGGGCGCTGGCCCCGCGCACCCTAGAACATCGACATAGCGAGGAACGACCGGAGATTGTCGTTGGTGACGCGCAGGCGGGAGGACAGCATCCGGACGATGGCCCACAGCACCTTGTAGGCGATGTCGCGGTTGAAGTCGAGGAGCAGCTCGAAATCCGAGCGGGTGATGGTGATGAGCGTGCAGTCGGTGTTCGCGATCGCGTCGGTGGAGCGTTCCGACTGATCGATGATCCCCATCTCGCCGAAGCAGGTCCCCTTCTTGAGGACGGCGAGCGCTTCCTCGCCGCTGCCGGGGATCATCCGGCTGATGCGGACGTCCCCGTCGGCGATGATGTAGAGACGGTTGGAGGGCTCGCCCTCTTTGAAGATCGTCTTGGCGCTGATGAACTTCTGCTCCTTGCACACTTCGGCCACGCGCGCGAGCTCGCCCTCGTCGAGGTCCGCGAAGATGGCCGCCTGCTTGAGGAGTGAGAGGTCCATGGGATTCGAGAAGGTAGCTTTCCCGGTGGGGGGCGGCAAGGTCAGGCCGGGAGCGCACTTACAGCACGGACCGTGTCCCCCCGCACGGCTGCCGCCGCCGCGGGACATTCCGCCGCCGCCCGGGTATCTCGCCAGCACCCTCTTGAGGAGGTCCGCATGACCGGAGCCGTTCGGCTCGCCGCGATCGCCGCCGTCCTTGCCTCCGCCGCCACCGTGGCGGCCGCCCAGGAGTTCCAGCCGCCCCAGGGGGGCGCCGGCGAGACGGGCGGAGCGCGGTTCAAGGTGGATCTCCTCGGCTTCTCGACCCGCGCCGGCGTGGACCTCCGGAGCGGCGGCTCGCTGGTGCTCGGCTCGACGGTGGACATCGCGCAGCTGTGGTCGCCTAACGTGCGGCTGCGCCCCTCCTTCGAGTTCAACGGGGGCGGCGCCACCGCCGAGCACTTCGCGCTCGAGGTGATCTACCGCTTCCAGCCGGACCAGGCCGAGGCGATCCCGTACGTGGGCGCGGGGCTCGGGTACTTCCACCCCGAGACGGGCGGCAGCAAGACCTGGCCGACCCTGGTCATGGGGTTCGAGCTCAGGTTCCGGCCCTCCTTCAACTGGCTCCTCGAGTACCACGCGCTGGACCGGCTGGACCGGCACCGCTTCCTGGTGGGCCTGGCCACCCGCGGGGGCCGTTGATGGGCGAGATGAAGGACGTGCGGCTCACCTGGCAGCACGATCTCGTGTTCCAGGGCGAGGGCGCGGGCGGGGCGCCCATCACCCTGGACGGCGACAACGTCCGGGGCCCGGGGCCGATGGAGGACCTGCTGCTGGCGCTCGCGGCCTGCACCGGGAGCGACGTGGTCATGATCCTGAAGAAGAAGCGCGCCGACCTCACGGCCCTGCGCGTGGTCGTGAAGGGCCGGCGGCGGGAGGAGATGCCGCGTCGCTTCACGGCGATCACGCTCACCTTCCACATCACCGCGCCCGGCCTCACCGAGGCCCACGCGCGGCAGGCCATCGACCTGTCGCTGGAGAAGTACTGCTCGGTGGTGCACTCGCTCGCGCCCGACATCCCGATCGCGTATGAGCTGGCGCTCCAGGCCTGAGGCCTGGAGCTGCGCGGCGGTCCTGCTCGCCGCGGTGCCCGGCCCCGCGTGCGCGCAGGGCTGGCGCGAGACGCAGCTCGCGGCCGTGGGAGCGGCGTCGCGGCCCGCCGTGGGCGCTCTGGGCGTGGGACTCGCGTGGCGCGATCCCGGCCGCACGCGGGTGGGCGTACTGCTGATGGCCGGCGCGAACGAGAACGGCGGACTGGCGGGTCGCGCCGAGGTGGCCTGGCACTTCCTGCTGGATCCCGCCAAGCGGACCGGCGACGGTGTCTATGGGGGGGGCGGCGTGGCGCTGGCCGCCTCGGACGGCAGGACCCGGCCTTTCATCCTGCTGGTCCTGGGAGCGGAGAACGCGCCCGCCGGCCGCCGCGGCACCTTCATCGAGGTGGGGGTCGGCGGCGGCGTCCGGCTCGCGGTGGGGATGCGGTGGCGGAAACAGAACGCCCCAAGCCGTTAGGCCCGGGGCGCGGGACCGCGATCGTCCGCTCTGATCAGGCTACGCCGGCCGCCACCGTTTCGGGACGCGCCACCACCGGGCGGCAGTACCGCTCGCCCAGGGTCCGGAGCTCCTTGAGCTCCGCGTCCGTGAGGGCTTCGTAGCGCTCCGCGAGATAGTCCATCGTATCGACGAACCAATCCTTCCGGTGCTCTTCCTCGGCTTCCAGGACGCCACAGCGGAGGATGTGACTGAACAGCTCGTCGCGGGCCTGCTCAAACGTCGTGGGGACATACGGTTTGCGGTTCGTCTGCTTCTTCGCCATCACACCTCCAAAAGGGCCGAACGGGGGGCCG
>JBGPHD010000075.1:0-13863 GCA_041484135.1 Gemmatimonadota bacterium
CGAAGCACCGCCGCTGCGCGCCCTCGATCTCGGCGGTGGTCATCGTGGGATGGCTGCACATCGCGTAGAACCCGCTGCCCCGGCGGTAGAAGCGCTCCTTGTCGTGCGCCACTTCGGGGAGCAGCGTCCCCTCCCGGACCACCTGGTCGTAGAACGGTGTGCCGGGGCACGGGCCGTAGATCAGGAACTGCGACAGCACCGGCCGGAGGGCGAGCAGCCCCGCCAGTTCCTGCTCGATGATCGCCGGGGTCTGGTAGGGGAAGCCCACGATCATGGACGCCAGGATGGTGATGCCGTGCTCGCGGAATTCGTTGAAGATCTCCTCGACCGGGCGGCCCGACAGCTTCCCGTAGCCCGCGCGGGTGCCCTCGTAGCCGATCCACATCCCGTCGATCCCCATCTCGAGGATCTCGGTCACTTTGTACTGGCTCAGCGCGCGCACGCTGGCGAACACGAAGATCGACAGCGGCCTGCCGGCCTTCTGCACGCACTCCCTGAACTCCATCGCCCGGCGCTTGTTGAGCAGGAAGTCCTCGTCGATGATCAGGATGCCGAGGTCGGGATCCACGTCGAGGTAGCGCTCGACCACCCGGTAGATGTCGGCTCCCGTGGGCAGCAGGCGGATGTGCTTGCGCTTGAAGAAGTGCGAGGTGCAGCAGAAGTCGCACCCGTTGGGGCATCCCAGGCCACCAAAGACGATCCCGGTCCGCGAGACCTGTCTCCCGAACACCCGCAGCCGGTTGATGATGAGCGGGTGGCGATACGGCATCTGGATCTCGGGCTCGCCCAGCAGGCGCCGCAGGTAGGCGACGCCCTCCTCGCGGCAGATGTCGTCCGCGTAGGGGCGGAGCATCTCGTCGGGGGCCACGGTGCCGTAGCCGCCCAGCACGATCCGCGCGCCCGGCGCGTAGCGGCGGACCAGCGCCACCACTTCCTTCATGCGGTGGTAGGTGGCCAGAACGAACGAGATGCCCACCACGCCAGGCCCGCGCCGCAGCTCGCGGACCAGCTCCCGCCGGGACGGATACTGGAGCACCACCGTGGGGGCCTCCAGGTTCTCGGCGAGGTACTCCAGCCCGAACTGCACGTGGTGCGACCGCGGACTGAAGAGTCCCTGGGCGCGGGTCACCTGGCCGTGCAGCAGCTCGTACCCCACGCTGGGGGCATCGCCGAAGCGCTCGCCTAACGGCCGGCAGACGCTGGTGAGCAGGACGTGCGGCGTGCGGATCATGAAGGAGTGCGCCTTCCCGGAACGAGGACCGTTTCTGCGGAACCTTGCAGGATAGACGCACGGCGGCCTCCCGCAAAGGGCTTCGCGGCGCCGTTTTCCGGACCGGAACGCTCGGCTTTCCGCTCGTCGTCTGGCGTCTTTCGCGCTACCGCGCCAGATTGGAGAATCCCGACCGTTCCGCTCCAGTCGGAGGGAGGCCGCGCGTGGACCGACCATCAGGGCAACGCCGCTCGACCGAACGCCGCCGGCTCTGGGACCGGCGCTCGCCGGACGCACGTCGCTCGAACGGCAACCGGCGGCTGCGGGAGCGCCGGAACGTCGAGCAGCAGCGCGCGGCGGAGCGCCGCGGCTCCGAGGACCGCCGTCAGACCGACCGGCGGCTGGTCGAGCGGCGCATCGAGATGCGCCGACGCGGGCGGCGGCGGCGCGAGACCCCGACCCCGTACTCCGTCGAGGAAGCCACCACGCTGAAGGCGGCGTTCGCCGCGCCGGGCCCGGTGAGCTGTCCGGCGTGCGGGAGCGGGTTCACGCTGGGACCGGCCAAGCGCCGCGGCGCCGAGATCGCGCGGCGGGTGGTGTGCCGCGGGTGCGGCCGTGCGGCCGTCGTCCCCAACTCCCGTCCCGCCCGGATCCTCCTGATCGACGAGCACAACACGGTGCGCGACTCGTTGCAGACCATCCTGTCCGCCGCGGGCCACGAGGTGATCGAGGCGGCCGACGCCGGCGTCGCGCTCCAGGCGTACCAGACCGTCCCCGCCGACGTGGTCTTCATCAACGTGCACGCCCCGGGCCGCATGGCGATGCCCGAGTTCATGCGACGGCTGCGGCGCGCCTTCCCCGACGCCCGCGTGGTCGCCATCGCCGCCCGGACCTCGCACACCGGGGGCCAGGACCCGCTCGCGGTCGCGCAGGGACTCGGCGCGGTGCGCACCATCCGGATGCCGATCTCGAAGGACCAGCTGCTGAAGATCGTCGAGGAGGTGCGCGGCGCGCACTGAGCCCGACTCCGGAGGCGGACGCCTCGCCTCCATCGACGTCATCCGCGGCGCGGTGATGGTCCTGATGGCGGTCGACCACGTGCGCGTCTTCTCCGGCCTCCCCAGCGGCGGCCCGACGCCGGGGATCTTCTTCACCAGGTGGGTGACACACTTCTGCGCTCCCGCCTTCGCTTTCCTCGCCGGGACCAGCGCGTACTTCTACGGCCGCAAGCACCCCGACCTCTCGCGCTTCCTCTGGACGCGCGGCGCCTGGCTCGTCCTCCTCGAGCTGACCGTCATCAGGCTCGGCTGGACCTTCAACTTCGACTACGTCCACTACATGCTGGCCGGCGTCATCTGGATGCTCGGCTGGTGCATGATCCTGATGGCCCTGCTGGTGCGGCTCTCCCCGAAGGCCCTCGGCGTGATCGGGGTCGCGATCATCGCGGTGCATAACGCGATCATGTACCCGCTCGCGTCGGCGATACCGCTGCGGTGGCTGCGGAACATCCTCTACATCGGCTTCTTCGACGACCCCTTCCGGCTCGGCGCCGATGGCCCGCCCGTCATCGTCCTCTACTCGATCATCCCCTGGATCGGCGTGATGGCGGCGGGCTACGCGTTCGGGAGCATCATGACGCTCGAGCCGGAGCGCCGGCGGCGCCTCTGCCTCAGGATCGGTCTCGGCGCCATCGCGCTGTTCCTCGTCCTCCGCGGGTTCAACCTCTATGGCGATCCCCGGCCCTGGGGCGCCGTGGCGGACGGGAACGAAGGTCCGCCGATGCCGGCGCTGCTCTCGTTCCTCAACACCAGCAAGTATCCGGCGTCGTTCCTCTTCCTCTTGATGACGCTGGGCCCCACCATCGCCCTGGTCCCGCTACTCGAGGGAGCGCGCGGCGCGCTGGCCCGCTGGCTCACCGTCTTCGGCCGAGTGCCGTTCTTCTTCTACGTGCTCCACATCCCGCTCATCCACGCTCTCGCGCTGCTGGTCTCGAAGATCCGGCTCGGCACCGTGAGCCCGTGGCTCTTCGCCAATCATCCCATGGGGAATCCGCCCGCCCCCGAGGGCTACACCTGGGGCCTCGGCCTCCTGTACCTCGTGTGGGCCGCGGCCGTCGCCCTGCTCTACCCCGCGTGCCGGTGGTTCGCCGATCTCAAGGCGAGGAGGAAGGACGACAAGTGGCTGAGCTACCTCTGACCGCCGACGTGCGGGCGAAGTTCCTCGAGGCAGCGACCTGGCACGGCGACCTCGAGGAGGCCGAGGCGATCCTCGCGGCGCACCCGGCGCTCCGGAGCGGCGACATCCATACCGCGGCCGTCCTCGGCGATGACGAGGCCGTTAGGCGGGTCTTGGCGGTCGATCCCGGCAGCGTGAGCGCGAAGAGCGACCCGTACGGCGGGGACGCGCTCAACTATCTCTGTCTCTCGAAGTACCTCCGGCTCGACCCGTCGCGCACGGACGCGTTCCTGCGCGCGGCGACCGCGCTGCTCGACGCGGGCGCGGACGCGAACACCGGCTTCTGGACGACGGGACAGAATCCCGAGCGGGAGACGGCCCTCTACGGCGCGGCCGGAGTGGCGCATCACGCGCCTCTTACCCGTCTGCTCCTCGAGCGCGGCGCCGATCCCACCGACGACGAAGCCGTCTATCACTCCCCCGAGAGCTACGACAACGACGCGATGAAGCTCGTCGCCCTCACGGGCAAGCTGTCGAGCGACGACCTGGCCATGATGCTGGTCCGCAAGCACGACTGGCACGACATCGAGGGCGCGAAGTGGCTGCTGGAGCACGGCGCGGACCCCAATCTCGAGCGCCGGCGCGGCTGGAGCCCCATGCATCACGCCCTGCGGCGCGACAACCACCTCCGGATGTTCGCGCTGCTGCTGGATCACGGCGCGGACCCGATGCTGGTCGTGGACGGCCTCACCTGCATCGCCCGGGCCGCGCGCGAGGGGCGGAGCGACGTGCTCGAGCTGTTCGCGGAGCGCGGCATTCCCGTCGCGCTCACGGGCGTGGACGCGCTGATCGCCGCGTGCGCTATGGGGGACGCCGAGTCGGTCCGCGCCATCGCGACCCGGGAACCCCACCTCGTCGCAGAGGTCCAGGCCATGGGCGGCACGCTGCTCGCGAAGTTCTCGGGCACCTGCAACCCGCCCGGAGTCAGGCAGCTGCTCGACCTGGGTGTGGGTGCGGCGGCGCCCTTCACCGAGGGAGACGGCTACTGGGGTGAGCCGCCGGGGAGCCTGTCCATCCACATCGCGGCGTGGCGCGGCTGCCCCGCGGCCCTCAAGCTCCTGATCGAGCGCGGATCGCCGGTGGACGTGGCGGACGCCTTCGGACAGACGCCGCTGATGCTCGCCGTCAAGGCGTGTGTGGATTCGTACTGGACCGAGGCCCGCTCGCCCGATTCGGTCAAGGCGCTGCTCGACGCCGGCGCGTCGGTGCGCGGGGTGAAGTTCCCGTCAGGCTATGCGGAGGTTGACGAGCTGCTGCGGTCGCACGGGGCCTGACCTCACGGCCGGCCCAGCAGGTACCTCCAGGTCGGCGCCAGCGCCGGCGAGCCGTCCGGCGCCCTGGGCGTCGTGCCATCGCCGAACACGCTGGGATGGGCCTCGTTGTAGGAACCCGTGGCCGGCAGGAGGTCGGTCCGCAGCATGTGCGAGCCACCAAAGGGCGGCGCGCTCGCCTCGACGGTCGTGACCGGCCCGAACGCCGCGAGTCCGAGCGCCAGCCAGTTGGGGGCGATGGACGCGAACGGGTCGCGGACATGGGCGAGGCCGTAGTACCGGGACGCGGGCGTCGCACCGATGGTCATCCATGGGGCGACCTGTCCGCCGATGCCGTCGGCGGGCGCGCCGAACATCACCACGCGGGGGACCGCGCGCAGGGTCCCGATGAAGGCCGCGTGCCCGCCGCCCTGCGAGAGACCGCCCACCGCGATCGCTGACCAGCGCAGCGTGTCACCACTGAGGAAGCTGTTCCACCCCTCGTCGGGATACTGCGCCGCGAGGTAGCGGAGGAGCGAGACGAGTCGTCCGTCGATGCTGTTCGCGCGGTCCACGCTCACGTATGGCGACCGGTCCACGCCCTCGATGACCTCGGTCCGCACCGCCGCCATGCAGCCCGTGTCGCTCGGGTCGGTGCACACGCTGACCACGGCCCGGTCGTCGGCGTACATGAGGCCGATCACGCGATAGCCCTGCTCCGCCGCGATGGCGCCGATGAGCCGGAAGTTCCGCGGCTGCCCGCCCGTGCCCGGCAGCAGCACCAGCAGTTGCGTCGCGGGCGACGCCGGGTCGAGCCACACGTAGTGATCGGCGTTGAACGCGGTGATCGCGGCGTTCGTCGCCGACGGCCGCACCTGGCGCTCCACCACGCTCCCGGCCGCCGGGCCCGTATGGCTCCCGCAGCCCAGCGCGAGGAATACGGCCGCCGACGCCGCGCGGCTCCGGCCTGCTCCGCCCCATCGGTCCATCGCTCCATCTACACGGCACGTCACGTGTTGTTCACGCCCCCGTCGGCCGCGTCGCGCCCACGGTTCCGATCGACACGATCTGAACCGCTCGCCGTCGGCAGGGGCCCGTGGCGGCGGACGCGGGCTCCATACGGGTCCCGTGGCGGCGGACGCGCGCTCCATACGGGTCCGGTGACGGCGGACGTGGGCTCCATACGGGTCCGTATTGACAGAGACGCCCCCCGACATTACCATACGCCCCCGTATGGAACACGGACGCGCCGCTACCGACACCCGCCTCACGCGCGACGACTGGCTCCGCGCCGCGAGGCTCGCCCTCCTCCACGCCGGCCCCGAGGCGGTAGCGGTCGAGCCCCTCGCCCGCGACCTTCGCGTCACCAAGGGCAGCTTCTACTGGCACTTCCGCGACCGCGGCGATCTCCTCGAGACCCTCCTCGCCGAGTGGGAGGTGGAGACCGCGCTCCTCACCAAGGCGCTCCGCACCGCCGACCTCCGCGAGGCGCTGGTCATGATCAGCGAGGAGCTCGACCGCCGTAACGTCGCCAGCGAGCGCGGCGAGTCGCCATCGGACGCCGCGATCTTCGCCTGGGCCGCCGTCGATCCCGAGGTCGCTCGGCGCGCCAACAAGGCCGAGCGGGAGCGGATGCGCCTGCTGCGCGACCTCACCGGCCAGCCCGAGCTTGCCGACCTCTTCTACTACGCCTACCACGGCTTCCTCCTCCGGCGCCGCCGCGTCCCGAGCGCCGCCGGCGACCTCGCCATCATTTCCCGTCTCGGGCTCGCCCTGCTCGCGCCCCCGGCGCGCCCGCAACACAAGTAGAAGGCTCGGGTTTGTCCCGCCGCCGCGCTTGCGAACGCGCGGCGCAGCGCGCACGCTTGGGACACTGTGCGAACAGGGATCGTGCTCCTGCTTCTCGCCGCGCCGGCGGCCGGATACGCGCAACGCGAAGGCGCGCGCGAGGTGGTGGGCGACAGCCTCTGCACGGCATCGGAGCGCCTGGTCTTCGGGTTCGACGCCGCGCGGAGCCACCGCATTGCAGCCGTCTGCAGCGTGGGCGATACCGCGCTGGTCTACCGCTTCGGCACCAGGGACACCGTGCAGCTCAGGTTCCCGCCGCAGGGCGAGGCTTGGAGGCAACGCTTCGGTCACGATGCGTATGACAGGATGGGCGGAGCGGAGAATGAGGGCCTGCACCTGCAACATCTGACGTTCAGCAACCAGGGCTACTGCTACCAGGTCTTCCAGGAATCAAGCGCCGGCACACTGCATCCCGCCGTGGGCGTTAGGCTGTGGGCGCCCGGCTCACGGTCCGCCACCGAGATCAGGGGCGTCAACGAGCGCGGGGACCTTCATGCCATCGAACGGTTCGAGGGACTGACCACCGAGCAGAGCTGCGCGCGATAGAGGGTCGCGAGAGGCCCTCCGGACAGTCTCAGCCGACCGGCGTCAGCCCGTCTCCCACCAGGCCACTTCGCCGCGGTGCCCGCACTCCGGGCAGGTCGCGACACTGGGCGTGCCGAAGAGATCCACGCGGCTGCCGCAGGAGGGGCAGACGCCGTAGGTGCGGCCGAGGTCGTCCGCCGTCCCTTGGGCCGGGTTGGGGTCCCCGTGAGCGCGGGTGACGACGGTGAAGCGGGTGGGGCGATCCTCGCGGAACTCCAGCAGGTGTCGCTGGATAGCCACTTTCCGGTCGCCAATCAGGAGGACCACGCGGGTCGCCCCGTTCTCGGCGATGACCGGGTACCAGGCCCCGGCGCGCGGCATCGGGCGGCTGTAAGGCTTGGCGGTGGCCCAGGGACGGGCCCAGGCAATGGCGTCCGGCATGGCTCCCGTGTTGACGAGGGGTTGAGGCGGGCCATAATGGTAAGGAAGCAGAGGCGAATCTGTGACCCCGGTTACCACTTCCGCGACCGCCCTTAGGTCCGGTCGAGCACCTCGCGCACCTTGGAGGTCAGCGCGTGCGGCGCGAACGGCTTCTGGAGGTAGGGGATGCCTTCCTCGAGCACGCGGTGCCGCACCACCGCGTCGTCGGTGTAGCCGGACATGTAGAGCACCCGGATCCCGGGCCGCTCGGCCCTCAGCGCATCCGCCAGCTCGCGTCCCGTCATCCCGGGCATGACGAGGTCCGTCACCAGCAGGTGGATCTCCCCCGCCTGGGCGCGCGACATCTCCAGCGCCGTCTTCGCGTCCGGCGCCCGCAGCACGCGGTACCCCTTGCGTGACAGGACCTCGGACACCAGCTCCCGGACCGACACGTCGTCCTCGGCCAGCAGCAGGGTCTCCATGCCACCCTCCGCGGGCCGCTCCAGCGACGTCACCTCCTCAGCCTCGGCCTGCTCATCCACCCGGGGCAGGTAGATCCTGAACGTCGCGCCACGGCCCGGCTCGCTGTCCACCTGCACGTAGCCACCGCTCTGCTTGACGATGCCGTACACCGTGGCGAGTCCGAGCCCGGTCCCCTTCCCCTGCTCCTTCGTCGTGTAGAAGGGCTCGAAGATGTGCGAGCGGGTCTCCGCATCCATGCCGGTGCCGGTGTCGCTCACGGCCAGCATCACGTAGCGCCCCGGCGACGCCCCCGCGTGCGCCCCGGCCCACGCCGCGTCGAGGTCCACGTCGGCCGTCGCGATCGTGAGGCGGCCGCCGCCGGGCATCGCGTCCCTTGAGTTCACCGCGAGGTTGAGGATGACCTGCTCGATCTGGCCGGGGTCCGCCCGCACCGCGCCTAACGTCGCGGCGACCGACAGCTCCAGCGTCACATCCTCGCCGATGAGGCGGCGGAGCATGTTGTCCAGCGTCCGGACGGCCTGATTGAGGTCGAGCACCCGGGGCTGCAACACCTGCTTGCGGCTGAACGCGAGGAGCTGCCGCGTGAGCGACGTCGCCCGGAGCGCCGCCCCCTTGATCTCCTCCACGTCGGCGCGGTTCAGGTCCTCCGGGCCGAGGCTCTCGAGCAGCAGATCGCTGTAGCCGGTGATCGCCGTGAGCAGGTTGTTGAAGTCGTGCGCGACGCCGCCCGCCAGACGGCCCACCGCCTCGAGCCGCTGGGCCTGCCGGAACTGCTCCTCCATGGCCCGCAGCGCCTCGGCCGCCCGCGCCAGCTCGCTCATGTCCCGGATGACGCCCAGGATGAGCGCCTGGTCGCCCGTCCGGAGCTCGCTCACGGAGAGCTGCACAGGGATCGTCTCCCCGCCTTTGCGCCGCGCGAGCAGCTTGAGATCCCGGACCTCGCCCTTCGCGCGCAGCTCGGCGAGCATGCGGGCCCGATCGTCGGGATCGGCGTAGAGGCCCAGCTCCAGCGACGTCCGGCCCAGCACCTCCTCGCGCCGGTAGCCGAGCACGCCCTCGAAGCGGTCGTTCACCTCGAGGATCCGCCCCTCGTCCCGGGTCGCGATGTAGTGCGCGTCGGGGACCGTCATGAACGCGGTCCGGAAACGGACCTCCTCGGGGCGGCCGCGCAGCACGCTGGTCATCTCGTTGAAGTGGGCCATCAGGCGGCCGAGCTCGTCCTCCCGCCTGACGGGGAGGGAGGCCTGGAGGTCGCCTTCCGCGACCCGGGCCAGGCCTCGTTCGAGCAGCGCCAGCGGCGCGTACAGGCGCCGGTGCAGGACCAGCATCGCGAGCCCCACCAGGGCCAGGCCCAGGATGACCCACCACGCGACGGCCTGACCCACCCGGTTCGCCCGCCGGCCCAGGACGCGCTCCCGCTCCGCCAGGTCCACGAGCCCCAGCCGCTGGGATTCGCCCAGGCGCGCGACCAACCCCTCCCGGGCCGTCTCGGCCCTGGCGATCCAGGATGCCGCCGCCGGGCCGTCGCCCTGGCCCAGGTCCTCCAGCGCCTCCAGCAGCGCGCCGGCCACCTGCGACTCCATCCCCGCCGCCTCGGCGAGCGCGACCCGCATGTCCGCGGGGATGTCCCGCAGGACCAGGCTGGCCTCCAGGCCGACCGACCGGACGGCGATCGCCGCGACCGTCGGGCGGAGGCGCGAGCGCAGCGCCTGCCGGTCCCCGGGCGTCAGGCTCCGGTCCAGGCTCAGCCGCCGGACCTCATCGAACGCCCGCAGCAGCGCCTCGCTCTGGACGCGGACCGAGTCGTACTCCACGGCGAGCGCTCCCGCGCGCAGGCGCAGGGCCCTCGCCGCCGGCCCGATCTGCAGCGCCGCGTACGCGCCTAACGCAGCGACGTACAGGCCGATGGCGGCGGCCATCAGGAGGAGGATGACGCGAACGTTCAACGGTCGTCCGGAAGCGGTCATCGGACTGCCACGGGGCCCTGCGCCACCACCACGGCGCCGTTGACGACGCGGGTCATCAGCAGGTTGACCGGGCGATCTGCGGCGAAGGAGATGGGCCCCGTGACGCCTCGGAACGGCGGGCGCGCCGACCCCAGCTCCCGCAGATAGCGGCGGACCGACGCGGGCCGCGGGCCGGCCTCGCGCACCGCCTGGGCGGCCACCATGATGGCGTCGTAGTACATGGCGTCGGCCGGGGACGGGACATGACCGCTGGCCCGCTCGTAGCGCGTGGCGAACGCGCGGGCGAGCGTGTCGGGGAGGTCCGGGTCCCACCAGGTCACGCCGTACACCACCGACGCCGCGTCTCCCGCCGCCCGGACGAAGGCCGGGTTGAGCGGGGCGCCGTCGCCGACCACCACCCGGGCACTGGGGAGCCGGGCGTGCACCGCCTGCGCGATCGCGACCGCCTCGGGCGAGCGCGCGGCGACGACGACCACCTCGGGCGTGGCGCGCTGCAGCGACTGGGCGACCCGCCGCGGCAGGTCGGCATCCGCGACGATCCCGACCTCGTCCACGGGCGTCACGCCACGCCGGCCCAGCGCCCGCACGATGCCGTCGCGCAGGTCGAGACCGTACTCGTCGGCGTCGAGGTAGAAGACCGTGACGCGGCGGGCCGACAGGTGATCGAGGGCGAAGCGCGCCATGAAGGCGCCCTCGGCCGCGTTCTCGGGCGCCAGCTGGAAGACCCAGGGTCCCAGCTCCCGCAACCGGTCGCTGGTGGCCGTCGCGACGATCAGCGGGATGCCCCGCTCGGCGTAGATGGGCGCCACGAGCAGGGTGGCGCGGCTGCTCTGCGGCCCGACCGCGGCCGAGAGCCCCGGCATGGCCACCATCGCCTCCGCGTAGTCGATGTCGCCCGCGTACCCGGGCCGCAGGCTGACGTGCGCCATCAGCGACTCGGGGAGCTCGGCCACGCGGGGCCGTTCCCACGCGTCGATCACCGGCTGCGCGACGCGGACCAGGGTGGGGCCGATGTGGAGCAGGGGGAACGCGATACGGGGAGGGGGTCCGGCTCCGCCGCACGATCCACCGATCACTGCGGCGACGACGACGAACGGGATGGCGGCGCAGACTGCCGCGCGTGCGACCTTCTCTGAACCAGCGACCATGGCCGGGCACCTCTGGGGCAACGGCACTGGTGGTCAGCGGCGGCTGCCCCGCCCGACGCGTGCATTATCATGCACCCGCAACCGCAATGGCGTTAGGGGGTTGGCCTGACTTGACCTAGGTGCGACCGGCCAGTGCGGCCGGTTCCTCTCCAGCATGCGGTTCGACGGCTCGAGCGACGTGATGGTGGTGGACCTGCCGGGTTCGCGCGTGCCGGAGGCTGCGGAGTGCCGGGGTTTGTTCGCTCGTAGTACTCACAGGGTTATCCCGCAGAGCACACCCCCGTACTATTGACCGGCACGACGGTCGCTAGGCGGTGGGCTTCTCATGCGACGAATCCTCGTCGGGCTGCCGGTGGCGCAGCGTGTTAGGCAGCTTGGCCTGCACTATCACGCTCCTTCCTAGCACCTCATCGCACCGGCGGATAGGGTATCGCGTGCGTAAGGCGCCCGTTCAGTGTGTGCGGCACGGTGACGATAACGATCGCGCGGCGAACAATGCCGCTGCTCAATTGCGAGTTCGACGCCGCACTGCATCCGTTTGAGTTTGCTTCCCAAACCGTACCGGAGGTGCCCCATGCCAAACCGCAAGGACCTCAACGTCCTCTCTGCCGCCTCGCGCCAAGCGTTGCGCGCGCTCCTCGATCAGTACATCGCCCTGCCTACCAAGAACCCGGTTCAGGAGCACCGTGCGGCTGGCATGGACATGGCCCTCATGATTCACGACCAGGGCTTTCTCACCTGGCACCAGCACTTCATCGCCGAGCTGGAGACCTGGCTCGTCAACAACGCGGGCGCCCGCTTCGTCCCACTGCCCGCTTGGGATCCCGCCAAGCCGGTTCCCGCCGAACTTGACAACGGCAATACGAGCGTCTTCATGCCCCTGCCCGCGGCTCTGCGCCCGGCCAACCTCAGGAAGTTCAAGTCCTACAGCTCCCTGAACAAGAAGGTCCTCCCCTATCACGCGGCGGTGCACGACGGGCTCGGCGGGGCGATGCCGGACCCCATGAACTCGCCATCCGACCCTATCTTCTGGCCCTTTCACGCCTTCCTCCTCGGAGTCTTCGAGCGTTGGCGCAACCTCTGAGGGCCCGTGCGCCGTCTAACATACGCTTCAAGCTGACGGTCTGCGCGCCCGACATTCTCGCGCCCGCTGCGGCGTGCCGCGCGCGCGGCCTGCACCGACAGCGCATGTCGTTAGGTCGCATCAGCACCTGACTACCCGAGGGAGCCATGTACACGACCCGAGTCACAGAAGGCGATGCCCTGACCTTCAAGTGTGACGTTCTTATCCTGAAGTACGCACAGGGCTTCTACGGGGTGGACGCCGCGGTTGCATCCGTATTGCGAGCCAAGGAACCGCGGTTACGAATACAGCCGAAGCCTGGCAGCTACTCCCTTGTGCCAACGCACGGACTTCTCGGCGCTCGATTCGTTTTGTTCATCGGCGTGGTCGACCTGGCGCGCTTCGATTACGGGCAGATTAGGAGTTTCGTCTATCTCGGCCTGCAGGCTTTGAGCAGGCATGAGCCTGGGGCTCAGAAGATCGCCATGACCATCCATGGGCCGGGCTACGGGCTTGACGAAAGAGAGGCGTTCTTAGCCCTTGTCGCTGGTTTGAGTGACGCGACCAACGACGGTATTCAGCCCGACTCTCTACAGTCGATAGCGATCATTGAGCTCAACGCAGGCCGAGCCAAACGTCTCGCGAAACTACTAGCCGAACTCGGCGCGCCGAGGGTTAGTCGCGGTGACCGACCTTTGGAGGCGACGGCCATCGACGCGGGTACGGCGTCGTCGCGCAAGCCGCACGTGTTTGTGGCGATGCCGTTCTCAGAGGGAGAGATGGAGGACGTCTATGGGTTTGGCATTCAAGGCCCAGTGAATTCGGCGGGCTATCTGTGTGAGCGAGTCGACATGACCGCGTTTACAGGTGACATACTAACGCGGGTGAGAGAACGAATCGAGACGGCCTCCCTTGTTGTGGCGGACCTAACCGGGGCTAATCCCAACGTGTACCTTGAGGTTGGGTACGCCTGGGGCAAGAACAAGGCGACGGTGCTATTGGCGAGGAAGGGCAGTGACCTCAAGTTTGATGTCAAGGGGCACAGATGCCTCCTGTACGCCAACATCACTGAGTTGTCCAAGAAACTCTCGGTCGAGCTGGCCGGCCTAACCTAGATGCCGCCTAACACGCGCTTGACGCTGTCGTTCCGCGCGCTGTACAGTGGAGTGCATCCGCCGCGGGTGCCGTACGCGCGGCCGCAGCGTGGAAGGCGCCCCGTTGGGTCACCTGCCTCTCCCTAGCAGCCGTTGCGAACCACCAAGTGAAAGGACGCCACAAGTGACAGTCACCAAGGAGATAGCCACCGAGTATGCCGGCCTACCCAGCATCAGCGACGTCACGCCGCTGTCTGAGTTGGACAAGCAGTGCTTTGGCGAATTGAGGGAGGTCCTAGAACGTCACGGCGCGCTTCAGCGTTTCGGCGTAACGCTACTCCACAACCACTTTCCCATCTATGAAGGCGAGGTGCTGGTTGAAGAATGCGACGAAGACAGGAGGACACTCTTGCTCAGGCCCATGCCTCGAGCGGAATTGACTGAGGAGACGCTGCTGCAGACCAATTGGCGCCTGGACACGGTGGACTCAGTTGTAAAGTGTCAGGGCTATTGCATCATGGCCGAGGGCCGGCACGTTGGCCCGGGCCATCGGACAATTACTGAGTAGCCCCATCGCCCCAATGCCGCGGCTATGCTCCTGCGTCGGCATTGGCGTAGCC